>CANFKQ010000176.1 GCA_947447405.1 Comamonadaceae bacterium | reverse complement strand
CGAGGATCAGAACCTCGACATGCCCTGCCACGCGTCCGAACCCATGTCGAAACCAGTGCAGCCCCAAGTTTCTTATTTTAGGCCTCTGCCAGCAATTGCAAGAGCTTATTTGGTGAATCAATGAATAAATCTGCCCCCCAAGCACTGATGTCGGTCTTTTCACCCAAGTAACCATAGCCAGCTGCCGCTGTGGACATGCCTGCGGCACGACCTGCAGCAATGTCGCGCTCATCGTCTCCCACATACAAACACGCCGCGGGCGACAAGCCAAGACGTTTGGCAGCTTCGAACAACGGCGCTGGATGCGGTTTGGCGTGCGGCGTGGTGTCCCCGCTGACGATGGCAGCGGCACTTACAAACAAAGGCATAGCGGCTGTGAGTGGATCGGTGAAACGCGCCATTTTGTTGGTCACCACGCCCCATGGCATTTGTCGCAATTGAAGGTGCTCAATCAAATCGTCCACGCCGTCAAATACATAAGTATGTACGGTCATGGCAGCTTCATAGTTGGCAAAAAACTCTTCGCGCATAGCCATGAAGTCTTGGTGTTCGGGCGTCATGTCAAACGCCACTTTAAGCATGCCGCGGGCACCAGCACCTGCCAAGGGGCGATACAAGGCGTAAGGCAGCGAGGGCATGCCACGGTCGGTCCGCATTTTGTCAGCGGCAGCGCCAAGGTCAGGGGCGCTGTCAATCAAAGTGCCATCCAAATCGAACAGCACAGCACGGATATTTTTCAGCATCACAGCGGCCTTTGTGTGGCAACCATGTAATTGACGCTGGTGTCAGCGCTCAGCCAATAGCGGCGCGTGAGCGGGTTGTATTCCATGCCACGGGTGTTTTGCCACTCAAGCCCTGCTTCGCGACAATCGCGCGCTAACTCACTAGGACGAATGAACTTGGCGTACTCATGTGTACCGCGAGGCAGCATATTCAAAACATACTCTGCGCCTACGATGGCAAACAAAAATGACTTGGCGTTTCGGTTGAGCGTCGAGAAAAACACATGGCCGCCTGGCTTGACCAACTGCGCGCACGCACGCACGATGGACGAGGGGTCGGGCACATGCTCAAGCATTTCCATGCAAGTGATTACATCAAAGCTAGCAGGCTGCTCAGCAGCCAATACTTCCACAGCCACTTCACGGTATTGCACATTAGGCGTTTGGGCTTCCAAAGCATGCAACTGCGCTACTTTGAGCGATTTAGTCGCCAAGTCAATGCCCAAGGCATGCGCACCAGTACGAGCCATGGCATCGGTCAAGATGCCGCCGCCACAGCCCACGTCTAGAACTTTTTTACCATTTAACGGTGCAATACCGTTGATCCAGTCTAGGCGCAATGGATTGATTTGATGCAGTGGGCGAAATTCGCTCTCTGGGTCCCACCAGCGGTGGGCCAGGTCTGAAAATTTGGCCAATTCGGCCGGATCGACATTGGTGTGAGTAACGGTATTTTGCATGGCTCGTATTGTCGTTCAAGCAAAAAGAAACCCCGCCGAGGCGGGGTTTGCATTCAGATCAGAGAAGATCAGTTAGCACGTGTGCCAACAACTTCGATCTCAACGCGACGGTTTTTAGCACGACCTTCTTTGGTCTTGTTGTCTGCAACAGGTTGCTTCTCGCCTTTACCTTCTGTGTAGATGCGGTTTTTCTCGATGCCTTTAGACACCAAGTAGGCCTTCACAGCTTCAGCGCGACGCACTGACAATTTTTGGTTGTAAGTGTCAGAACCGATTGAGTCAGTGTGACCTACAGCAATGATCACTTCCAAATTGATGCCTTTAACTTTGGACACCAAGTCGTCCAACTTAGCTTTACCAGCTGGCTTAACCACTGACTTATCGAAGTCAAAGAATGCATCAGCAGCGTAGGTAACTTTAGAAGCAGCAGCGACTGGAGCAGCTGCTTTTGGTGCAACCACAGCAGCAGGAGCGCCACAGCCAGGAGCTGCAGTAGCAGGCGTCCAGTTGGCATCGCGCCAGCAATCGCCAGAAGCGTTTTTCCACACGTCGCCAGAAGCATTACGCCAGTTATCGATGTTTTGAGCCATAGCAGCAGTAGCCAAAGCAGCGGTAGCAACAAAAGCTGCCAAGTTCTTCAAGTTTTTCATGATTCACCTCTGAGGGATTTATAAGCCGCAGACCACTCTGCGAATTCAGGCAGTCACAAATGAACACACTCGTAACGCTTGAATTATTGTGCCATAACAAAAAGAAACCAATTCTTCTTATAACTTGGCTTAACAAATTAACGCCGTGCATGTTGCTAGTCAACCACAAAAAGTCAAGTGACATATCAGCCTAAAATGTCAGGTTTCCTGCATTACGGCCTCTTTCATGACCCAGTTCGCCAAAGAAACCTTGCCCATCAGCCTAGAAGAGGAGATGCGTCGCAGCTACCTAGATTACGCCATGAGCGTGATTGTGGGACGCGCACTCCCCGATGCGCGTGACGGCTTAAAGCCCGTACACCGCCGCGTCTTATTCGCGATGCACGAGCTCAACAACGACTGGAATCGTCCTTATAAGAAGTCAGCCCGTATCGTGGGTGACGTGATTGGTAAATACCATCCGCATGGTGACAGCGCGGTGTACGACACCATCGTGCGTATGGCACAAGACTTTTCGTTGCGCCACATGTTGGTGGACGGCCAAGGCAACTTCGGCTCGGTAGACGGCGACAACGCCGCCGCCATGCGTTACACGGAAATTCGCTTATCCAAAATTGCTCACGAAATGTTGAGCGATATCGACAAAGAAACTGTCGATTTCGGCCCTAACTATGACGGCTCTGAAAAAGAACCCTTGGTGCTGCCTAGCCGAATTCCTAACTTGTTGGTTAACGGCTCCTCTGGCATTGCCGTGGGCATGGCCACCAATATTCCACCTCACAACTTGAATGAAGTGGTGGACGCGTGCTTGCACATGCTGCGCAACCCAGAAGCCACCATCGACGAGTTGATGGAAATCATTCCAGCGCCAGACTTCCCAACCGCCGGAATTATTTACGGGATCAGCGGCGTGAAAGACGGTTACCGCACTGGCCGTGGCCGTGTGGTGATGCGCGCCAAGTGCCACTTTGAAGACATCGACAAAGGCCAGCGTCAGTCCATCATCGTGGACGAGCTGCCCTACCAGGTGAACAAAAAGACCCTTCAGGAACGCATGGCCGAGCTGG
>CANFKQ010000175.1 GCA_947447405.1 Comamonadaceae bacterium | reverse complement strand
TGCGCGAGTACAACGTGACCAACCAAATCAAGCTCGAACAAAACTACCGCAGCTTCAGCAACATCTTAGACAGTGCCAACCACCTCATCAGCCACAACAAAGGCCGACTGGGTAAAAACTTGCACACCACCCAAGGCGCAGGCGAACCCGTGCGTGTGTATGAATCCCCCACTGACTTTGCCGAAGCGCAATGGATGGTGGAAGAGATGAAGCAACTCTTGCGTGATGGCCAGAATGGCGATGGCGCCAATGGTGTGCAACATCGCAGCGAAATTGCCGTGCTTTATCGCAGCAACGCACAAAGCCGCGTGATTGAAACCGCGTTGTTCAACGCCGCCATGCCTTACCGCGTGTACGGTGGCTTGCGCTTTTTCGAACGCGCTGAAATCAAACACGCCTTGGCCTATTTGCGCTTGCTAGAAAACCCACGCGACGACACCAGCTTCATGCGCGTGGTTAACTTCCCGCCGCGTGGCATTGGTGCCCGCAGCATCGAGCAGCTGCAAGACGCCTCGCGTGCCATGGGCTGCGCCATGAGCGATGCCGTCACGGCGGTGGCCGGCAAAGCAGGCGCCAACCTCAGTGCCTTTGTGGCCAAGATTGATGTGTTGCGCGAGCAAACACAGGGCCAAAACCTGCGCCAAATCATTGAGCTCTTGCTCGATCACTCTGGCTTGATCACCCACTACCAAACCGAGCGCGAAGGTCAAGACCGCATTGAAAACTTGCAGGAACTGGTCAACGCCGCCGAGAGCTTTGTCACCCAAGAAGGTTTCGGCCGCGATGCGGTGGCGCTGCCGATTGACGAGCACGGTCAGTCTGTTGCCGTGGACGGCAACGCGATGCCGAGCACATCAAATGAAGGTCAAGGCCTCACGCGCCAATCCGCACCACAAACCATGATCAACGCCGACACAGGCGAAACCTTGTCGCCTTTGGCGGCCTTTCTCACGCACGCGGCCCTGGAGTCGGGTGACAACCAAGCGCAAGCGGGCCAAGACGCGATTCAGCTCATGACCGTGCATGCCTCCAAGGGCCTAGAGTTTGACTGCGTGTTCATCACTGGCATGGAAGAGGGCTTGTTCCCGCATGAAAACTCGATGAACGACTTTGATGGCCTAGAAGAAGAACGCCGCCTCATGTATGTGGCCATCACGCGTGCGCGCAAGCGTTTGTACCTGAGCCATTCGCAAACCCGCATGCTGCATGGCCAAACACGCTACAACTTGAAAAGCCGTTTCTTTGAGGAGCTGCCAGAGCACACGCTTAAGTGGATCACGCCTGCACGTTCAGCGTTTGCAGATGCGATGCCTTCACGCCGTGATGCATGGCAAAGCAACAACGGCTGGCAAAACAACGCATGGGGCGGTGGTGCGGCTACGGCCGTTGCGCCCAAGCCTGTGCCTCAACGCGCAGCGCCTGTGACCAGTGGTCCTAACGCATGGGTGCGCAGTGGTGTGCAGGTGTTCCACGCCAAGTTTGGCGAGGGTGCGGTGATCAGCATTGAAGGTGTGGGTGACGATGCCCGTGCGCAAGTGAACTTCCCACGTCACGGCACCAAGTGGTTGGCGCTGAGTGTGGCCAAGCTCACACAGGTTTAAGTTGACTCAAGCGTGGTGCGCTGCACCACGCAAATGGTTTAAGCGTAAATCGTGTCCGACGTGAAGCAGTCTTTGAAGCTGTAATACGTCGAGCAAAAAAACATGGCGGCCAGCATCAGCATCGCGGGCAGCAAGGCCATGGCAGCAAAGTCGCCATCGCCTACCAAACTGCCGATGAGCGTGATGGACAACGTGGTGCCTAAGAAAATGGCCGTCCACATCATGCCAAACACCAAAAACGCACGCCAATTACTCAGACACGCTACGGTGCTGAAGAACAAGCTTTTGGCCACAGGCACACCATTCCAATGTGTGAGCGCAGGTGAGTGCCAAAACACAATAGACAACGGCAAATACAACATAAGCGAGAGCCACATCGCGTTCTGAAACTCAGGTTTCATCAAGGTGTCCATCTCCAGAGAACCACCCATCAAATACAACTTGGCAAAGTCGCCACCGTCCACCAAAGTGGACAAGCCCATCACGCCCACAAAGCACAGCGCGTAGATCAAACCCAGCACGATCATGTTGCGCTTGCCTTCTGCGCCGTTTCTAAATCCTGCGACCAAGATGAAAGGCATGGGGAACTTGCCCAGCTCTACTTCACGCGTAGCCGCCATCAAGCCAAGCGATGCAGCAGGCAACAACATCAGCGCCAAGAAGCCACCCAACACTGGCACGATGGAAAGTATGGACATGCTCGCCATAAACATGAAGAACAAGCCTGTGAGTGCCAGCGGTTGCTTCCAAAAAGCGCGAATGCCTTGGCGCACCCAGAGCGAGCCAGTTTTTGCGGGAACGACGTTGAGTTTCATAGTTCAGAGTGTGACAGGGTGTGCCACACGTTGGCGCAACACACGCTCAAAGTGTGTGGGGTCGTGGGGTTGCAACATGCTGGCTTCACGCGGCAGGTAGAAGTCCCACAGGCGTGAGGTCCAAAAACGCAAAGCACCCGCACGCAACATCGGGTTGAGCAACTGGCGCTCAGCCGGTGTGAAAGGGCGCACCGCTTGGTATGCGTCAATGAACGACTTGGCTTTATCTGCATCGTGCATACCGTCAGCTTGGGTGATGCACCAATCGTTCAAACACACGGCCACGTCAAACAACCAGGTGTCCACGCCTGCAAAGTAAAAGTCAAAGAAGCCGCTGAGTTCGGGTGCTTCGGCGGTGCCATCAAACATCACGTTGTCGCGAAACAAGTCGGCGTGGATGGGGCCACGTGGCAGTGCGGCATAGGCCGATGTCGCAGCAATGTGGTTTTGGTGTGCCAGCTCGGTTTGAATGAGCGCGGCTTGTGACTCGTCCAAATACGGCAGCACCACAGGCACGGTGTCGTTCCACCAAGGCAGGCCGCGCAGGTTGGGCTGTTGGCGGTTGTAGTCGCGCCCAGCTAGGTGCATGCGTGCCAGCATATCGCCTACAGCGGCGCAGTGGGCAGCGGTAGGGCTGAGTTTGCTTTTGCCGCGCAAGCGATTGACCACCGCAGCAGGCTTGCCTTCGACAGTGAGCAAAATGTCGCCGTCTTGGTTAGACATGGGGTCTGGCACAGGAATACCGCCTTGAGCCAAGTGTTTCA
>CANFKQ010000174.1 GCA_947447405.1 Comamonadaceae bacterium | reverse complement strand
TCGTTTTACCTTCCGTTTCCCGGAGCACCGCATGTCTGACTTGTCCGCCGAATTCCAAGCCCTTGCCAACTACAAGCCCACGCAAAAAGTGCGCTTCGTCACCGCCGCCTCTTTGTTTGACGGCCACGATGCGGCCATCAACATCATGCGTCGCATCTTGCAAGGCATGGGTGCCGAGGTGATTCACTTGGGCCACAACCGATCGGTAGACGAGGTGGTGACGGCTGCGTTGCAAGAAGACGTGCAAGGCATTGCCATCAGTTCGTACCAAGGTGGTCACGTGGAGTATTTCAAGTACATGGTCGATTTGTTGCGCGAGCGCGGTGGCGAACACATCCAAGTGTTTGGCGGCGGTGGCGGCGTGATCGTGCCCCCCGAAATTCGCGAGCTGCAAGCCTACGGCGTGACCCGCATTTACAGCCCAGAAGACGGCCAGAAGATGGGCTTGCAAGGCATGATTGGCGAAATGATCATGCGCTGCGACAAAGACTTGTCGAGCTACGCGCCCTCTTCCGTGAAAGAGATTCAAGGCCATGACGAGATGGCATGGCGCAAGTTGGCTCAGCTCATCACGGCTTTAGAGAACGAGAAGGCAGACCACAACATGGTCGAAGCTGTGCGCAAAGAGTCGCTCAACCACAAAGTACCGGTGCTCGGCATTACCGGCACGGGTGGCGCAGGCAAGTCGTCTCTCACCGACGAGTTGGTGCGACGTATCCGTTTGGACCAAGGCGATGCCTTGCGCATTGCTGTGATTTCGATTGACCCCTCACGCCGCAAGAGCGGTGGTGCTTTGTTGGGCGACCGCATTCGCATGAATGCGATTTCACCTTGGAGCAGCGGCCAGCGCGTGTTCATGCGCTCGCTCGCCACACGCGACTTTGGCAGCGAAATCAGCGCTGCACTGCCCGATGTGTTGGCGGCCACCAAGTGCGCGGGGTTTGATCTGATCATTGTGGAAACCTCGGGCATTGGCCAAGGTGACGCAGCCATCGTGCCGCACGTGGATGTGCCCATGTATGTGATGACGCCCGAGTTCGGTGCCGCAAGCCAGCTGGAAAAAATCGACATGCTGGACTTTGCCGAGTTTGTGGCCATCAACAAGTTTGACCGCAAAGGGGCCAGCGATGCGCTGCGCGATGTGGCCAAGCAAGTGCAACGCAACAAAGAAGCTTGGCACACGCCCACCGAGCAAATGCCCGTGTTTGGCACCATGGCTGCGCGCTTCAACGATGACGGCGTGACTGCGCTGTACCAAGCCCTGAAAGGCCGCTTGACCGAGTTGGGCCTCACCTTCAAAGAAGGCCGCCTGCCACTGGTGAACGTGCGCCACAGCAGCAACCAAACGCCGGTGGTGCCTGCGGCACGCACACGCTACTTGGCCGAAATTACCGACACCGTGCGCGGCTACAAAAAGCGTGCACGCACGCAGGCCAAACTGGCACGCGAAATTCAACAACTACGCGAAGCCGCACGTATGCTGGCCGAAGACAAGCCAGGCCGTGCCAAAGCGTCTGAGGCAGCCATCGACTTGGCCTTTGCGCGTGAAGAAAATCTAGGCGGCGCCGAGCGCAAACTGTTGGCCCAATGGCCAGCCATGCAAGCCGCTTACGCGGGCGACGAGTACGTGGTGAAGATTCGCGACAAAGAAATTCGCACTGCGTTGACCACCAAGAGCCTCTCAGGCACAGTAATTCGCAAAGTGGCTTTGCCCACGTATGAAGACCACGGCGAAATCTTGAAGTGGCTCATGCTCGACAACGTGCCCGGCAGCTACCCCTACACCGCGGGCACCTTCGCCTTCAAACGTGAAGGCGAAGACCCCACCCGTATGTTTGCGGGCGAAGGCGACCCCTTCCGCACCAACCGTCGTTTCAAACTGGTGAGCGAGGGCATGGATGCCAAGCGCTTGTCCACCGCGTTTGACTCGGTCACGCTGTACGGCAACGACCCAGACCCACGTCCAGACATTTACGGCAAGGTGGGCAACTCGGGCGTGAACGTGGCCACGCTGGACGACATGAAGGTGTTGTACGACGGGTTTGACCTGTGCAACCCCACCACCAGCGTGTCGATGACCATCAACGGCCCCGCCCCTTCCATCTTGGCGATGTTCATGAACACCGCCATCGACCAAAACATCGAGAAATTCAAAAAGGACAACGGCCGCGACCCGACCGAAACCGAAACCGCCAAGATCAAAGAGTGGGTCATGCAAAACGTGCGCGGCACTGTGCAAGCCGATATCTTGAAAGAAGACCAGGGTCAAAACACGTGCCTGTTTTCCACTGAATTTTCATTGAAGGTGATGGGCGACATCGCGCAGTACTTTGTGCACAACCAAGTGCGCAACTTCTACAGTGTGTCGATCAGCGGTTATCACATTGCCGAAGCGGGTGCAAACCCCATCTCTCAATTGGCGTTCACGCTCTCCAACGGTTTCACGTTTGTGGAAGCCTACTTGGCGCGCGGCATGCACATTGACGACTTCGCGCCTAACCTGAGCTTCTTCTTCAGCAACGGCATGGACCCTGAGTACACCGTGATGGGCCGCGTAGCACGCCGCATTTGGGCGGTGGCGATGAAAGAGAAATATGGCGCTAACGAACGTAGCCAGAAGCTGAAATATCACATCCAAACTTCTGGTCGTTCATTGCATGCACAAGAGATTCAGTTCAACGACATCCGCACCACGCTGCAAGCGTTGATTGCGATTTACGACAACTGCAACAGCTTGCACACCAACGCATTTGACGAAGCCATCACGACGCCCACCGAAGACTCGGTGCGTCGCGCCATGGCGATTCAGCTCATCATCAACCGCGAATGGGGCTTGGCCAAAAACGAAAACCCCAACCAAGGCGCTTTCATCATCGAAGAACTCACCGAATTGGTGGAAGAGGCCGTGCTGGCCGAGTTCGAGCGCATTGCCGAACGCGGCGGTGTGTTGGGCGCCATGGAAACGGGCTACCAACGCGGCAAGATTCAAGATGAATCCATGACCTATGAAATGCTCAAGCACACCGGCGAGCTTCCCATCATCGGCGTCAACACCTTCCGCAACCCGCACGGCGAACAAGTGATGGACAAGCTCGAACTGGCCCGCTCGACCGAAGAAGAAAAACTGAGCCAGCTCAACCGCTTGAATGACTTCCACACCCGCCACAAAGCGCAAGCCGAGGT
>CANFKQ010000173.1 GCA_947447405.1 Comamonadaceae bacterium | reverse complement strand
AGCAGCAGTCCCTCAAATTGGAGTTTGACCGTGTTGATTTCTTCTGCTTTTGCCCAAACCGCACCTGCCGCTGCTGCCGGTGGTGACCTGATGTCTTCTCTCCAAGGTATGTTGCCTTTGGTGTTGATGTTTGTGGTCTTGTATTTCGTGATGATTCGCCCACAAATGAAGCGTCAAAAAGAACACAAGGCCATGATCGAAGCCATCGCCAAAGGCGACGAAATCGCCACCGCTGGCGGCTTGCTCGGCAAGGTGACCAAGCTGGCTGAAACCACCGTGACCATCGAAATCGCTGCTGGCGTTGAAGTGCAATTGCAACGCCAAGCCGTGGTGCAAGTGTTGCCCAAGGGCTCTATCTAAACTGCTCCTTGTAATTCGTACCCATCACTAAGACGACGAAGCGATCATGAACCGTTACCCCCTTTGGAAGTACGCGATCATCGTGATCGCTTTGTTGGTCGGCAGCATCTACACACTGCCCAACTTTTTTGGTGAAGCGCCTGCGGTGCAGGTGTCGGCCGCCAAGTCGTCGGTCAAAGTAGACCTTGCTGTGCAAGACCGTGTGCAAGCCGCTTTGGCGGCAGCCAACCTGACCCCCGATGTGGTGACCTTGGACAATGGCTCGCTCAAAGTGCGTTTTGATAGCACGGACAAACAGCTCAAAGCCAAGGATTCCATCCAGCAGGCCTTGGTGCCCGACGCGAACGATGCGTCGTATGTCGTCGCTCTCAATTTGTTGGCCCGCTCACCCGCGTGGCTGACGGCGCTCAACGCAGCACCCATGTATTTGGGTTTGGACTTGCGTGGTGGCGTGCACTTCATGTTGCAAGTCGACATGCCTGCGGCGTTGACCAAAAAGGCGGAGTCCTTAGCCGGTGACATCCGCACCGGTTTGCGCGAAAAGAACGTGCGCCACAGCGGCATCAGCCGCAACAACCAAACCATCGAAATTCGTTTTCGTGACATGGACGCCCTCGAAGCTGCGCAACGTGTGATTCAAGACCAGTTCTTAGATTTGCAAACCACCGGTGCGCCAGACGGCGCTGACTTCAAACTCACGGCGGTGATCAATCCTGTGGCTGCCAAACGCGTGCAAGAGCAAGCCATTAAGCAAAACATCACCACCTTGCACAACCGCATCAACGAGTTGGGTGTGGCCGAGCCTGTGATTCAGCAACAAGGCACCGACCGTATCGTGGTGCAACTGCCTGGCGTGCAAGACACGGCGAAGGCCAAAGACATTTTGGGTCGAACCGCCACGCTGGAAATCCGCATGGTGGATGACAGCGCCGAAGCCCGCTCTGCTGAGTTTGGCAACGGCCCCGTGCCGTTTGGCACAGAGCGCTTCATGGACCGCAACGGCCAAGCCGTGATTGTGAAAAAGCAAGTCATCTTGACCGGTGAAAACCTCACCGATGCACAACCTGGCTTTGACACACAAAACCAAGAAGCTGCGGTTCACCTGACGCTCGACGCCAAAGGCGCACGCATCTTCAAGGATGTCACGCGTGAGAGCGTTGGCAAACGCATGGCCATCTTGCTGTTTGAAAAAGGTAAGGGCGAAGTGGTGACCGCACCTGTGATTCGCAGCGAAATCGGCGGTGGCCGCGTGCAAATTTCCGGCCGCATGAGCACCGTGGAAGCCAACGACACAGCTTTGCTGTTGCGCGCTGGTTCGCTCGCCGCGCCCATGGAAATCATTGAAGAACGCACCATCGGCCCAAGCCTCGGTGCTGAAAACATTGCCAAAGGTTTTAACTCAGTCACTTGGGGCTTTGTGGCCGTGACCGCCTTCATGTGTATTTACTACATGTTGTTTGGCGTGTTCTCCAGCGTGGCCTTGGCCGTGAACTTGTTGCTCTTGGTCGCAGTGCTCTCAATGTTGCAAGCCACGTTGACATTACCTGGCATGGCCGCGATGGCTTTGGTATTGGGTATGGCGATTGACGCCAACGTGCTGATCAACGAGCGTGTGCGTGAAGAGTTGCGCAACGGCGCTTCACCGCAGTCAGCCATCCATGCCGGCTACGACCGCGCTTGGGCCACCATCTTGGACTCCAACGTCACCACCCTGATAGCGGGCTTGGCCTTGTTGGCCTTTGGCTCTGGCCCTGTGCGTGGTTTTGCCGTGGTGCATTGCTTGGGTATTTTGACCAGCATGTTCTCTGCGGTGTTCTTCTCGCGTGGCTTGGTCAACGTTTGGTATGGCCGCCAAAAGAAATTGCAAAGCGTGTCAATTGGCACCGTTTGGCGCGCTTAAGCGCCAAGCGACAGAAAGAGATTTGAGTCATGGAATTTTTCAAAATCCGTAAAGACATCCCGTTCATGAAACATGCGGTGGCGTTCAACGCCATCTCGTTCATCACGTTCTTGGCCGCAGTGTTCTTCTTGTTCAACCGTGGTTTACACCTGTCGGTCGAGTTCACGGGCGGCACGCTCATGGAAGTCAGCTACAGCCAACCCGCCGATCTCAACGCCGTGCGTGATCAAATTGCCAAGCTCGGCTTCTCCGATGTGCAAGTGCAAAACTTTGGCACCGCTCGCGATGTGATGATTCGCATGCCTGCGGTCAAAGGCCAAAGCTCTGCTCAGCAAAGCGAACAAGTGCTGACAGCGTTGAAGGCGACGGACGCCAATGTGCAGCTGCGCCGCACCGAGTTTGTGGGCCCGCAAGTGGGCGACGAGCTGGCGGTGGACGGCTTGAAGGCCTTGGCCTTTGTGGTGGTGGGCATCATGATTTATTTGGCCATGCGCTTCGAGTGGAAGTTTGCCGTGGCCGCCATCATTGCGAACTTGCATGACGTGGTCATCATCTTGGGCTTCTTTGCGTTTTTTCAGTGGGAGTTTTCGTTGCCCGTCTTGGCCGCCGTGCTCGCGGTGCTGGGCTACTCGGTGAACGAATCGGTCGTCATTTTTGACCGTATCCGCGAAAACTTCCGTCGCTATCGCAAGATGGACACGGTCGAGATCATCGACAACGCCATCACCTCCACCATCAGCCGCACCATCATCACCCACGGTTGCACGCAGCTCATGGTGTTGTCCATGTTGTTGTTCGGTGGCGCAACCCTGCACTACTTTGCGCTGGCGCTGACCATTGGCATTTGCTTTGGCATTTACTCATCGGTGTTCGTGGCAGCCGCCATTGCCATGTGGTTGGGCATTCGCCGCGATGACCTCATCAAGCACCACGCCACCAAGGTGGTGGGCGATTCT
>CANFKQ010000172.1 GCA_947447405.1 Comamonadaceae bacterium | reverse complement strand
GGCATTTTTCTTAGCGCTGAGTTTTTGAACCAAGCCCACCACGCCGTGTGGCATGTACAGAGTTACGCCAATGAACAACGCGCCTAAAAAGTACAACCAAAATTCAGGAGCGGTCACGGTCAACCAGCTTTTCATGCCGTTGACCAAGAACGCACCCACGATGGGGCCAATCAGTGATGCGCGTCCACCCACGGCTGCCCACACGGCGATTTCAATCGAATTGGCGGTGCTCATCTCGCTGGGGTTGATGATGCCCACTTGCGGCACATACAAGGCACCCGCAATGCCGCACATCACCGCAGAGATGACCCAGATGGTGAGCTTGTAGGGCAGGGGCGAGTAGCCCGAAAACATCACGCGGCTCTCGGCATCGCGAATGGCTTGGAGCACGCGGCCAAATTTGCTTTGCACCAGCCAACGGGCAAACAAATAGCTCAGCAGCAAAGCTGCACCCGTGAGCACAAACAAGGTCATGCGCATGGCGGGTGTGGCAATGGGTAAGTCCAAGATGCGTTTGAAATCCGTAAAGCCGTTGTTGCCACCAAAGCCGGTTTCGTTACGAAAGAACAGCAGCATGGCCGCAAATGTCATGGCCTGCGTGATGATGGAGAAGTAAACGCCTTTGATGCGCGAACGAAACGCGAAGTAGCCAAACACAAAAGCCAACACGCCGGGCACCAACACAACCATCAGCAGCGTCGCAATAAAGCTGTCACTGAAGGTCCAATGCCAAGGCAAGGTTTTCCAATCGAGAAACACCATGAAGTCTGGCAGCTTGCTTTTATAGTTACCGTCGGTGCCGATCTGGCGCATCAAGTACATGCCCATCACGTAGCCGCCCAGCGCAAAGAACAAACCGTGGCCCAGCGACAAGATGCCTGTGTAGCCCCAAATCAAATCCATGGCTAAAGCACAGATGGCGTAGCACATGATCTTGCCCACCAAGGCCACGGCGTAGTCACTCATGTGGAACGTGCTATCTGCAGGCACCCACAGGTTGAGCACGGGCACCAACACGCACACCGTGATGAGGGCAACTAAGAAGAAGATCCAGCCTGTGGTACCCAGCAATGCGGGCGTCTTTGGGAGTTGCAGCGAAGAAGAGTGGTGTGTCGTCATGTCATGCCTCCGCGCTGCGGCCTTTCATGGCAAAGATGCCTTGCGGACGTTTTTGGATGAATACGATGATGAACACCAACACCGCAATCTTGGCCAGTACCGCGCCGGCTACGCCTTCGAGCAATTTGTTCATCAAGCCCAAACCCATCGCGGCGTACACCGTGCCTGCCAGCTGGCCCACGCCACCCAGTACCACCACCATGAAGGCGTCGACGATGTAGTTTTGACCAAGGTCCGGCCCCACGTTGCCAATTTGGCTAAGCGCACAACCGGCCAAACCCGCGATGCCGCAACCGAGTGAGAACGCATAGGTGTCAATGCGTGCCGTGTTCACACCCAAGGCTGAAGCCATAGGACGGTTTTGCGTGACGCCACGCACAAACAAACCCAAACGTGTTTTGCTAATCAACAGCGTCATGCCCACCAACACAAACAGCGCAAAGCCAATGATGACCAAGCGGTTGTAGGGCAGCGAGAGGTTGGCCAGCAGCTGCACGCCACCGCTCATCCAAGAAGGGTTTTCAACGCCGACGTTTTGCGCGCCAAAAATGCTGCGCACGCCTTGCATCAGTACTAAGCTGATGCCCCAAGTGGCCAAGAGTGTTTCGAGCGGGCGGCCATACAAGTGGCGCAAAACCAAACGCTCCAGTACGGCACCCACGAGAGCAGCCGCGAGGAACGAGGCAGGAATGGCCACCAACAAATACGCGTCAAACATGCCCGGTAAATACTGACGAAACAAGCCTTGCACCACGTAGGTGGCGTAGGCGCCAATCATCATCAGCTCGCCGTGGGCCATGTTGATCACACCCATCAAACCGTAGGTGATGGCGAGGCCCAAAGCCACCAACAACAGGATGGAGCCCAAACTGATACCGGTGAACAGCGCGCCTAGTTTTTCCCCCCAGTTCAGAGCGGCCTGGATGGTGAGCAGCGAGGTTTGTAACTGAGCACGCACTTGTTTGTCTTCTTCTTGGCTCAGTCGTTGGTTGAGCAAGAGTTGTGTGTCTGGGGTTTGGCTGTCGGCCAAAGTTTTGGCAGAGGCAAAGCGCTCGTCGGCGTTGTCGCTGTTGAGCAAAACAGCTGCGCGGGCCAACAACATTTGTTTTTTCACACCCTCGTTGGTTTCGCTGGCCAATGCTTTTTCCAGCATGGCAAGTTTGGTGGGATCGGGTTCTTTCAGCACAGACTTGGCGGCGTGCACACGCATTGCGGCGTCGGGGCTGAGCAATTGCAGGGCAGACAAGGCGGCGTCAATTTCACCGCGCATGCGGTTGTTGTTGATCACGTCTTCTGCGGTGTCAGGCAGAGCGGTGCCTTGGCCGCTCACGGGATCGACCGCCTTGCCATCACGCACGATCAGTACTTGTGTGCCGTTCACTTTGACCACGTCATCGGCCATGGCCTGCAAGAAGATGGCGGTTTGTACGTCGGGTGAGGCCAGTGCTTGTTGCAGTGCGGTCACACGTGCATCGGTGTCGCCCAGAGTGAGTGCTTGGGTTTGTTCCGCGGTGAGTGCCAAGACGGATGCGTGGCTGAGTGCGCCAAGTGCCAGTGCGCAAACACCGCGCAGCGCGAGCTGACGTGTCCATGCAGGTAATGAAAAACAGGTCATCCAAATTCCCATAAAAAAGGGGAGGGCATGGCCCTCCCCCAAGTCGATCCCTCGGAGAAAGGTTTACTTCTTCACAGGCTCATCAGGCTTGGAAGCGTTGCCTTCGATGAAGGGGCTCCATGGCTTGGCTTTCACAGGACCGGGTGTTTTCCAAACCACGTTGAACTGGCCATCTGCCTTGATCTCGCCGATGAACACCGACTTGTGCAAGTGGTGGTTTTTCTCGTCCATCTTGGAGGTGATGCCGCTGGGTGCCTTGAAGGTTTGGCCAGCCATGGCTGCAATCACTTTATCGGTGTCGGTGGACTTGGCTTTTTCAACCGCTTGCTTCCACATGTTGATGCCGATGTAGGTGGCTTCCATTGGGTCGTTGGTCAAAGGCTTGTCTTTGTGGCCAGCAATGCCTTTGGCCTTGGCGTAGGCAGACCACTTCTTGATGAATTCGTCGTTGGTGGGGTTCTTGATGGACATGAAGTAGTTCCATGC
>CANFKQ010000171.1 GCA_947447405.1 Comamonadaceae bacterium | reverse complement strand
GCCGTCGAGCAAGTGACAACAACTTGACCTACTTTTATGTCACATATTCACACTGAGCGTATTTGTAGATGAACACAAGCAGCAACTGGGCTTGCAAGACTTTTCTGATGTGCGGCATTTGGTGTTGCGCCATCCTCAGCGCATGGGGGCAAGCTTCAACCAAAGTCGCCCAGCGACTCGAAGCGGAAGTCAGTAAGTTCCAGCGCACAGGAACTTATGCCGAGGTAGACGCCATGTGCCAAGCCTTGGCCAAAAGTCATCCCGACGCCGTGCGCTGTTTCAGCATGGGGCGCTCTGCCGAAGGACGTCCTATTTGGGTGATCGCGGTGAGCCGCAGTGGCGCCTTAACGCCTGCACACGCCAAACGACTCGGCATTCCGGTGAGCCTCGCCATCGCGGGAACACATGCCGGTGAAATTGACGGCAAAGACGCGGGGCTGATGTTGATTCGCGATTGGTTGGAGAAACCCCCTGCGAGCGACCCACTTCGGCATCAAGTTTTTTTGTTTGTGCCGGTTTTCAACGTCGATGGGCATGAACGCCCCAGCCCGTTCAACCGCCCGAATCAAAACGGCCCCAGCTTGCAGGGTGAGCGGGTCACGGCGCAGCGCATTAACCTCAACCGAGACTGGATGCTAGGTCAATCGGCGGAAATGAATGCCATGCTGCAACTGGTATCGCAATGGGACCCTTTGCTCACCTTGGACTTGCATGTCACGGATGGTGTACGTTTTCGCCATGACGTCTCCTTGTCGATGTCCTCCATGTTCAGCGCTGACGATGTGTTGCATGAAGTGTCTGAGCAATTTTTAGCCGACATGATGACCCGCCTTAGCAACAAGGGGCATCACCCACTGGACTTCACACCCGTGCTGTTGGACTTAGAGAACCCTCGCGCAGGCATCATGCGCGATGCGGATGCGCCTCGCTTCTCTCATGTGTATGCGGTGTTGAGAAATCGCTTGGGGCTGTTGATCGAAGACCATGCATGGTCACCTTACGCGCAGCGTGTTCAAACGAGCAAAGATGTTTTGATTGCGGCGTTGGAATTGATTGCCAAGGATGGACGTCAACTGTTGAAAGTCGCAATCCAAGCCGACGAACATGCAGACCACATGCGCAGTGAAACCGTGGCACTGGACTGGCACAACATGCTCGAAATGGACATTGACATCCCCACGGGCTATGTTGATTTACTGGGCTACGAATACACCACACACGAACAAGCGCCAGTTGTGGGCGGGCGTCACATCACCTATCACCTCAACCGCCCCGAGGTGTGGCACACGCCTGTTTACAGCGATA
Source organism: Comamonadaceae bacterium (assembly GCA_947447405.1). Lineage (GTDB taxonomy): Bacteria > Pseudomonadota > Gammaproteobacteria > Burkholderiales > Burkholderiaceae_C > Limnohabitans. The sequence continues at coordinate 1,925 of CANFKQ010000171.1, read as the reverse complement.
TTCAACCCGTCAACGATGCAATCGTCACTTTGCCGCAAGGCGGATACATCGTTCCCGCGGGGTGGGCCTCTGTCGTGTTGCCTTATCTGCAAAAGCATGGCATCACTTACCAAGTCATGCCACGTAGCTTGAAAAACGTGGCCGTCGAAGTGCTGCATGTGAAGCCTGAAAACATCACGTTTGAATCGCGAACTTTTCAGGGGCGACTGCGAACCAATTTGTATGGCGAGTGGATGGACGCGCGCGAGGACCTGCTTCAAGGATCCATCTTCGTACCGACGCGTCAGGCCCGTGCTCTGCTAGCCGCGCACTTGCTTGAACCCGTGTCGCCCGATTCTTTGTCGCGGTGGGGCTTGTTCAACACGGTGTACGAAATCACGGATCACATTTCCAACCACCGCCAGCTACAAATTGCGCAATGGATGTATCGAGAAGATCGTCGCATCCGCGAGCGCTATGGCGAAACACTCCATCAAAAGTTGCCTGGGCTGCGCAAAGAATATCAAACACGCATGGACCGTGATGACCGGTTTAGAGAAGATCCCGAGCAACGCATGGATTTCTGGATTCGTGAAATCCCGTATCACGACCCCAGCTACAACCACTACCCCATCCTGCGCATCAACCGCACGCCTTGAGTGGCCGCACGCGCAGGTGCTAGTGACTGCCAATGTTGAGCATCAAAGCCCTGCGTAGCGTTGGCAAATCTAATTTGTGAGCTTGCAAGCCCTGCGTCTCACGCAACGCCCACGCGGTGATCAAAATCGTGCTGCGTGTCTTATCGTCCATGTGCTTGAGCAATTCACGGATGGTGTCCATGACCACGTCATCATCCGTCAGCGCATCTGTGGGGCGTGTACTCATGAAGGTGTTGGCATCCAGTTCCAGCCAGTCCACCAGCACAATTAACTTGGCTACTTCTGGAATGGCTTGACCCGTCAGCCACTTACGTGCCGTTTCACGCGTGACGCCTGCAATACCTTCAGCTCGAAAGTTGAATTGGTTCGCCAAAGAGTTTGCAGTAGGCACACGGCCAAACTTGTTGAGCAGTGCGAAATTCAGCGCTTTGCTGAAACGTGCCTTGGCATCGTCAAGATGGATGTTTTGCGCTTGCTGTTTATTTACGCTTGCCATTAAGAACTGCACGGTTGGTTTGTGTGCAATTCATTCTGTGCATTTCAAAGTTGCATTTGCCAATCTGAAGTTGCGCTTTTAAATATTAAGTGCAGTTTTAACGTGCGTTCGATCTCGATTTATCAACAAGAATCAATAAATATGAGATTGTTAATAAACCTTTTTGGCTCTTTATTGTTGCTTACGATCGTGATCGGTTGTGGCGGTGGTGGGGGTGGATCGACAAATCCTGCTGGCAGTTTGGGTGGAGCCACCTCTTACACCATAGGCGGCACCGTGAGTGGTTTGGGTGTAGGTGACCAAGTGGTGTTGACACTCAATGGCGACACCGTCAACACGTCCACGGTCAGCAGCAACACCACGTTTACTTTTTCTCAAGCCGTTGCAGGCAATGGCACATATGCCGTGGCCATCAGTGCAGCACCCGCTGGCAAAACATGCTCGGTAGTCAATGGCTCAGGCGCAGGCGTGGCCGCCAACATCAGCAACGTGAGCGTGACTTGTTCAACCAATGGTTACCAAATAGGCGGCACTGTCGCAGGGTTGGCCTCGCAGCCCGTGGTGTTGGTCTTAAATGGAGACACCAGCAACACGGCCACGGTCAGCAGCAATGGCGCATTTACCTTTTCACAGTCGGTGGCCTACAGTGGTACGTACACCGTCACCGTGGGCACCCAGCCCGCTGATACCACCTGCTCTGTGTCCAGCGGCGCAGGCGCCAACGTCACGGCCGATGTGAGCAATATCAGCGTGTTGTGCACAGCCAACGCATATGCGGTGAGCGGCACCAT
>CANFKQ010000170.1 GCA_947447405.1 Comamonadaceae bacterium | reverse complement strand
TTCGTTGCCGTTTTGTTGGTAGCGGTGCAGCAAGGCGTGGCTGTTGGCGTTGACGGTGAGCAGCGTGAAGCTGATGATTTCTGTGCCGTCTTTGGCCCAACGCTCCCAAATGCCCGCCACGCCCATGGGCTTGCCGTCCACACGGGTAATGCGTGTGGGCACGGCTTTGCCGCTGCGCCAGTCGTCTTCAAAAAACGCCATCATGGGCACGATGCAGCGCTGGCCTGCCAGCCACGCATCGCGAAAGTTGTTGGACGTGGTGACGGTTTCAGAGCGGGCATTCACCATCTTGGTGGAACGCAGCTTGGCGTCGGATGCTGACTTGACCCACTGCGGCACAAAACCAAACTGGCCCACGGCCAGTTCGCGCACCGGCGTTGTAAGCGCCGTTTCATCAGGCGGGGCATCAGTTGCCGCGCCTTCAGCCGCAGGCGCATTGCGCATAAAAACGCCCAGCTTGCGCGGCCACAGGTCACGCTCAAAGGCAATTTCGGGGGGTGCCACATCAAAGGCATCGGGGTACATCGCGGCGTTTTGCACGCTTTCAAAATGGGCAGTCATGCGGCCATGGTAGCCGCCTGATACGCTCTAGCCTTCGTTCGCTTTTCATCTGCCATGCTGATTCGTTTTAACAAGCCCTACGGCGTACTGAGCCAGTTCACTCCCGAAGGGAAATGGCGCGGCCTGAAAGATTTCATCACCCTGCCCGGCGTGTACGTGGCCGGCCGCTTAGACGCCGACAGCGAAGGCCTGCTGCTGCTCACCGACGATGGCCAGCTGCAAGCCCGCATTGCCGACCCGCGCTTCAAAATGGAAAAAACCTACCTCGCGCAAGTCGAAGGCATTGCGGATGACGCCGCGCTGCAAGCGCTGTCCAACGGCGTGATGCTCAACGACGGCATGACCCTGCCCGCGCGCGCACGCGCCGCAGAAGCCCCCGCCTACCTGTGGGAACGCGACCCGCCCATTCGTGTGCGGCGAACCTTGCCCACCTCATGGATAGAACTCACCATCCGCGAAGGTCGCAACCGCCAAGTGCGCCGCATGACTGCCGCCGTGGGCCTGCCCACGCTGCGCCTGATACGCACCCACATTGGACCCTACAGCGTGATGGACTTGCCTTTGGGAACTTGGCATGAGACTGAATTACCATGACCCCATCTCAATCCGAGATAACTACAACGAAGGTGATATGGCCAAAGGCGAACAACACAGCAACAAAATGACAAAGAAGCCTAAAAAGGACACGTCACCTCCCAAGACTTCCACCTCGGACCGTCCCAACCCTCCCACCACTTACGTCGCGCCACGCGGCAAAATTAAAAACAAGTAATGCCTGCTGCCGCTCTCGCTGTACTTCGCGCAGCACTCGCCGACTTGCGCAGCAATGCCAGCGGCGACCGTGCATTTATTCAAGCTGCGCGTTCGCAACACGCTTTGTTCAAAGCCCTGCCACCCAAGTTTGAACAGGTATGGCTTGAGCTGGTGGATCGGCTTGAATCAAGTGCTTTGTTCAGCGAAGAAAGCTGCTCATTCAGCCAAACCGATTTGCTAGACAACCTCGCACTGGTGCTGGACAAAGCGCAAGCGAAATTAACTGCCACGAACTGACAGCCTAAGCATGACTGCCCCAGAGAATTTTGAAATCTTCACCGTGAAGGTGGAGCCCACTGGCCTGCAATACGACGTGGAGGGTGACCTCACACTGCTAGAGGCCGCTGAGATGTCGCGCATCGAGCTGCCCAGCTCTTGCCGCAACGGCACGTGCCGCACCTGCATGTGCCGCCTTATGAGCGGCGAGGTAGCGTATGCCATCGAGTGGCCAGGCCTGAGCGCCGAAGAAAAAGCTGAGGGCTATGTATTGCCCTGCGTGGCTCGCCCCACGACCAACCTAGTGCTGGAGCAAACACAGGCTCGCGCTACATAAAGCCCATTTAAGCCACTCACACATGAACCCGATTTACGAAGACGAACACCTGCTGGTGTTTGAAAAGCCCAGCGGTCTGCTGTCTGTGCCGGGCCGTGGCCCTGAAAAGCAAGACTGCTTGTCCAAACGCGTGCAAGACATTTACACCGACGCGCTGGTGGTGCACCGCCTCGACCAAGACACTTCGGGCCTCATCGTGATGGCGCGCGGCATTGAGGCGCAACGCCGCATCAGCCGCTTGTTTGAAACCCGTCAGGTGAGCAAGCGGTACATGGCGGTGGTGGCGGGCAACCCGCTGCTCACCCAAGCGCAGGTGCCTACCAACCAAGACGGCTGGCGAGCCATTGAGGGCAACATCCTGCTCGACTGGGAGCGTCGCCCCATTCACATCATTCACCCCGACGGCAAGCCCAGCCTGAGCCTGTGGCGCATGGTGCAAACAGGTGACACCGGCAGCTTGATTGAGCTAGAGCCCTTCACAGGCCGCACCCACCAACTGCGCGTGCACATGCAAAGCTTGGGGCACCCCATGCTGGGCGATTCGCTGTATGCGCCGCCAGACATCAAAGCGCTCACTCCGCGCCTCATGCTGCACGCGCAAGACATCGGGTTTCCCCACCCTTTCACTGAAGAACCTTTGTTTTTCAGCGCTCCCGTGGCGTGGTCTGCGGCAAACCCCTATGTTTTAGGGCCTACGGCGTAAGACATCTGTAGCCGAAGCGGCGCAAACTGTTTTGGTTCTAACTTTTATAACTGGAGACAGAAATGCGTGAAGTAGTTGTGGTCAGCGGTGTTCGTACGGCAATTGGTACTTACGGTGGCAGCCTGAAAGACATTCCCCCCACCGAGCTGGCCACCCAAGTGGTGCGCGAGTCATTGGCCCGCGCACACGTCGAAGGCAAAGACGTGGGCCATGTGGTGTTTGGCCATGTGGTGAACACAGAACCCAAAGACATGTACCTGTCTCGCGTGGCCGCCATCAACGGCGGTTGCGCCGAAGGCACGCCCGCTTTCAACGTGAACCGTTTGTGCGGTTCTGGCTTGCAAGCCATCGTGTCTGCCAGCCAAGCCATCATGTTGGGTGACTGCGACATCGCCATTGGCGGCGGTGCAGAAAACATGAGCCGTGGCCCTTACGCCTCGCTCAGCGCACGCTGGGGCGCACGCATGGGCGACACAAAAATGGTCGACATGGTGGTGGGCGCTTTGCACGACCCCTTCCAAAACATCCACATGGGTGTGACTGCTGAAAACGTGGCCGCCAAATTCGGCATCACCCGCGACATGCAAGACGCCGCAGCGGTCGAAAGCCACAACCGCGCCCAACGCGCCACCGAGGCGGGCTATTTCAAAGACCAAATCTTGCCTGTCATG
>CANFKQ010000169.1 GCA_947447405.1 Comamonadaceae bacterium | reverse complement strand
TTTTGTTGTTGTTCGGGAGGCGAGGGGTTTGGGCACCTGTTTACGCTCATGTCCCCCGATTCAGGCAAAGCCTGAATCTCCTCCTTGACTTCGCTACAACAGATACCCAAACCCCTCTTGTCGCTTGCAAACCCAAAGGCTCATGCAGCTTGGGTGTCTTGTGGAGCGAAGTCAAGGAGGAGAGACTCGCACAGCGCCTCTCGGGGGACATGAGCGTAACAAGGCGCCCAAGATGCGTGAGCCGTCTAACGCCAACGAAGACAACAGCAGCAACAAAGAGCAGTTAAGCGCAGCCGCTATCACCACAGCTACCGCTGCCATGAATTTCGTCTTCAGGTAAAGCGTCAGGCGCTGAGACGATGCCAGTCTCTGCGTCGTAGCCCACACGTCGCAAGTGCAGGGCCAAAGCCGCATCCATAGTTTGGGCGTGCTGAGGGAACCAAATGCCCAGCTCGTGTGCCATTTGGCGCATCACCGCCATGTCACCCTTGTCACGTCCGCGGCGCAAGCCTTCGCGCATCACTTCGAGGATGACGTTGTGCTGCATCGTGTGGCAGTTGCTGGATGAAAACTTGGTGTCTTTCATCCATTTGTCTTCGCCACCAAAGTGGTCTTCGGTATGCTCAATCAACGCAGCAAAGCGCTCGGTCAAGGTGTCGTCATCGGCCAGCTCGGTGGCGGCCAGCAAGTCCACAAACTCGCGGTGTGTGTCGTCCATGAAGTCCAGCTCGAGAGATAAAGCGTCAGACCAAGCAAGGGTGACTTCGCGGGTGGGCAGTGAGACGGTGAGTGTGTCGGACATGTGGACTTTCGAGTGAGACATCGTTTGGCGCTTGTCTGTAGAGCGCCTGTTGTGAGACGGTGGCTAATTCAATGCAATTTGCCTTTGTGATGCCAAGCTTAATTGTAAGAAGTTGCTGCGCCTTTGCGCTGGGTCAAACCCCGCGCAGCCACGCTGACAAACGATGCAAATAACTGGGCTCGGCCATGAAGATCGCCAACGTGACCGGCGCGTTGGCCACGCCAGTCCACAAGAAGATGTCGGGGATGGTCATGCCAGCGCTCAGCATGGCCCCTGCGATGAGCGAGCTGGCAATCATGAACAGCGCGTTGATGATGTTATTGGCTGCAATGATGCGAGCCACTTCATGGGCTTTGCTCTCAATTTGAATGAGTGCGTACATCGGCACACTGTAAATGCCGGTGAACAAACTCAGCAGCAGTAAGTCGGCCATGATGCGCCAGTGCGCGTTTTGTGTCACAAAGGCGCTGATGCCCATGAGTTCAGATACAGGCAAATTGCTAGCGGCCACATACAAGTCCACGGCAAACAGCGTCATCCCAACGGCGCCCAACGGGCTCAGACCAATCTCCACACGCCCACGGCTTAAGGTTTCGCACAAGAGCGATCCCGCGCCAATACCCACTGAGAACAACACCAACAAAAGCGAAGCTACTTGTGCATCGCCATGTAACGCCTCTTTGGCGAAGCTAGGGAACTGGCTTAAAAACACCGCCCCAAAAAACCACATCCAACTGATCCCCAGCAGGGTTTGAAACACCTTGGCGTTGGCGCGCGCCAAACCCAAGTTGTGCATCGTTTCAGTGATGGGGTTCCAGTTGACGCTTAACTCAGGATGCGTTGGGGTCAATGAAGGAATGCGTCCACTCATCCAACGCCCCAACACGGCGACTGCCACGCAAGCAACTGACACCGCTGTGTGACCGATGCCAGGAATGGCCACCAGCAAACCGCCTGCCACATTGCCAACCAAGATGGCCACAAACGTACCCATCTCGGTCATGCCGTTGCCGCCCGTGAGTTCGCGCTCATCCAACACCCGTGGCAAGTAAGAATATTTGGCGGGCCCAAAGACGGTGGAGTGCAGACCCATCAAAAAAATGCACGCCAACAGCACTGCAGCTTGCTGCGTCATAAAGCCAACGGCGGCGAGAAGCATGATGCCAATTTCACAGTTTTTCACCCAGCGCATGATGACCGTATGCGCGTATTTCTCACTCAGCTGACCGCTGGTCGCGGAAAACAACAAATAAGGGAGGATGAACAGTGCCCCAATCACCAAGCCCGCTAAAGAGACGGGCAACCAGCTCACGCTGAGCTGGTAGGTCACCATCACGGTGAAGGCGAACTTGAACAGGTTGTCGTTGGCCGCACCGCAAAATTGCGTCCAGAAAAATGGCCCAAACCGACGTTGATTTAACAGTGCGAACTGGTTGGCTTCGCGTTGGATCAAGCTGTCATCGGTTGGGCGGTTCATGTGGATTTAAAGACGCTCAAAAATAGCAGCAATGCCTTGGCCACCACCAATACACATGGTGACCAACGCGTACTTGCCGTTGATGCGTTGCAGTTCGTACAAGGCCTTCACGGTGATCAAAGCACCCGTTGCACCGATGGGGTGACCCAAAGAAATACCCGAACCGTTGGGGTTCACTTTGGCAGGGTCGAGACCTAGCTCTTTGCTCACGGCGCAGGCTTGTGCTGCAAAGGCTTCGTTGGCTTCAATCACGTCCATGTCGTGGGTGGTCAGGCCGGCCTTTTGCAAAGCGAGGCGAGAAGCCGACACCGGGCCCATGCCCATGATTTTGGGGTCGAGGCCAGTATGGGCATACGACACCAAACGTGCCAATGGCTTGGCACCACGTGCGTGTGCAGTTTTGGAATCCATCAACACCACAGCCGCAGCGGCGTCGTTGATGCCTGATGCGTTACCCGCGGTGACCGTGCCGTTCTCTTTGACGAAGACGGGCTTCAATTTGGTCATGTCTTCGAGCTTGCAGTTGGGGCGGAAATGCTCATCAGTCGCGTAGGCCACGTCGCCTTTTTTGCTCTTGAGCATGACAGGCAAGATTTGGTCTTTGAAATAGCCCGCCTCGGTGGCGCGTTGGGCGCGGTTGTGGCTTTCGACCGCTGCGGCGTCTTGCATGTCGCGGGTGATGCCGAATTTGGCGGCCACGTTTTCAGCGGTCACGCCCATGTGGATGTTTTGGAAGGGGTCGTGCAAAGCGCCCACCACCATATCGATCATCTTGGTGTCGCCCATGCGTGCACCCCAGCGTGCGCTGAGCGAGGCGTAAGGGCCACGGCTCATGTTTTCAGCGCCGCCGCCAATGGCGACATCTGCGTCACCCAGCAAAATTGATTGGCTGGCAGAAATGATGGCTTGCAGGCCTGATCCGCACAAACGGTTGACGTTGAACGCCGGCGTACCCTCGGCACAGCCGCCATTGATGGCCGCCACACGCGACAAATACATGTCTTTCGGCTCGGTGTTGACCACATGGCCAAACACCA
>CANFKQ010000168.1 GCA_947447405.1 Comamonadaceae bacterium | reverse complement strand
CCATGTGCGTCACTTTGACCGTGTCATTTGGCTCGACCAGGGCCGCGTGCGTGCCGATGGACTGGGCTCCGAGGTGTGCGCGCACTACGAGGCCGACGTGGCTGCGCGAATGGCTTAAGCGATGGGCAGCCTCTACAGCGACCAACCCACATGGCTGCACAGCGTGCCTGCAGGTATGAAGCTGGCGTTTTTGGCATTGCTGGGCACCGGCGTTTTCTTGACGCATGCGCTTGCAGTTTTGCTCATAAGTGCCGCCTGCTGCATATTGATTTTTGCGTCATTGGGCACAGCCACTTGGCGCGCCAAACCTTTGCTGATCGGCTTGGTGTTTGCCAGTGTGTTGATCGGCCTGTTTCACATCTATATGCAGCAGCCCATGGTGGGCGCAATCAGCGTGTTGCGCTTGCTCAGCACGACGTTAATGGGCATTGCACTCACACTGACCACCCGTTACACAGATCTACTTGGCGTGCTGGAATGGTTGCTTGCCCCTTTACGCCGCTTCGGTATTGCGCCCGAACGATTGTCGTTACAAGTGGCCTTGATGCTGCGTTTCACCGAGCACTTCTTCATTGTGTGGCGTCGCTTGGATGATGCACATCGCCTGCGAACCGGCAAAGCGGGCGGTTTTAAAATACTTGCGCCACTCACCATTCACATGTTGGTTGCCGCGAGGCGCGTGGCCGACACACTGCATCTGCGCTTTCGCCCCTAAGTAGGCGGTCACTGATTTTTCTTATGCACACCTCTTCTCTGTCCATCGCTTTGGTTTCACTCTTCGCCGCGTTGATCGCGGTGTTTGGTTTGATCCCAAAAATTGATCTGCCTTTGGGCGTGCCCATCACATTGCAAACCTTGGGCGTCATGTTGGCCGGTTGCATGCTGGGCCCTAAGCGCGCACTACAAGCCCTGTTGTTGTTTCTAGCCGCAGTGGCCATTGGCTTGCCATTGCTGTCGGGTGGCCGTGGTGGCGTTGGCGTTTTCTTTGCGCCCGCCAGCGGTTACCTTATAGGCTGGCCAGTCGGCGCATTCGTCACAGGGTGGGTCATGCACGTGTTGCCACGCGCGACTCCTCGCGGAGCGGCCATCAGTGCCTTCATCGCCTCAGCCATCGGCGGCTTGTTGGTGGTGCATGTGTTGGGTGTGATTGGTTTGGTCAATATTGCTAATCTGTCTTGGCAACAAGCCATCATGGGCACCTTGGTGTTTGTGCCGGGCGATTTGATCAAGTGCGCTTTGTGCGCCACCGTGGTTCACACCGTGGCGCGTGGTTTGCCGGATTGGCGCTTTGGTGGCTGACACCTTGGTGCATGCACCGCTGGCGCATTGGGCCCATGTCCGTGCGCAAGCGGTGGCGATGGACGATGGTCACACCCAGTTGACCTTTGCCGAGCTGCATACAGCCGTTGAGCAACACGCGCAAGCATTGACCCAACGCCAAGCGCCTGCCACCGTATTTGTAGACGACCAGCTCAACACCCTTCAGCAGATGGTGTCCTTCATGGGCATCATCCGCAGTGGTCGATGCGCTGCCGTGAGTGACCCCGATTGGCCCAGCGCGGTGCGCGATAACGTGAAGCGCGAACTAGGCTCAGCACTGACCCAGCCCACCACCACACCAGCGGCTACCCCCACCAGCCCCTTTTACATTGGTTTTACTTCCGGCAGCACGGGCGTGCCTAAAGGTTTTCGCCGTCACCACCAATCGTGGACCGAAAGCCTGCGCGTGTGCCTAGACACCTTTGGCCCCGATGCGGCCAGTTGCGTCATGGCGCCCGGTCGCTTCTCGCACTCGCTGTTTTTGTTTGGCATGGTGCTCGGGTTGTGGAGTGGTGCGGGCGTCGTGGTGCAGCCGCGTTTTTCAGCACCACGCATGATGGACACTTTGCGCTCAGGTCGCACACCTTGCCTGGTCGCAGTGCCCAGTCAATTGCTGCTGATGCTGGAACTGGCGGCACGCCGCAACACAGCGCCCATCGAAGGTGTGCGCTTGATTTTGATCAGCGGCGCACGGTGGATGCGTGACCGCACAGCGGCACTGCAAATCCTCTTTCCCAAGGCGCGCATTGTTGAGTTTTATGGCGCATCCGAGACCAGCTTCATGGCATGGATGGAGGCAGATGCCTCTGCTCCGCCGCAAGCCGTGGGCAAACCTTTTGCCAACGTCGACATCGACATTCGTGCCCCACAAGCCCCGCTGGGCACGGGGCAAATTTTTGTGCGCAGCCCCATGCTGTTCACCGACTATGTGGGCACGCCCGATCACACCGCTGCAGTACGCGATGGCGACTGGCTGTCCGTGCGCGATATGGGCTACGTCGATGCACAGGGCTACCTGTGCTTGGTGGGTCGTGAAAACCGCATGCTGGTGACACAAGGCAAAAACCTATTTCCCGAAGAAGTTGAGTCCGTCTTGATGAGCTGCCCCGATGTTGCCAACGCATCGGTCCAAGGTGTGCCCGACCCCATTCGCGGCCAGCAAGTGGTGGCCCTTTTGAACACAACGGCCACCCGCGTGACAGCGCAACAACTGGCCAATGTTTGCCGTGCGCAATTAGAAAGCTACAAAGTGCCCAAACGCTTCCTGGCCTGCACGCCATGGCCCTTGACGGCAAGCGGCAAAACAGACCACCCAGCACTCGCCCTGATGCTGCAGCAATACCTGAGTGACGCATCATCCACACCATGCCTACAACCCATCCTTTGATTGCTTCTTGGGCCCGCAGCGCCGTGGTGCCGCGCAACGGCGCATTCAAGGCTTTGCATGCACACGACATGGCAGCCCCTGTGCTGCATGCCCTGTTGGCGCGCGCAGGTTTAGCCGCGCAGGCTGTCGATGCGGTGGTGCTGGGCAACGCACTGGGTGCAGGTGGCAACCCCGCACGCATGTTGGCCCTGCACGCTGGACTGAGCCAACACTGCGCGGCCTACACGCTAGACACACAATGCTGTGCAGGGCTAGACGCGGTGGCCATGGGGGCTGCGCTGATTGCATCGGGCCAAGCCCATGTGGTGGTCGCAGGCGGTGCCGAGGCGTGGAGCCGTTCACCCCTTCGTATGCACCGCCCTTTGCAGACCGGCGACGCACCTGTGGCCTATGAGCGCCCAGCCTTTGCCCCCACACCCGAGCAAGACCCTGACATGCTGTTGTCTGCCGCCCGCTACGCTGCGCAGGCGGGCTTCACACGCGCGCAGCAAGAGGTCTATGCCATGCAAAGCCACGCACGTGCCTTGGCACACCAAGCCGAGATTGCCCAAGAAATCGTGCCCATTTTGTTCGTCACACATGATGTGTATCCGCGCTGCATAGACGCCACACGTGCGGCACGCATGCCGGTGGTGGCGCGCACAGATGCGCCACAGGCCGACGACACGTGTGCCCTCAGCGCGCTTACCATCTCGGCGCAAGCCGATGGTGCGGCATTGG
>CANFKQ010000167.1 GCA_947447405.1 Comamonadaceae bacterium | reverse complement strand
CTGAGGGACACCACATAGCAGCCGTCGTTGTGGAAGTTTCGGGGCAGTAGCCAATCGGGGGTGCGTTGCGCGCCTGTTTCGCTGAGGAACAGCACATCGTCGCCCGTGACTTCTTGGTTGATCGGGCAGCCGAGTTCTTTCCAGTTGGGGATAAGCTCGTTCATGGCCTTGGGGTCCATCACCGCGCCCGACAAGATGTGTGCGCCAGGTTCTGAACCTTTCTCCAGCACCACGACTGACACGTCGTTGCCCTTTTCAGCAGAGAGTTGTTTGATGCGAATGGCTGTGGCCAATCCACCGGGGCCGCCACCGATGACGACCACGTCGTATTCCATGGCTTCACGCGGGCCGAACTGGGTGAGGATTTCTTCTTGTGTCATTGGTTGTCTGTCTCGGTCTGTTGTCAGAGGTGAGACAGATTTTAGGGCCTGCCAGCAACGCACTTGTCATAATGAAATAACTCAACATTCAGGAGCTCAGCATGGCGTACAGCATGGATTTGTCGGGCCGCGTGGCTTTGATCACAGGTGCATCCAGTGGTTTGGGGGCGCAATTCGCCCGTACCTTGTCACGTGCAGGGGCTGCTGTGGTGCTTGCCAGTCGCCGCGTGGAAAAGCTCAAAGAGCTGCGCGCTGAAATTCAGTCCGAAGGCGGCGACGCCCATGTGGTGAGCTTGGACGTGACCACGATAGGTAGCATCAAATCCGCCGTGGCCCATGCCGAGACTGAGGTGGGTAGCATTGACATCTTGGTGAACAACTCGGGCGTCAGCACCACGCAGCGCGTACAAGACGTGACCGAAGAAGACTTTGATTTCACCTTCAACACCAACGTGAAGGGCTCGTTCTTCGTGGCGCAAGAAGTGGGCAAGCGCATGTTGGCTAGGGCCAAGGGCGCAGCGCCCGGCACCTACACAGGGGGGCGCATCATCAACATCGCTTCGGTGGCCGGCCTGCGCGTATTGCCGCAAATTGGCCCGTATTGCATGAGCAAAGCGGCGGTCATTCAAATGACCAAAGTGTTGGCCATGGAGTGGGGCCGCTTTGGTATCAACGTCAATGCAATTTGCCCCGGCTACATCGACACCGAAATCAACCACCACCATTGGCAAACGGAGCAAGGTCAAAAGCTGGTCAACATGTTGCCGCGCAAGCGCATTGGCAACCCGCAAGATTTGGATGCTTTGCTGGTGCTGCTTGCGAGTGCTGAAAGTTCCTTCATCAATGGTGCCATCATTTCTGCGGACGATGGATTTTCGGTATGAGATACGAAATTCCTGAGAAGAAAAAGCTGGTGTACGAATGCACCATCCCCATGCGCTGGGGCGACATGGACGCGATGGGCCACGTCAACAACACGATTTACTTTCGCTACCTCGAAATTGCCCGCGTCGACTGGTTGCGCCAATTCAACGCTGAGCCTAAGCCCGAAGGCCATGGCCCAGTCATCGTGAATGCGTTTTGTAACTTTTACAAACAGCTGGAATACCCGGGCGACGTGCTGGTGAAGATGTATGCCAGCGACCCAGGCCGCACCACATTTGAGACATGGGCCACGATGGAGCAGTCGGCTAACCCTGGCGTGATTTACGCCGCAGGCGGCGCCACCACCATTTGGGTGGATTTCCCTAAGCAAAAAGCGGTCGACTTGCCCGATTGGGTGCGTGAGATGGTCACGCCTTAAATGGTGTAACGCTGTGAGGGGCTCGTGGCCGCATCCAATTGCGTGAGCCACAGCAGCGCGGCGTCGCGGTTGGCACCACACATCTCAGCCGCTGGCTGCAAGCCGCCACAAAACGCAGGCCGTTCGGGCTTACCAAACACCGCGCATCGCATGTCGGGCAGCAATTGCACGCAAGGCACACCCGCCGGTTTGCCATGTGGCATGCCGGGTAGGGGGCTTGTGATGGAGGGCGCGATGCAACATGCGCCGCATTCGCTGCGACAGTTCATGCCAGCGATTATCCTTGGCGCAAATTTAAATCGACCCAGACGCCCCAAAGTAAGTGACTTATCCCACCACCAGCTTGTGCACCAAGTCTGCCGTAGTCGATGCCTTGTATTTGCGCATCAGCTTGGCGCGGTAAATCTCTACCGTGCGGTGGCTGATGCCCAGCGCTCGACCAATTTCTTTGGAGGTCATGCCCTCCATCAAAAAGGCGGCCACTTCGCGCTCACGCGCTGTGAGTTCTGCGCGCACAGGACGCGTGGCGCTCAGGTCTTCAAAGCTCCAAATACCTGCTTCGTGGGGTGAGTCCAAGTTCAATGCGCGGCCCGTCACGTGACACCAAAACGGCTCGCCTTTGAGGCGGCCATCAATGCGCTTCATCAGCCGGTCGTCGGCGTACAGACCCTTTGCGTTGAGGCTGAGTTTGATGCGTGCGCCCGTGCGCTCGTACTCGTCAGCGCTGGGGTACAGCACTTGAAACGACTGGCCAATCAGCTGCTCGCGCGTGGTGCCAAACATGTCGCACACGTGTTGGTTGCAGTCCACCATCGTGCGGTTGCGCGACAGCACGAGGCCGACGGGGGCGAGGTCAAAGGCTTGGCGGTAATCAATCATCGGGAAAGCGTTAAGGGGTCTGTGCTTACGAAGAACTACGTAGTTGGTTACGTAGTATCGTAATGCCATTCTGTTGTACTTTGACTGGAGCATCCCTTGAACAAAGTTTTCCCTTCTGCTGCTGAAGCACTCCAAGACATCGTGGCCGACGGCCAACTGATGGCGGTGGGTGGTTTTGGCTTGTGTGGCATTCCTGAAGCCCTGATCGACGCCTTGCGCGACAGCGGCGTGAAGGACTTGACCGTCATCTCTAACAACGCTGGCGTGGACGGTTTTGGTTTGGGCAAGTTGCTCGAGACGCGCCAAATTAAAAAAATGATTTCCAGCTACGTGGGCGAGAACAAAGAGTTCGAACGTCAATACTTGGCTGGTGAGTTGGAGCTCGAGTTCACGCCCCAAGGCACGCTGGCTGAAAAGCTGCGTGCAGGCGGCGCTGGTATTCCCGCCTTCTTTACCAAAACCGGGGTGGGTACCTTGGTGGCCGAGGGCAAAGAACTGCGTGACTTTGACGGCGAGACCTACGTGATGGAGCGCTCACTCGTACCTGAAATCTCGCTTATCAAAGCAGACGTGGCTGACCGCTCAGGCAACTTGCGCTTCAACATGACAGCACGCAACTTCAACCCTGCTGCAGCCACCGCTGGCAAGATTTGCATCGTGGAAGTCGAGCGCATCGTGGCCACGGGCGAATTGGCCCCTGATGACATTCACTTACCCGGCATTTACGTGCACCGCATCGTGCACAACCCCACGCCCGAGAAGCGCATTGAAAAGCGCACCACCCGCGACCGTAAATAAGGACACCACCATGGCTTGGACTCAAGACGAAATGGCCGCACGTGCGGCAAGCGAACTGCAAGATGGTTTTTATGTGAACCTCGGCATCGGCAT
>CANFKQ010000166.1 GCA_947447405.1 Comamonadaceae bacterium | reverse complement strand
TTCTCTAACACCACACCGCTGCCCGCCAAAATTTACGCAGGCGAGGGCTGTGCCCAAGTGTTGTTCTTCGAGAGCGACAAAGACGATGTGTGCGAAACCAGCTACAAAGACCGTGGCGGCAAGTACCAAGGCCAAGTGGGCGTCACGCTGCCCAAGACTTAATTGCTGAAGACACTCAACGTCATCGGTTGCGGCCGCGTGGGTCAAACCCTCGCGGCCTTGTTACATCAGCACGCCCAAGTGCAGGTGCAAGACCTGTATTCGCGCAGTTTCAGCAGCGCCGAGCAAGCCGCGCAGTTTGTGGGCGCAGGTCAACCCGTCACTGAGCTGGCGCAGATGCGCGCCGCTGATGTGTGGCTGCTCAGCGTGCCCGATGCCCAAGTGGGCGCGGCCGCGCAGGCTTTGGCCGAGGCGCAGGGCCCTAACCTAGCTGGCGCAATTGTTTTTCACAGCAGTGGGTTTTTAAGTGCCGCCGTGTTGCAGCCTTTGCAAGCCTTGGGCAGTCATGTGGGCAGCGCACATCCTGTGCTTAACTTTGCGTCTCCTGACACAGGCGTGCGCCAGTTTGCTGGTACGCCCTGCGGATTAGAGGGTGATGCCGCTGCGCTGGCTTGGCTGCACAGCGCTTTGACTGCCATTGGCGGGCGTTGCTTCGAGATAGCCAGCGCCGACAAACCGCTCTACCACGCAGCCGCGGTATTCAGCAGCAACTTCACCGTGGTGTTGCAAGGCATTGCCCAAGACGCTTGGCACAGCGCTGGCGTGCCACCCGAGCTGATGCGCCCGCTGACCGCAGCTTTGCTCCAAAGCACCGTCGATAACGTGCTGGCCATGGGGCCTTCAAAGGCTTTGACAGGGCCAGCCGCGCGAGGCGACACGGCGGTGGTGCAGGCGCAGGGCGATGTGGTGCAGCACTGGAGCGCACCTGCGGGCGATGTGTACAAAACCCTGAGCGAGCTGGCTGCTCAGCTCAAAAAAGTGGGCAAAACACGGGTTTAAGCCACGCTCGCCCACAATGCGACAATATGCCCCAGACATGACGACCTCTTTTTCCAATTTGCAGCTGGCCCCCGCGCTGGCACGTGCCGTAGCCGAAATGGGCTACGAATCCATGACCCCCATCCAAGCCCAGGCCATTCCCGTGGTTCTGACCGGCCAAGACGTGATGGGCGCCGCGCAAACCGGCACCGGCAAAACCGCAGCGTTCTCGCTGCCACTGCTGCAACGTTTGCTCAAACACGAAAACAGCTCCACCTCGCCTGCACGCCATCCTGTGCGCGCACTGGTGCTGTTGCCCACCCGCGAGCTGGCCGACCAAGTGGCGCAGCAAATCAAACAATACGCCGTGCACACCAACCTGCGCAGTGCCGTGGTGTTTGGCGGTATGGACATGAAGCCCCAAACCATCGAGCTGAAAAAAGGCGTCGAAGTTTTGGTGGCCACACCCGGTCGTTTGCTAGATCACATCGAAGCCAAGAACGTGGTGCTCAACCAAGTTGAGTATGTGGTGCTCGACGAAGCCGACCGCATGTTGGACATTGGCTTCTTGCCAGACTTGCAGCGCATCTTGAGCCACTTGCCCAAGACGCGTACCACGCTGTTGTTCTCGGCCACGTTCTCGACTGAAATCAAACGCTTGGCCGGTAGCTATTTGCAAAACCCTGTGACCATCGAAGTGGCGCGTCCCAATGAGACTGCCGCCACCATCACGCAGCAGTTTTACAGCGTGAGCGTGGACGACAAGTACAACGCTTTGCGCCACCTCATCAAAGCCAACGGCATGAAGCAAGCCTTTGTGTTTTGCAACAGCAAACTCGGCTGCGCCCGTTTGGCCCGCTCGCTCGAGCGCGATGGCTTCCGTACCAGCGCCTTGCACGGCGACAAGAGCCAAGACGAACGCTTGAAAGCCCTCGAAGGTTTCAAAAAGGGCGAAGTGGACTTGTTGGTGTGTACCGATGTCGCCGCACGCGGCTTGGACATCAAAGACGTGCCAGCGGTGTTCAACTTTGACATTCCGTTCAACGCTGAAGACTATGTGCACCGCATTGGTCGCACGGGCCGAGCAGGTGCTCTGGGCCATGCCATCAGCTTTGTGTCGGGCAGCGACCAACGCTTGGTGGGCGACATTGAGAAATTGCTCAAAACAAAAATCACCTTAGAAAACGTGACCGTCGAGCAAGACCGCTCGCGAGAGCGACGTGAACCTCGCAGTGATTCTCGTGAGCCGCGTGGTGAATCTTCTCGTGGCGAGCGCTCGGAGTCTTCAAGTCGTCCACGCGAGGGCTATGCCTCACGTGATGCACGTCCACGTGAGCAAGACAGTCGCCGCAGCCGCGAAGTGGGTTACGTGCCCGCACCGCGCATCAAGAACGACCCGTTTTTTGATAAACCCTACGAAGCACCCGTGCGCAGCGCCGAATCAGCGCCTGCAGCACCCGATCCATTGCGCAAGTCGGCCAACATCAAGCCTAAGCGCGTGATGGCGGCTTTGTTCAAGTCGACGACTTGAACGAAACAAGCACTTGATTGAAACGACCACCCACTCGGTGGTCGTTTTTCATTGGGCCCATGAGAACCATGGGGTCTGCTCAGGCCAGTGGGTCCATCGTCTGCGGACACTTCACACTCAGACGTTCCCATACAGGTGCCTCGGGCACGTTGAAATGCGTGTCTGAGGCTTCGAGCTTCGCAGCACTTAGGCAACCGCCCCACACACACCCATCGTCCAAGCACACCACATCTGCGCGGTCTTCAATCTGCACCGTGGACCAGTGGCCAAAAGCGATGCGTACATCCGCCGTTAATCGACCCGGCACATCAAACCACGGCATCAAGTGCGCAGGGGCTTTGTCTGCGCCTTCTTTCACGCTGAAATCCATCGCGCCGTCTGCATCACAAAAACGCAAACGCGTGAGGGCGTTGACGATGACGCGTAAGCGGTCTGCACCTGCCAAGTCATCACGCCACACATTGGGCAAACCGCCATACATCTGCGGCATGAATTGCACCCAGTCATCGCTGCGCAGGACGGTTTCTACTTCGCCAGCCACTGCCATGGTTTGTTCCGAAGTCCATTGCGGCAGCACACCCGCATGCACCATCAACACGTTGTTCACACGCAGTGCCATGTGTTGGTGACGCAGCCAATGCAGCAGCGCAGTGCTGTCGGGTGCGGTCAAGATGTCTTGGAGGGTGTCTTGCTTGTTCGGTTGGCGCACGCCGCGTGAGACGGCGAGCAAATGCAAATCGTGGTTGCCTAGCAAGCATTGGGCACTGCTGCCCAATGCCATCAGGCGGCGCAGCACATGTGCGTTACTTGGGCCACGGTTGACCAAGTCGCCTAATAGATACAGCGTGTCGCGGCTGGGTGAGAACGCGATGTGCGTCAACAAACGTTCCAAGGCTTCGTCGCAGCCTTGCACGTCGCCAATCAAGTAAAGTGCCATGTAGGAGATTGTGATGGATGTTTTACTGATTGTTTTCTTAACACTGCTCA
>CANFKQ010000165.1 GCA_947447405.1 Comamonadaceae bacterium | reverse complement strand
TGTGGCTCAACAAGTCGGCGGCAAAGGCGGCGGCAAGCCCGACATGGCGATGGCCGGTGGCACTGATGCTGCGGCTTTGCCCCAGGCGTTGGCCAGCGTGCAAGCGTGGGTGACTGAGCGCCTGTGATTCGCATGAACGCACGTTCACAAGACATGCAAGCAAAGGCCCAACCCGTGTTGGGCCTTTTTCTTGGCGTTTGCCTCGCTGTGTTGTCGTCATGTTTTGTTACCAGCAATGCGTGGGCGCAGTTCGACAAAACTGCATGGCCACCCAACACAGTCACGCCCCAAATGCAAGCCGTTGATTTGCAGGGCAAAGCTTGGAATGCCACCGAGCTGGCGGGCAAAGTAGTGGTTCTCAACTTTTGGGCCACATGGTGCGCACCGTGCAAAGATGAGCTACCCACATTGCAAACCCTGCACGACATCAGTGACAGCCAAACCGTGGTGCTCACCATCAATGTGCGCGAGCCCGCTGCACGGGCTGTGCGTTACATGCAAAGCACGGGCATGACGATTCCCGTTATCTCAGACGCAACGGGTGACTTGGCCAAACGCTGGGGCGTGACGGTGTATCCCACCACCATCCTCATCGCACCCAACGGCCAAGCGCGCTGGCGTATCGTGGGCGATGTGGATTGGAGTGGTGCGCAGGCTAATACATGGCTGGTCGATGTACGTCAAAACGCTTCACCATCCAACGCCGCATCCAAAGCCACGACCCTCAAGCGATAATTCGCGCGCCTCGCGCACTTTGTGTGAGGTGACCTGCCTTCGGGGCATTTATGTATGCGCCGACAGGTCTCACACATTATTCGGAGCTCTCTTTCATGACTCTCGTGCGTCGTTCCCTTCTCAAGGGGGCCGCAGCTGCGTGTGCCCTCAGTGGTGTGCCTGGCTTTGCTTTGGCCCAAACAAATTCTCCAGCCGCTCGCCGCTTCGAGCCACAAGCGGGCCAATGGCGCACGTTTGAAGTTACCACCCGTGTGGACTTGGCCGACGCCAAAGGCGCAGCCTCTCGCGTGTGGTTGCCCGTGCCCAGCATCAACTCGGATTGGCAACAGTCTTTAGAGAGCAGCTTTAGCAGCAACGGCACATCGCGCATGACCAGCGACGGCACCGAAGGTGCGCGCATGCTCTACACCGAGTTCGCCGCTGGCGTCACCCCGTTTGTTGAAGTGACCAGCCGCGTGCAAACACAAAACCGTTTTGTGGACATCAGCCAACCCACCGCGCACGCGTTCACACGTGAAGACGCAGGCACTTTGCGCTACTACACCCGTGCCACGCATTTGTTGCCCACCGACGGCATCGTGCGCACCACGGCCCTCAAAGCCACACAAGGTGCAAAGACTGATGCACAAAAAGCACGCGCCATTTACGACTGGGTCGTGGCCAACGCATGGCGCGAGCCCAAGACACGCGGATGCGGCGAGGGCGACATCAAAACCATGTTGGAAACGGGCAACTTAGGTGGCAAGTGCGCCGACATCAACGCCTTGTTTGTGGGCCTGTGCCGCTCCGTCGGCGTGCCTGCGCGCGATGTGTATGGCATTCGCTTGGTACCTTCTGCCTTTGGCTACAAAGAGTTGTCTGGCAACCCCACCAGCTTGAAAGGCGCGCAACACTGCCGCGCCGAGGTGTATTTGCAAGCCCACGGTTGGGTGGCGATGGACCCCGCCGATGTTGCCAAAGTGATGCGCTTAGAAACGCCTGAATGGATCAAGCGCACCGACAACGCCGTGGTGCAACCCGTGTACAACCGCTTGTTCGGCGGCTGGGAAGGCAACTGGATGGGCTGGAACACCGCGCACGATGTTGCTTTGCCCGGCAGCAAAGAAGACCGCTTGGGCTTCTTGATGTACCCCGTGGCTGAGACGGTCGATGGACGCGCAGACTCTTACGCGCCTGACACCTTCAAGTACCAAATCACGGCACGCGAAATCAAGGCTTAATGCTTCTTCACAGCGCGATGCTCAAACGCATTGCGCTGTGAAACTCACGAGCTTCACCTGTGACGGGGTCAGTGAAAGCCACGCTTTTGGCCAGCAGTTGCAGGGGATGGCTGAAGTCTTCCTCCGCATCCGGACCGCGCAACACGGCGGGGTAAAACTGGTCCCCCTCCAGCGGCAAGCCCAGCGCCATCATGTGCACGCGCAGCTGGTGGCGTTTGCCGCTGACGGGCTCTAGCTGGTACAGCGCACGCGTGCCTTCTACTTTGAGCAGGCTAATGCGTGTTTCACTGTTGGGCTCACCATCCACTTCTTGTGTTCTGAAAAAAAGTTCGTCGGGTTGCAGGCGGCTGATGCGCGTGAGTGGCAATTCAAGCGTGGGTTTGTACGCGGCCACCCCTTCGTACACCTTGTGCATTTCTTTGTCGCGAAATAGTGCGTGATAAGCATCGCGGTCTTGCTGACGTTTGCCAAACATCACGAGCCCTGCGGTTTCACGGTCGATGCGGTGCAGCGGCACGAGGTCGTCGTTGCCTGTGAGGTGCTTGAGTTGCACCAACAAACTTTGCTGCACATAGCGGCCCGCAGGTGTGACGGGCATGAAGTGCGGTTTGTCGGCGACGATCAAATGCTCATCTTCAAACACGATGCTGGCCTTCTGGGGCAGCACAGGTTCGTTGGCGATGTGGCGGTAGTAGTAGAGCTTGGTCCGCGGCGTGTAGATCTGTGTAGCCGATACAGGCTGAGCCTCTTCGTTGAGCACCAGCTGGTCGTCAAAGCGTTGCAGCCACTCATTACGCGAGATGTCGGGCATGCGCTCTAGCAAGAAGTCCAGCACTGTGGGCCATGGCCCAACCGGTAGCGACACGCGACTGGCGCCTACGCCGTTGCGCGTGGGAATACGCATGTGTGCCAGAGCTTTTAGACTTTGGTGAACACCAAGTCCCACACCCCATGGCCGAGCTTCAAGCCACGGTTTTCAAACTTGGTGAGGGGGCGGTAAGCGGGCTTTTCGGCGAAGCCACTGGGGTCTGTCGCAGTGTTTTTCAGCAAAGGCTCAGCAGACACCACTTGCATCATTTGTTCCGCATACGGTTCCCAGTCAGTGGCTAAGTGCAAATAGCCACCGGGCTTGATGTGTTTGGCCAATCGATTGACGAACGCGCTTTGAATCAAGCGGCGCTTGTGGTGACGGCTCTTGTGCCAAGGGTCGGGGAAGAAGATGTGCACGCCGTCTAGGCTGTTTTCGCCCAGCATGTGGTCCATCACCTCAATCGCGTCGTGCTGCACGATGCGGATGTTGCCAATGCTTTCTTCACCGCAGTGCTTCAGCAACGCGCCCACGCCAGGGGCGTGGACTTCACAGCACAAAAAGTTGTCCTCAGGGCGCGTGTGCGCAATCTTGGCCGTGGCGTCGCCCATGCCAAAGCCAATTTCCAAAATCAGCGGGGCCGTGCGGCCAAAAGTGGTGGCAGTATCCAAACGCTCAGACGTGTAGGGCACTAAAAACTGTGGACCAAATTGTTCAAACGCACGTGTCTGACCGGGCCCCATACGCCCAGCGCGCAGCACGTAGG
>CANFKQ010000164.1 GCA_947447405.1 Comamonadaceae bacterium | reverse complement strand
GTTCAAACGTTTGGGCCAAGCGCCAGGCGATGCGACCGCCGACCAACTGGCCACCGCTGCGGACTTGGCCGATAAGTTCAGCTCTGGCGAAGTGCGCGTCAACCACGACCAAAACTTGGTACTGCCTTGGGTACGCATCGACCAATTGGCAGACTTGTACCAAGCTGCCAAAGCCGCAGGCTTTGCCCGCGCCAACGTGCACTTGCTCACCGACATGATTGCTTGCCCCGGCGGCGACTACTGCGCTTTGGCCAATGCCCGTTCCTTACCCATCGCGGCGGCCATCACCGAACGTTACCAAGACCTCGATGAGTTGTTTGATTTGGGCGAGATTGACTTGCACATCAGCG
Organism: Comamonadaceae bacterium; assembly: GCA_947447405.1. GTDB lineage: Bacteria > Pseudomonadota > Gammaproteobacteria > Burkholderiales > Burkholderiaceae_C > Limnohabitans. Next base: position 3,208 of record CANFKQ010000164.1, on the reverse strand, counting down.
GTTGTATCAACTCATGCGGTCACCACCACAGCGGCCACATCGGCATCTTGGGTGTCGATAAAGACGGTCAAGAGTGGTACCAAGTCACCCTCGGCGGCTCAGACGGCTCGTTCTTGAGCGGCCCATCCAAAGCCGGCAAAGTGGTCGGCCCCTCATTCGCCGCAGCCGAAGTCGTAGACGTGGTGGAAGCCGTGCTGGACACCTACCGCGACAAGCGTGAAGGCCACGAAACTTTTGCACGCACCTTGAACCGTGTGGGCTTTGATGTGTTCAAAGCTGCCGCTAATTCGGCCCGAAACACCACCGCCCGCGCCAATTAAGTACGCGGCCTGAAACCCATATCGAGAATAAAAATGACGTTGCAAATCATCTCCCAACACGCCTCTGAAGGCGCAAACGCCCGCGCTTTAGCCAACGACGTGGACGTGCAAACCCTAGACCTCGAAGGTTTGGAGCGCATCGATTTGAACTTTCCCAAGTTCACCGATGGCCGCGCTTTCAGCCAAGCTTTTGTGCTGCGCCGTCGTGGCTTCACCGGTGATATCCGTGCGCATGGCGATGTACTGATTGACCAGCTGTTGCAAATGCAACGCAGTGGTTTTTCTAGTGCAGTGCTGCGCGATGACCAAGATGCTGAGCACGGCGAAAAACTGCTGGGCCTGTACAAGCGCTTCTACCAAGGCGACGCGGTTCATGCCACGCCACTCTTTGCGGATGCAGCGTAAAAACTTTATGAGTCAATCCTCTTTTCTCTCCTCCGGCGTCACCTCCAAAGCCACCACGCTGAACGTCCGCGCCAGCGACGACTTCGCCGCGAAGCTGGCCGAAACCCAAACTTTGCTGCAACGCGCAGCAGCTGACTTCACGCCCGTCACCCAAGCTTCTAGCCTCGGCGCGGAAGACGTGGTCATCACCCACCTCATCAACAGCCTGAAGCTCGACATTCCTGTGTTCGTGCTTGAAACTGGTGCTTTGCACACAGAGACTTTGGCATTGCTGGAGCGCACAGAAGCGACTTCACGCGCCCCGATTAATGTGTATCGCCCTGTGCATGAATCTGTCATCCAGTTTGTGCGCAAGCAAGGCCAAGACGCGATGTACAAAAGCATTGAGCTGCGCAAAGAATGCTGCAGCATTCGCAAAATGGAACCGCTCGCTCGCGCCCTAAAAGGCCAACGCGCTTGGATCACCGGATTGCGTCAAGAGCAATCCACCGCGCGCGCCGATGTGCCTTTGCAAGACGACAGCGAAGTCGCCACCAAAAACCTGAGCAAGTTCAACCCCCTGGCCAAATGGACATGGGGCGATGTGTGGCACTACATCGCCACAAACAACGTGGACTACAACCCACTGCACGACCAGTTTTTCCCCAGCGTGGGCTGCGCACCTTGCACCCGCGCCATCAGCATGGGCGAAGAGTTTCGCGCTGGCCGTTGGTGGTGGGAAGACGAAACCGCCAAAGAGTGTGGCTTGCACGTGAAGAAATAAAAAGAGAAACCGAGAAACTGTATGAACGCCACGACACAAACCGAGTTGCACAGCTTAAGCAACACCCACCTCGATGCGCTGGAAGAAGAAACCATCTTCATCTTGCGCGAAGTTGCCGCTGCATTTGAGCGCCCTACCCTCTTGTTCTCAGGCGGCAAAGATTCGCTGGTCATGCTCAAGTGCGCTGAAAAAGCTTTTGGTGCGGGTCGCATTCCTTATCCACTGTTGATGATTGACACGGGTCATAACTTCAAAGAAGTGACGGACTTCCGTGATTCACGCGCCAAAGAACTTGGCGCTGAGTTGATCGTTCGCAGCGTTGAAGATTCGATGAAAAAAGGTACCGTCCGATTGGCCCACCCTGGCGAAAGCCGCAACGTGCACCAATCGGTCACCTTGCTTGAAGCCATCGAAGAGTTCCGCTTCGACGCCCTCATCGGGGGTGCCCGCCGTGACGAAGAAAAGGCACGCGCCAAAGAGCGCATCTTCAGCCACCGCGACAGCTTTGGCCAATGGCAGCCCAAGGCACAACGTCCTGAGCTGTGGACCTTGTTCAACCACAAGTTGCAGCCCGGTGAGCACTTCCGCGTGTTTCCCATCTCCAACTGGACCGAGCTCGACGTATGGCAATACATTGCCCGAGAAAAAATCGCACTGCCGTCGATTTATTACACGCACAAACGCGAAGTGGTCGACCGCCGTGGCCTGTTGGTGCCCGTGACCGAACTCACCCCGCCGAAAGACGGCGAAGAAGTGGTGGTGCGTGACGTGCGTTTCCGCACTGTGGGCGACATCACTTGCACATGCCCGGTGGAAAGTACAGCGGCTACGCCTGAGCAAATCGTCATCGAGACTTTGGCTGCGGACGTGAGCGAACGCGGTGCCACACGCATGGACGACAAGACATCTGACGCTTCGATGGAGAAGCGCAAAAAAGACGGATATTTCTAATGAACGCACTTAAATTCATCACCTGTGGCTCGGTTGACGACGGCAAAAGCACCTTGATTGGCCGCTTGCTGGTAGACACCAAAGCCGTGCTGCAAGACCACTTGGCGGGCGTGCAACGCTCGGGCGAAACCGACCTGGCTTTGCTGACCGACGGCCTCTCAGCAGAGCGCGAACAAGGCATCACGATTGATGTGGCCTACCGCTACTTCAACACCGAAGCTCGCAAGTTCATCATTGGTGACGCGCCGGGCCATGAGCAGTACACCCGCAACATGGTCACGGCAGCTTCAAGCGCTGACGCTGCCGTGGTGTTGGTCGACGCCATCAAGCTGGACTGGAAAAATCCAGCGCTTGAGTTGCTGCCTCAAACGCGTCGTCACTCGTTGTTGGTCAACTTGCTGCGCGTGCCCTCCATCGTGTTTGCCATCAACAAACTCGATGCGGTGGAAGACCCTGCACTGGCCTACAAAAACATCGAAGCGGCTTTGCGCAAATTCGCTCAAGAAGCTGGCATCGCCATCACCGCCATGGTGCCTGTGTCGGCCCTCAAAGGTTGGAACGTGGTCACCACCGAAAACAACGACCAAGCCAACTGGTGCGGTTACACCGGCCCAAGCCTGTTGAGCATCTTGGAAGAGTTGCCCAACACGCCTGCCGAAACTGAGGTGGCGTTTAGCTTTCCTGTGCAGTGGGTCGAGAAATTCCATGACTCTGGTGTGACCACCCAAGGCCGCCGCGTGTTCTGGGGGCGTGTGGCCACAGGCACCAT
>CANFKQ010000163.1 GCA_947447405.1 Comamonadaceae bacterium | reverse complement strand
TGCAGATTGCTTCCATCAACGGTTAAGGAGCATTTGACATGGCACAGAAAAAAGGCGGCGGCTCTACGCGAAACGGGCGCGATTCCAAGCCCAAAATGCTTGGTGTGAAGGCTTTCGGCGGTGAGTTGATCTCCGCAGGCGCCATCATCGTGCGTCAACGTGGTACCAAGTTTCACCCTGGCGTCAACGTCGGCGTGGGCAAAGACCACACTTTGTTCGCATTGGTTGACGGTCACGTGTCGTTCGGCGTTAAAGGCGCTTTGAACAAGCACATGGTCAACATCACACCCGTTTGATTTCTTTCAAACTGATTTGTGACAAAGCCCCGACTTGTCGGGGCTTTACTTTTTAAACTAGATCCATGAAATTCGTAGACGAAGCCTATATCGACATCGCCGCTGGTGATGGGGGGAACGGTTGCGTCTCGTTCCGTCATGAAAAATACAAAGAATTCGGCGGCCCCAATGGTGGCGACGGTGGGCGTGGCGGCCACGTGTTTGCCGTCGCTGACCCCAACCTTAATACGTTAGTAGACTTTCGTTACTCACGCCGCCACGAGGCTAAACGTGGTCAACATGGCATGGGTTCCGACATGTTCGGCCATGCAGGCGACGACATCATTTTGAAAATGCCCGTGGGCACCATCATCACCGACGTCGAAACCGGCGACGTGTTGTTTGAATTGCTGGTGCCGGGAGAGGTTATCACCATCGCCAAGGGCGGTGACGGTGGCTTTGGCAACATGCGTTTCAAGAGTGCGATCAACCGCGCGCCGCGCCAAAAAACACCAGGCTGGCCTGGTGAAAAACGCGAACTCAAGCTTGAACTCAAAGTCTTGGCCGACGTTGGTTTGCTTGGCATGCCCAATGCTGGCAAGTCCACATTGATTTCCGCCATTTCCAACGCACGCCCAAAAATTGCCGACTATCCCTTCACCACCTTGCATCCCAACTTAGGTGTGGTGCGTGTGGCCGCAGAGCAAAGCTTTGTGGTGGCCGATGTGCCGGGTTTGATTGAAGGTGCCTCGGATGGTGCTGGATTGGGCCATCAATTCTTGCGTCATTTGCAGCGCACGCGGTTGTTGCTGCATCTTGTGGATATAGCCCCCTTCGATGAAGGCGTGGACCCCGTAGCGCAAGCCAAGGCCATCGTCAATGAGCTCAAAAAATACGACAAAGCTTTGTACGATAAGCCGCGTTGGATTGTGCTCAACAAGCTCGATATGGTCGCAGCTGATGATCGCAAAGCCTTGGTAGCTGACTTCGTCAAGCGCATGAAATACAAAGGTCCGGTGTTCCAAATTTCGGCCCTCACGCGCGAGGGCTGCGAGCACTTGATCAAAGACATTTACAAACACATCAAAGCGCAACAGGTTGCCGAGCAACCCCCCGAGTATGTTGACCCACGCTTTGCTGAGCCCACGCCTGAATAAGTAGCCATGACGCTTTCCACCTCCACCGTGTTGCGCGATGCACGCCGCATCGTGGTCAAGGTCGGCTCTAGCTTGGTCACCAATGAAGGTCGCGGCTTAGACGAAGAAGCAATTGGCGAATGGTGTCGCCAGCTCAGCGTCTTGGTACGCGATGGCCGTGAAATCATCATGGTGTCCAGCGGTGCGATTGCCGAAGGCATGAAGCGCTTGGGCTGGACCACACGTCCGCAAGAGCTGCACGAGTTGCAAGCCGCTGCGGCTGTCGGGCAAATGGGCTTGGCCCAGATGTACGAAACCAAGCTGCGCGAAAACGGTTTGGGTTCCGCGCAAGTTTTGCTTACGCACGCCGACCTCGCTGATCGCGAGCGTTACCTGAATGCTCGTTCCACCTTGTTGACCTTGCTCACGCATGGCGTGCTGCCTGTCATCAACGAAAACGATACTGTGGTCAATGACGAAATTAAGTTTGGTGACAACGACACCTTAGGTGCCTTGGTAGCCAATTTGGTTGAGGCCGATGCACTGATCATCTTGACTGACCAAAAAGGTTTGTACACCGCTGATCCGCGTCGTGACCCAACGGCTACTTTTGTGCACGAAGCCAACGCAGGTGACGCTAAGCTGGAAGATATGGCTGGTGGTGCAGGCTCAAGCATTGGTAGGGGCGGCATGATCACCAAAATTTTGGCGGCCAAACGTGCAGCAGGTTCGGGTGCGTCCACCGTCATCGCATGGGGTCGTGAGCCAGATGCCTTGGTCCGTTTGACCCAAGGCGAAGCCATCGGCACTTTGCTGGTCGCGCAAACTCAGAAACAACAGGCTCGCAAGCAATGGATGGCTGATCACTTGCAATTACGAGGCTCGGTCACTATCGACGATGGTGCGGTCAGTAAGCTCAAAGGGGAGGGTTCCAGCCTTTTGCCCATTGGCATGACGGGGGTCGTTGGCGATTTCTCGCGTGGCGAAGTGATTGCGATTCTGGATAGCCAAGGCCAAGAAGTAGCGCGTGGCTTGGCCAACTATGCGGCTGCCGAGGCGCGTTTGCTATGTCGCAAACCTTCAGGGCAGATGGCTGAGTTGCTTGGCTACGCAGCTGAGCCGGAAATGGTGCATCGAGATAACTTGGTGTTATCAAAGTAAAAAACGCTCCTCGGAGCGTTTTTTTATGAGCCCTCGCGAGGGTGCCGCAAACCGGCTTGCGGGTCTGGGTCAAACGTGGCGCCTGGTGGCAGCTCCATGTGCATGGCGGCACCAAATTGCTTTGGCATCCCGACATTGTCTTGTACAGGGTGGTGTGAAGCACCGCGCAGATAACGGCTGCGCATGTCGTGGCGAGGTAAAAAGCGTGACAGCTCGGTCAGCGCCATTTCGTAAACACCGCGTTTGAATTCCACCACCGCATCCAGCGGTACCCAATAATCGTTCCAACGCCAAGCGTCAAACTCTGGGTGGTCGGTGGCACGTAAATTCAGATGGTGGTCGGGTGCCAACATTTGCAGCAAAAACCAAATTTGCTTTTGGCCTTTGTAAAAACCGCGCGCGTCGCGGCGGATGAACCGGTCTGGCACCTCATAGCGCAACCAGTCACGGGTACGGGCAACAATGCGCACATGCTCTTGCTTGAGCCCCACTTCTTCGTGCAATTCACGGATCATGGCTTGCTCGGGAGTCTCTCCTCGATCAATGCCGCCCTGTGGGAATTGCCAGCTGTGGGTGCGTATGCGTTTGCCCCAAAAAACCTGATTTTTCTGGTTGAGCAAGATGATGCCGACGTTGGGTCTGAACCATTCTCGGTCAAGCATAATCAAACCTCAAATTTTTAAATTGAGTCGATTATGCACAGAGCTGCACCAGTTCACTCAGAATTTGCCCTAATTCCCTACTAAATTGACGATTCGATTGCACGCATGAAAGCCTCCCAGTTTCTCATTTCCACCCTCAAAGACGCTCCTGCTGACGCCGAAGTGGTCAGCCATAAATTGATGATGCGCGCGGGCTTGATCAAAAAGCTCGGCGCGGGCATTTACAACTACATGCCCATGGGCTTGCGCGTGATTCGCAAGGTCGAGGCAATCGTGCGTGAAGAAATGAACAAAGCGGGCGCCATCGAGCTGGCCATGCCCGTGGTGCAACCTGCTGAGCTGTGGCAAGAAACCGGCC
>CANFKQ010000162.1 GCA_947447405.1 Comamonadaceae bacterium | reverse complement strand
TTTATGCGTGGCCTACAGCGGCCAGTGCTTCATCTGCCACGCCCACACAGGCCGCAGCGCCAACCGCGGTGACTGCAGCCAAGCGTGTCGCCTGCCCTACCACGTCACAGATGCCCAAGGTCGCTTCATCGCGCACGACAAGCATGTGCTCTCGATGAAAGACAACAACCAAAGCGAGAACCTCGCTGCGTTGGTCGATGCCGGTGTGCGTAGCTTCAAAATCGAAGGCCGCTACAAAGACATGGCCTATGTGAAAAACATCACCGGCCACTATCGCGTGTTGATGGATGAGCTGATCGAAGCGCGCCAATACTCTGCAGACCCTGAGCGTCCACCGCTCAGTCGTGCATCGAGCGGCAATACAACGTTGTACTTCACACCCAACCCCGAACAAAACTTCAACCGCGAATTCACCGACTATTTTGTGCAAGGCCGTAAAGAGGACATTGGCGCGTTTGACTCCCCCAAAAACCCGGGCATTGTGTTGGGCGAAGTGATGGGCACTGGTCCGAATTGGTTGGAAGTGCAGCCCTACGACAAAGTCGCTGTGATGCACAACGGCGATGGTCTGTGCTACTACGACCTGCAAAAAGAATTGGTGGGCGTGGCCATCAACCGGGCCGAGCCCAGCCTCAAAAAAGGTGTGTGGCGCTTGTATCCCAAAGACCCGATAGAAGGCTTTCGCGATTTGCGCGCGGGCATGGTCATCAACCGCAACCGTGATATGGATTGGGTGCGCGGGCTCGAGAAAAACTCCAGCGAACGCCGTATAGGCGCATGGGTGGAGTTTGCAGAAACCGCACACGGCTTTGAACTCAAGCTAACCGATGAAGACGGCCACACCGCCAGTGCAAACCTCGGGTGTGCCAAGGAACTCGCCAAAGACCCCGTGCACAACGACGCCAGCCTGCGCGAGCACCTAAGCAAATTTGGCGCGACCTCCTTTGAAGTGTTCAACCTACAAATCAACCTCAGCCAGCCTTGGTTCGTTCCAGCCTCGTCGCTCAATGCTTTACGCCGCAATGCGGTCGAACAGTTAGAACTTGCGCGGCTCAAAGCCTACGACCGCCCGCAACGCGCAGCAGCGGTAGAGCCTGCTGTGAGCTACCCAGAAGATTCGCTCACGTATCTGGCCAACGTTTACAACCAAAAAGCACACGACTTCTACGCCAAGCATGGCGTGAAAGTGATTGAAGCGGCTTATGAAAGCCACGAAGAGCTAGGCGAAGCCAGCTTGATGATCACCAAACACTGCGTGCGCTTCAGCATGAGCCTGTGCCCCAAGCAAGCCAAAGGTGTCACTGGTGTGCAAGGAACGGTCAAGGCCGAGCCGCTGATGCTCATCAACGGCAGCGAGAAGCTCACCCTGCGCTTTGACTGCAAACCCTGCGAGATGCATGTGGTGGGCAAGATGAAAAAGTCGGTGCTCAACCAGCGCATCAAAGAGATGGCCGAGTCACCGATCACGTTTTATAAAACGCGGTGATCAGCCCACCCATTTCCGAGCATTGCGCCACATGCGCATCCAAGGGCTGAACGCCTCTACACCACCCGAAGCAGCCAAGTCGGTCCAACTCATTTGCACGTTGCGGAACACGCGCTCGGGGTGCGGCATCATGGCCGTGAAGCGGCCGTCTCCCGTGGTGACAGAGGTCAAGCCGCCTGCGCTGCCATTGGGGTTGAATGGATAGGCTTCAGTTGCAGCACCGTGGTTGTCTACAAAGCGCATGGCGGGCAAGGCTTTGGCTGCGTTGCCGCGTTGGCTGAAGTTGGCAAAACCTTCGCCGTGCGCCACAGCGATCGGCAAACGCGCACCCGCCATACCTGCGAAGAACAGAGAAGGTGATTCCAACACCTCCACCATGCTCAAGCGTGCTTCAAAGCGCTCGCTTTGATTGGTAGTAAAGCGCGGCCAGTCTTCGGCACCAGGAATGATGTCTGCCAGCTCTGCAAACATTTGGCAGCCGTTACACACGCCTAAACCGAAGGTGTCGGTGCGTGCAAAAAACTGCTGCATTTGCTCAGACAACACAGGGTTAAAGGTGATGCTGCGTGCCCAACCAATGCCGGCGCCCAAGGTGTCGCCGTAGCTAAAGCCACCGCACGCTACCAAACCTTTGAAGTCTTGCAATTTAGCGCGGCCCGTTTGTAGGTCGGTCATGTGCACGTCGTACGCGTCAAAGCCGGCTTCGGCAAATGCGTAAGCCATTTCAACGTGAGAGTTCACGCCCTGCTCGCGCAGCACGGCCACTTTGGGTTTAGCAGCCGCGTTGATGAACGGGGCAGCCACGTTGTCGGTGATACCCGCTGGCAAATGCACATGCATGCCAGGGTCGATGGGGTTGCCTGCTGCGGCATGTTCGGCATCGGCGCACGCGGGGTTGTCACGCTGCTGGCAAATCTTCCAGCTCACGCTGTCCCACACTTGGTGCAGGTCGGCCAGCTTGGCCACAAACACCTCTTTGGTGTCGCGCCACACGCTGATGTCGCCCTTGCCTTTTGCTATTTCTGAAGACTGTGGACGTGTCTTGCCCACAAAGTGGCTGTGTTTGGAGAGGCCATGCTCACGCAAGGTTTGCATCACCGCGTTGCGCTCAGAGGTGCGCACTTGGAGCACAACGCCCAACTCTTCGTTGAACAAGGCTTGCAGCGTCAACTCTTCACGACGTGCGCTGACCTGTGAGGCCCAGTTTTTGGTATCGCCATATTCAGCACGGCTGTCGCTGATGCCGTCACCCTCGGTGATGAGCATGTCCACATTCAGCGCCACGCCCACTTGGCCTGCAAAAGCCATTTCGCACACCGCCGCTATCAAACCACCATCGCTGCGGTCGTGGTAGGCCAAAATTTTGTCTTGTGCGCGCAGTGCGTTCACAGCGTTGACGAGCTTGACCAAGTCTTGCGCATCGTCGAGGTCTGGCACTTGGTCGCCAGCTTGGTTGAGCACTTGCCCCAAGATGCTGCCAGCCATGCGACGTTTGCCTTCGCCCAACTGCACCAACACCAAGGTGGTGTCTTCTGTGTTGTTGAGTTGTGGCGTGAGCGTGCCGCGCACATCGGGGATGGATGCAAACGCGCTGATGATGAGGCTCACAGGCGAAGTAACTTTTTGGGTCTCGCCGTTTTCGCGCCACTGCGTGCGCATCGACAAACTGTCTTTGCCTACGGGAATGGAAATACCCAACGCGGGGCAAAGCTCCAAGCCCACGGCTTTGACCGTGTCGTACAAGGCAGCGTCTTCACCAGCTTCGCCGCACGCAGCCATCCAGTTGGCGCTGAGCTTGACGCGAGGCAACTCAAATGGAGCAGCCAACAAATTGGTGATGGCTTCAGCCACGGCCATGCGGCCTGAGGCGGGTGCGTCGAGCGACGCCAGCGGCGTGCGCTCGCCCATGCTCATGGCTTCACCGGCGAAGCTTTGGTAGTCGGCCAAGGTCACGGCCACATCGGCCACAGGCACTTGCCACGGTCCCACCATTTGGTCGCGATGCGTCAGGCCACCCACGGCGCGGTCGCCAATGGTGATGAGGAATCGTTTGCTGGCCACTGTGGGGTGGCTCAGCACGTTGATGACTGCTTCTTGCAAGCTCACGCCTGTCAGGTCCATCGGGGCGCTGGTGCGTTCAACGCGTGTGA
>CANFKQ010000161.1 GCA_947447405.1 Comamonadaceae bacterium | reverse complement strand
CACCTCGTTGCCCACCACCACGCCACTCAGTTGCTCAGGCAGAGCATCGACCCACTGCACTTTGTGTGCATGGGCTTTGAGGGTGTCTTGTTGGCGCTCGCGCAAGCTGCCCGACAAATCGACGATGGTGTAGCGCTTGACGCTGTCACCTAGGCTGTCGAGCAACTGCAAAGCCAAAGCGCCAGAGCCTGCGCCAAACTCCCACACCTCGTCAGTGCCTGTGACTTGCAGGGCTTCGGCCACTTGGTGGGCCAGCGTGCGGCCAAAGTGCTTGGACATTTCGGGGGCCGTGGCAAAGTCGCTGCCGCTCTCGGGCGTGAGTCCAAACTTGCGCAGGCTGTTGGCGTAATAGCCCATCCCAGGGGCATAGAGGGCCAGCGCCATGAAGCGGTCAAAGCCCAGCCAGCCGCCTGCATGGGCGATGCTGCGCTGAATCAGCGTGTACAAAGCCTGTTGGCCTGGGTCGTTGGATAATTGGGGGGTAATCATTGGGTGCAGATCGTAACTCGACCCACCCACCTTTCACACCATCCTTCCACCACAGGCACCTCACACCATGCGCTCTTGGGCACTCATCACTGGCGGCAGCGTTCGCTTAGGCCGCGAAATCGGCCTCGCCTTTGCGCGCGCAGGGTGGAATGTGGCGTGCCACTACAACCACTCAGAAACGCAAGCCCACGCCCTGTGCGCAGAGCTGCGTGCCTTGGGCGTAGATGCCTTGGCTGTGCAAGGCGAGCTGGAAGACGAGGCCAGCTGCCAAAGCATTTTTGAAACCACAGTGGCCATCACCGGCACAGCGCTGCAATGCGTGGTGAACAACGCCTCGTTGTTTGTGCCAGACGTTGGCACTGACTTTGACGAAGCTCAGGCCTTGGCCCAAATCAAGGTCAACCTGATGGCGCCCATGCGCTTTGGCAAGTGGATGGCAGCGTTGCATGCGGATAGCGCTCAAGCCATGCATCACGCCAAACCCAGCGTCATCCATGTGTTGGACCAAAAAGTGTTCAACCTCAACCCCGATTATTTTTCGTACACGCTGTCCAAGCTTGCGCTCGAACGTGCCGTCAGCCTGCAAGCCCAATCACTCGCGCCCACCTTGCGCGTGAACGCCGTGGCCCCTGGCCTGATGTACCTGAGCGGTCCACAAACCCAAGACAACTTCAACCGCGCAGCACAAGCCAACCTGCTTCGCCACCCCATCAACCCCGCCGACGTGGCCAGCAGCGTGGTGTTTTTGGCGGGCAATGCCAGCATCACCGGCACCACCGTGCGCGTGGACAACGGCCAACATTTGGTACCACTCGCACGTGATGTGATGTTTGTGGTCGAGGAACTTTTCAAATCATGAACGACCAACTTCTACTGAACTGTCGCCGCTTGTTTTTGCGCGGCCTCACCGTGCAAGCGCACATTGGCATCCACGACCACGAGTTGCGTGCGGCGCAACGCATCGTCATTGATGTGGACTTGTATGTGTCGTTCGCGGGCACCAGCCCCAAAGACGACCGCATCGACGAGGTGGTCGACTATGACTTTGTGCGCGCCGTGGTGCACACGCGTATCGCGCAAGGCCACATCAACCTGCAAGAAACTTTGTGTGACGACATCCTCACGCACTTGCTCGAGCACACAGGTGTGATGGCTGCACGCGTGTCCACCCGCAAGCCCGATGTCTACCCCGACTGCGAAGCGGTGGGTGTGGAAGTGTTCCGAGCCAAACCTGGAGTGCTGTGAGATGACCAGCAAAGGCACACAAATTTTGCACCTCACCGGCCTGCGCTTTGATGCCAACCTCGGCATCTTGGAGCACGAGAAGATTGACCCGCAACCCATTCAGGTCGACGCGGAGCTCAACCTTGGCACGCAACCCCTGCTGCCGCACGACGATGACATTTGCCATGTGCTGGACTACCGCAAGGTGCGCCAAATCATCATCAGCGAATGCACAGCCGAGCACGTCAACCTACTCGAAACCCTCATTGGCAAACTCGCCCACCGCCTCATGCAACTGCCGGGCGTGTTGGGTGTGCGCGTGAAGATCGCCAAGCTTGAAATTTTTGACGACTGTGAAGTCGCCATCCGCATGGAAACTGGACTTTGGAATTAATTGCGGGACAGACCTTGAGCTCTGTCCTCAACATATCAACAAAATGACTATCGAAAAAGACCCCAAACAAATCAAGATCGAGCACGAGAACCACAAGCTCGAAAAACGCTTGTGCCGCCAAGTGGGCCAAGCCATCGTCGACTACAACATGATCGAAGAAGGCGACAAGATCATGGTGTGCATGTCAGGTGGCAAAGACAGCTACGCCATGCTCGATATCTTGCTGATGATGCAGCAGCGCGCACCCATCAGCTTCGAGCTGATTGCGGTCAACCTCGACCAAAAACAACCGGGCTTTCCTGCCGATGTGTTGCCCAAGTATTTGGCACAAGTGGGCGTGAAGTTCCGCATCGAAACACAAGACACCTACTCCATCGTCAAAGAAAAAATTGCTGAAGGCAAAACCATGTGCAGCCTCTGCTCGCGCTTGCGCCGTGGCATTTTGTACCGCGTGGCGGGTGAGTTGGGCTGCAACAAAATCGCGCTGGGCCACCACCGCGACGACATCTTGCAAACCTTCTTCTTGAACATGTTCTTCGGCGGCAAGCTCAAAGCCATGCCTCCAAAACTGGTGAGCGACGGCGGCGACCACATGGTCATTCGCCCACTGGCCTACGTGGCCGAGAAAGACTTAGAGCGTTGGTCCAAAGTGCGCCAGTTCCCCATCATTCCTTGCACGCTGTGTGGCAGCCAAGACGGCCTGCAACGCCAAGTTGTGGGTGAGATGCTGCGCGAGTGGGAGAAGAAGCACCCAGGCCGCATCGAGAACATGTTTGCGGCGTTGCAAAACGTGGTGCCGTCACACTTGATGGATCACACGAAGTTTGATTTCAAATCATTGGTGACGACAGGTGTCGCGTCAGAGGATGGGGACAAGGCGTTCGACCATGAAGAGTTTCCTATGGCTTCGTTGCCGGGGATGCAGGTGGTGTCGCTTTAACTTTTGAGCTGTGTTTGTTCTGAGCTCGCTTCGGGGAGGGGCTTAGGGCAGGTTCCTCATGCTGGGGTACCAGAAATCGTCACCTGCCCTAAGCCCCTCCCCGAAGTCTGCGTTCGACGTTGCTTCGCTCGTCTAGTTGCGTGCGCGCGTTGTTGCTACTGATGCGATGGCGCCTTCGAGATTGACACATGCGCCTAGCGGACTGATGTTGCAGCAGCAACGAATACCCAAAGCGTTGCGTGCATGGGGTGTGGCGGCTGACGATTTCTGGTACTCCAGCATGAGGAAGCCGCCATACCCCATGTGCGCAACGCGCGCCCCTCGAAGCACAAAAAGGTCAGAGCTTAAAAGCCACCACCTTCTGGTGTTGCTCGCCCAGACCTTCAATGCCCAAGGTCATCACATCACCACGCTTCAAATACACAGGCGCTGGCTTGCCGTCTTTCTTCACGCCCATGCCCACACCTGGAGGTGTGCCGGTACAACTCACATCGCCGGGTTTCAAGGTCACGAACTGGCTGAGGTAGCTCACAATTTTGGCCACGCCAAAAATCATGGTCTTGGTGTTGCCGTTTTGCATGCGCACACCATTCAGGTCT
>CANFKQ010000160.1 GCA_947447405.1 Comamonadaceae bacterium | reverse complement strand
TCAGCCTTGGTGGCGGTGTCCACGTGCTTGCTGCAAGGCATGACCAAATAAGAAATTGAAGCTGTGTTGGGCCACGAGATTGCCCACGTGGCCAATGGCGACATGGTCACGCTCACGCTGATCCAAGGCGTGCTTAACACCTTTGTGGTGTTCTTGAGCCGCGTCATCGGTTACTTTGTCGACAGCATGTTGCGCAGCAAAGATGAAGAATCCAGCGGCCCAGGCATGGGCTTTTACATCACCAGCTTTGTGTTGGATATTTTGTTGGGCTTTGTGGCAAGCATGATCGTGGCGTGGTTCAGCCGCTACCGCGAATTTCGCGCCGACGAAGGCTCTGCCCAGCTCTTGGGCAACAAGCAGCCCATGATCAACGCCTTGGCTAGATTGAATAGCATGCAAGCGGGCGAGTTGCCAGCCAGTGTGGCCGCGATGGGTATCACCGGTGGTTTGGGCAAGTTGTTTGCGTCGCACCCGCCCTTGGACGAGCGCATTGCTGCGCTGCAAGCGGTGCGCTGATTTTTGAACGCGCCCAACTCTCCTTGGACGGTCGCCCCTGTGCAAGCAGTGGCGACCGTTGCCATTCAGCCCTCTGCTGAACTCACGCAGGCGCAAAAGCGTTTCAACACCTTGTTGGCGCGTGTGTCTCAGCTGTCTGATTCCATCGCCACGCTAGAGGCTTTGTCCACACGGCACCGCAGCAGCCACTTAAATGCGATGAGTGCGTTGAAAAACCAAGAAGACACCGCACGCAAAAACCTATTGCTGTTTTTAGATGGTCGCTTGCATCAAGCAGAGCTCACGGCATCGCACAGGCGCATCGCCACGCAAATCATCCTGGCGCTGTGCGAAGCGCTAGAGCACAAGAACGACAGTCAAGTCCAAGCCGTGCTCAACCAACACCACAGCGAAGAAGACGCGCAAGCCTTGGTCGAAGAAGCGCGTGCGGGTGCTGAGCATGCCAAAGCCGTGTTTGAAGATTTGTTCGGCAAGCCATTGCATGGCGTGGACGATTTGCACACGGCAGAAGCTGTGTTTGAAGCGGGCCTACGTCAATACCGCGAGCAGCAACAACGCCTCGAAGACAAGCGCCAAGCCAAGAAAGCAAAGAAGAAACCAGCTGCACGCCAGCTCAAAGACGCGCAACAAAAGATGGATGCCAACACCGCGCTGCGCACCGTGTATCGACAGCTTGCCAGCGCTTTGCACCCTGATCGCGAGCCCGACGAAGCCGAACGCTTGCGCAAGACTGCGTTGATGAGCGAAGTCAACGCCGCGTATGACCGTAAGAACTTGTCGGAGCTGCTCAAGCTGCAATTGCACATTGCGCAGATCGACAGTGCGGCCCTGAGTCGCATCGCCGATGACAAACTCAACGCCATGTGTCTGTTGCTCAAAGAGCAAGTCGAGGCGCTGGAAGAAGATGAAGCGCAAGCCCAGTTTGAAATTCGCCACTACCTGGGTGTGAATTCGCTAGACCACATCAGCGCCGAGAGCTTGGCGCGTGCGCTCGCTATTCAGCTGCGCGACAAAGAGCATGAGGTCGACACGCTAGAGCGTGATTTGCGTCGCATTCAAAACGAAGCAGAGCTCAAGCGTTGGCTCAAAGAGCAAGCGCAGTTGGCCAAAGAGGCGCGGGCAGAGCTGACTGATTTGGATCGGTTGTTGTACCGATAAAAAAACAGCGCTCTCGTTGGGCGCTGTTGAAACGTTCAGTTGCTGAGTGCTCAGCCCGGAATATCTGGCTCCACCAGTTTGGCCAATTGCTCCAAAGACTCTTGCCATCCGAGATAGCACATCTCCAATGGAATCACCTCTGGAATGCCTGCTTGGGTGACGTTCAGCTCAGTGCCGCAAATCACGGACGTCAGTGAAACCGTGACCTCCATGGTGCCTGGTAGGTTGGCATCGTCAAACTTGTCGTTGTAGCGGATGCGTTCGTTGGGCACGAGTTCAAGGTACTCACCACCAAACGAATGGCGATTGCCACTACCGAAGTTGTGAAACGACATGCGGAAGGTTCCACCTACTTTGGCGTCGAGGTGATGCACGGTGCAAGTGAAGCCATAGGGCGGCAGCCATTTGGCCAAAGCGCTGGCCTCTAGAAAAGCGCGATACACCTTGTCAGGTGACGTTTTTAAAACGCGATGAAGGTGAACACTGCGACCAGACATAACGATCTCCTTGAAAGAGTTTTCAGATACTTGCGGCGCTTAAACCGGCAAGTAGCCTTCCACCGACAAGTAGCGCTCGCCCGTGTCGTAGTTAAAGCCCAGCACAGTCGCACCTGCTGGAATTTCTGGCAGCTTCTGGGCAATCGCAGCCAGCGTGGCGCCCGATGAGATGCCGACCAACAAGCCTTCTTCAGCCGCGCTGCGTCGGCCCATTTCGCGGGCTGCGTCGGCTTCGACTTGAATCACACCGTCTAGCAAAGAGGTGTCTAAGTTTTTAGGAATGAAGCCCGCGCCAATGCCTTGGATGGGGTGGGGTGCTGGCGCGCCACCGGAGATGACGGGCGATGCTGTGGGTTCGACCGCATACACCTTCAAATTGGGCCACTTGGCTTTGAGCACTTGGGCCGTGCCCGTTAAGTGGCCGCCGGTGCCCACGCCGGTGATGAGTACGTCCACGCCTTCGGGGAAGTCGGCAATGATTTCTTGCGCGGTGGTGCGTGTGTGCACCTCAATGTTGGCTGGGTTTTCAAACTGCTGTGGAATCCATGCACCGGGCGTTTGTGCAGCCAGTTCTTCGGCGCGTGCGATGGCGCCCTTCATGCCTTTTTCGCGGGGCGTTAAATCAAACGATGCGCCGTAGGCCAGCATCAAGCGGCGACGCTCAATGCTCATGCTGTCGGGCATGACCAAAATCAGTTTGTAGCCTTTCACAGCAGCCACCATCGCCAAGCCCACACCCGTATTGCCAGAAGTGGGTTCGATGATGGTGCCACCTGCTTTAAGCGCGCCAGACTTTTCAGCAGCTTCCACCATGGCCAAGGCAATGCGGTCTTTGATGGAGCCGCCGGGGTTGGTTCGTTCGGACTTGATCCACACCTGATGCGTGTGACCAAATAAGCGGTTGATGCGAATGTGGGGCGTGTTACCGATGGTGTCTAAAACGCTGTTGGCTTTCATGGGTTGCTCCTTGAAGAAATAATTTGTCTCGCGACGGCTTCGCCTACTTTAATGCCATCCACTCCCGCCGACAAAATGCCGCCGGCATAGCCCGCGCCTTCGCCTGCAGGGTACAGGCCAAACAGCGTGGGGCTTTGCAAGGTGTCGTCTTCGCGTGCGATGCGAAGCGGCGATGAGGTGCGTGTTTCCACACCTGTCATCACGGCGTCGTGCATGTCGAAGCCTTTGATCTTTTGGCCAAAGACCGGCAGCGCTTCGCGCATGGCGGTGATGGCATAGCTGGGCAGTGCGCTGTTGAGGCTCACCATCTTCACGCCGGGTTTGTACGAAGGCTCTACGGTACCCAACGCTGTGGACGCGCGATCCGCCACAAAGTCGCCCACCAGTTGCGCAGGCGCTTCGTAGCTGCTGCCGCCTAAGGTGTAGGCGTGGGCTTCGAGTTGGCGTTGTAGCACCAAGCCTGCGAGCGGGTGGTAGCCACCGGGTGCGTCGTGTGTGCTGTGACGCACGGCATTGCCCAGCTCTTGGCCCAGTTCGGCTTCAAAGGCGGCGGGGTTTGTGGGGTAGTCGCTCGGGTCAATGCCAACG
>CANFKQ010000159.1 GCA_947447405.1 Comamonadaceae bacterium | reverse complement strand
TCTTTGTATGTGGCTAATTTCATGCCATGATTCTATGAAAGAACGCTGCCTCGCCATGCACGCCCGAGCCCTGCCCGTTAGCCTTCACACCTTGGACCGCAAACGCGCGGCGCTGTTGGTGGTCGGCGTGTTGTTGTTGCACCTGTGGCTATTGGCGGGTATGCCGCTTTGGCTCTCGCCCGACTCAGGCAAACCATTGCGCACGCAAGCAATGATCACGCGGCAAATTGAAGTGACTGCGCCGCGCGCGCCGCAACTGCCCAAACCTGTGCAGGCGCAGCCAACCAGGCCTGCGCCTGCACCCACCGTCGACATACCAGCACAAGCCAAAGAAAGCGCTAAGCCGTTCAATTTCGACGAGTTCGGTCAAGATCTCGCAGCCCCCGTGACGCTACCGGCCCGCAGTGCAACGGGCGTGGACTTGCCGCCCTACAAGCGCGCAGGCAGCGAAGGCCTGACCGATGTCGCCACCTTCAAAGCCCCTGACGCTGCTTTTCTGAAATATCAAGTGCAAGGGCAAGCCAAAGGTTTTAACTACTGGGCCTCCGCTGAGTTGAACTGGCAGCAAGACGGCAAAACCTATGACGCACGTCTAGAAGTGAGTGCCTTTTTGCTCGGCTCACGCGTGCAGACGAGCAAAGGCGCCTTGGGAGCAGAAGGTCTGATGCCCTCCCGCTTTGGAGACAAAACACGCAGCGAGCTGGCCGCGCATTTCCAGCGTGACAAGGGCATCATCAGCTTCAGCGCTAATTCACCTGACGCGCCCCTGCTCAATGGTGCGCAAGACCGCTTGAGCGTAGTGCTGCAGCTCGGCAGCTTACTGGCAGCCGACCCCACGCGCTTTCCGTCTGGGACCATGTTGTCGTTTCAGACGGTGTCGCAGCGAGAAGCCGAGGTCTGGCAATTTTTGGTGGAAAAAGAAGAAATGCTGCAATTGCCGTTTGGCGACATCAGCGCCATCAAACTCAACCGTAAACCACGCCGTGAGTTTGACCAACACATTGAGCTCTGGTTTGCGCCAACTCTGGGCTATTTGCCCGTGCGTTTGCGCATCACCAACGCCAATGGCGACTTTGTGGACCAACTGTTAAGCAAAGTCGAAAAGCCCAGCCCTTGAATTTGGGCTTTTGAATCCGATATGCTTAGATGCAATTCAGTTTCACCCGAAAGATTCCCATGGACATGCTCTACAACTCTGACACGTACTCCGTGATGCACTTACATGTGCAAGACGACGCGTTGGTGCCGGTCCGCCCCGACGTACCGGCCTTGGCACGCCATGGCTTTGAAATTGTGGACAAGCGTTCTGGCAAAGAGATTTACCTCGAAGGCTCTTGGGCTGAGCAGTTTCAAGCTCATCTGCGCGCATGGCAAGAAAACGCACCCAGCCAAGAAGAGGTGGAAGATACCTTGGCTGGCTACGCCGAGCTGGCACAAAACCCTGTCGTCGTGCACTAGGCCAGCACTTGTAGACCCCAAGGGCGCTTAGGCGCCCTTTTTCATCCCCAGTCCTACCTACAATTGCGCCCATGACTGCATACATCCTTAATTTGTCTTGCCCTGACCGCCAGGGCATCGTGCACGCCGTGTCTGGCTTTTTGCTGGAGCGCAAAGGCAACATTGAAGAAGCCGCTCAATACAACGACCACGCCACAGGCTTGTTCTTCATGCGCGTGCAATTTGCGTGCGATGCGGTGAGGCAAGAAGAATTACGCGAACAGCTCGCCACCTTCGCTACGGGCTTTGACATGAAGTGGTCTCTGCACGACACCACACAGCCTATGCGTACCGTTTTGATGGTCAGCAAAGAAGGCCACTGCTTGAACGACTTGCTGTTCCGCGTCAAAAGCGGTCTGCTGCCTTTGGACATACGCGCCATCGTCAGCAACCACCGCGAGTTTTACCAACTGGCGGCCAGCTACAACGTACCGTTCCACCACATCCCCGTCACGGCTGCGACCAAAGCGCAAGCTGAAGCCAAAGCTTTTGAAGTCATCGAAGCCGAGGGCGCAGAGCTGGTGGTGTTGGCCCGCTACATGCAAATCTTGAGCGACGACTTGTGCAAAAAATTATCAGGCCGCGCCATCAACATTCACCACAGTTTCTTGCCCAGCTTCAAGGGTGCCAAGCCGTATTACCAAGCGCATGACCGGGGCGTGAAACTCATTGGTGCAACCGCCCACTACGTGACTGCCGACTTGGACGAAGGCCCCATCATTGAGCAAGATGTGGCCCGCGTGGATCACAGCAAAACCGTGGAAGACTTCACGGCCCAAGGGCGTGACACGGAAAGCCAAGTCCTGGCACGCGCTGTGAAATGGCACAGCGAACACCGCGTGCTGCTGAACGGCCACAAGACCGTCATTTTCAAATAAACAGGCATGACCAGCCGCATCCCGCCCATTCAGTGCTTGCTTACGTTTGAGGCATTGGCGCGGTTGCGTTCGGTCACGCAAGCCGCTGAAGAGCAATGCGTGACACCCAGCGCGGTGAGTCACCGTGTGAAGCAGCTCGAGCAGTTGCTGGGCGTCAAGCTCTTTGGTCGCGCCGATTTTTCGCTCACCACAGAAGGCAGCGAATACCTGGCACATGTGCGCGAAGGCTTGTCCATCCTAGAGCGCTTCCCTGGCAAAGATGGCAGTGCCACCCCTGGCAAACGCAAACTGCGCTTGGCCGTGACGCCCACCTTTGCACGCTCCATCCTGATGCCTCGCCTGCGCCAGTTTGCAGACGCGTACCCCGAGATTGACATCACCCTGCAAGTGAGCATCCCGCTCTTGGATGTGGTGGCCGAAGACGCAGACCTGACCATCCGTTTTGGCACAGGCCGCTACGCCGATGTCGAACATGTGTGCATCATGAAAGACGACGTGACGCCCATGGCCTCACCCGCCTACATCCGAGAGCACGGCCCGTTTGAAAACCCCGAAGACTTGGCCGATGTCACCTTGTTGCGCAGCCCTTTAGAGCCATGGCGCACGTGGTTTGCAGCGCATGACCAAGATTGGCCTGAGCCCATTGATGGTTCTAGTTTCAACGACATAGGGCTTATGTGCGATGCCGCAGCACAAGGCTTGGGCGTGGGCCTAGTCCGCCTAAAGCTTGGCGCACCATGGCTAGAAAACGGCACGCTAGTGCGCATCTTCCCGCGCCAAGTGCCTAGTCCGCATGGGCATTACCTGTGTTGGCGCACGGGCGCGATGGACAGGTGGGAATGTGCGGCGTTTGCTGACTGGTTGAAGAAGGCTGTTCCTTAAGCTTGTTTGCTTTTTCTCTCGCTGTGAACGGGAGGGGCCGGTACCGCCACACGGCTTACATCGCTACGCGACAAATGGCGCCGTATGACGGCACCAACCCCTCCCATTCAAGACGCCCGGCAAAACGTGACGAAATACCTTTTGTGCGCACTAGCCCGCCTTGCGGGGTGAGCGGTGCAAATTGCGGCGCCATTCGTCGCGCAGCGATGTAAGCCGCGGTTTGTACCGCTCACCCCGTAAGGCAGCAGCTGAAAACTATCGCCACAAAACCTTTTCAAACCAAGCTGTAACTTTCTTCACACGCCCAACGCCAGTTTTGCCGTAAAGTGCCAAACATGAACGCACCACTCACCTCCGACCAGCAAAACACCCTTGCCCGCGCCGAGCGTCAAGCGCAAGTCGTGCAAGCCCTGCTGCAAGTGCTGCCACAGCACGCCCTGCTCTACACCACCGAGGACACCGTGCCCTACGAGTGCGACGGCCTCACCGCCTACCGCGCTCGC
>CANFKQ010000158.1 GCA_947447405.1 Comamonadaceae bacterium | reverse complement strand
GCACGAAGACTGGGGCACTACGCCCGCTGCGATTGACAACTGCTTGAACGTGGCTGAAGCCACCGACACCCAGGTGGCCATTCACACCGACACACTCAACGAGAGTGGCTTTGTGGAAGACACGGTGGCCGCCTTCAAAGGTCGCACCATCCACACCTTCCACACCGAAGGTGCGGGCGGTGGTCACGCACCCGATATTTTGAAAGTGGTGGGCGAGGCCAATGTGTTGCCTAGTTCGACCAACCCCACACGCCCCTACACCTTGAACACGCTCGACGAGCACGTGGACATGCTCATGGTGTGCCACCACCTCGACCCTGCGATTGCGGAAGACTTGGCCTTTGCCGAAAGCCGCATTCGCCGCGAGACCATTGCGGCCGAAGACATCTTGCACGACCTCGGGGCCATCAGCATGATGAGCAGCGACAGCCAAGCCATGGGCCGTGTGGGTGAAGTCATCATCCGCACCTGGCAAACCGCACACAAGATGAAAGCGCAGCGAGGTGCGCTACCAGGCGACACAGATCGCCACGACAACGCGCGTGTCAAACGCTACATCGCCAAATACACCATCAACCCATCCATTGCCCACGGCATCAGCCACGAAGTGGGCAGCGTGGAAGTGGGCAAGTGGGCCGATCTGGTGGTGTGGAAACCCGCCTTCTTTGGCATCAAGCCCAGCATCATTTTGAAAGGTGGCTTCATCGCCATGGCCGCGATGGGTGACCCCAATGCCTCCATTCCCACACCACAACCTGTGCACTACCGCCCCATGTTTGGCGCGTATGGTGGGGCGCTGCATCGTGGCTCGTTGACCTTTGTGTCGCAGGCTGGCATGGCGGCGGGTATTGCGCAAAAGTTTGGTTTGCACAAAACCCTGAGTGCGGTGAAGAACATTCGCAGCATCGGAAAACGTGACATGATTCACAACGACTACGCGCCGCGCATGGAAGTGGATGCTCAAACCTACGCGGTGCGTGCCGATGGTCATTTGCTCACCTGCGAACCCGCAGTGAGCTTGCCCATGACCCAACGCTACTTCTTGTTCTAAATTGTTTTGATGCTCACCTGTTCTAAATTAATCGCTGGCGGCCAAGGCTTGGCCGCCGCACTTGTCAAGCGCGCCGCCACGGTGGAGTTGGATTGGGATGTACGCCAAAAAAGCCGCTTTGATGCGACCGATTCCACAGGGCGCGCCATTGGTGTGTTCTTGTCGCGCGGCACCTTGGTGCGCGGCGGCGATGTGCTGGTGTTGGAGGACGGCTCGCTCGTGCGTGTGCAAGCCGCCCCGCAAGAAGTGTTGCGCATCACCGCATGTGCACAACACGGTTCACCGTTTGATTTGACACGCGCGGCTTATCACTTGGGCAACCGCCATGTGCCGATTGAGTTGCAACCCGATCATTTGAAGATCGAACCCGACCATGTGCTGGCCGACATGCTGCGTGCCATGCACATGACGGTGGTGACCGTCCACGAAGCCTTTGAGCCAGAAGGTGGCGCGTACAGCAGCCACGGGCATGTACAAGGACATGGACATTCGCACGATCACGGTCATTCCCAAG
Organism: Comamonadaceae bacterium; assembly: GCA_947447405.1. Taxonomy (GTDB): domain Bacteria; phylum Pseudomonadota; class Gammaproteobacteria; order Burkholderiales; family Burkholderiaceae_C; genus Limnohabitans. The sequence goes on along the minus strand of CANFKQ010000158.1, from coordinate 2,283 downwards.
AACACCATGCACATGGCCCCAATTGCAAGCATGACCACTGATGCTGCATCGGTAGCAAGGGCCGAAACCACAAGCCTGTCCGCAAGTACGCCTGCGCTGCTCCAGCTCATCTGGCTGGCGTCACCCGCATTGCCGATTGGTGGCTTCTCTTACTCCGAGGGTTTAGAGGCCGCGATCGACCACGGCTTGGTGCATGACGAACACAGTGCCGCTGATTGGTTGGTAGACCAACTGCACCTCACGCAATCGCGCGGCGACATGTCGGTACTGGGTGAAATGATCACCGCATGGCAAGCCTTGGATCACGACCGTTTAGAAGCTTTGAGCCAATGGGTGCATGCCACCCGCGAGAGCGCCGAGCTGCGCTTGCAAAGCGAACAAATGGGCCGCTCCATGTTGGAGTGGCTGCGTAACCAAAACGCGATAGATGACAGCACCATTGCCTTGTGCAACCGTTGGGTGCCCACCTACCCGCTGATGTTTGCTTTGGCTTTGTCGCGCACGGGTGCGCCAGCAGAACAATGTTTGCAAGCTTATGCCTTTGGTTGGGCCGAGAACATGGTGCAAGCCGCCATCAAGTCGGTGCCGCTCGGGCAAAACTCTGGCCAACGCATGTTGACTAAGTTGGCCCAACACATCGCGCCTGCCGTCAAATACGCTTTGCAAATGACAGACGACACTCGCCAAGCTTTCTCACCCATGCTGGCTATTCTCTCGGCTCAACACGAAACCCAATACTCTCGACTGTTCAGATCATGAAGCACTTACACACCATCGCCCATCGCACCAAAAAACTGCCACCTCTGCGCGTGGGCATTGGCGGACCTGTGGGCTCGGGTAAAACCACTTTGCTGGAAATGTTGTGCAAAGCCATGCGGGAGAAATACGACCTCGTGGCCATCACCAACGACATCTATACCAAGGAGGACCAACGCTTGCTCACCATCAGTGGCGCTTTGCCGGCTGAGCGCATCATGGGCGTGGAGACAGGCGGCTGTCCGCACACGGCGATTCGCGAAGACGCGTCCATCAACCTCGAAGCGATTGACCGCATGTTGGTGGAGTTTCCGGATGCCGACGTGGTGTTCATCGAGAGCGGTGGCGACAATTTGGCAGCCACCTTCAGCCCCGAGTTGAGCGACTTGACGATCTACGTGATTGACGTGGCAGCGGGCGAAAAAATTCCACGCAAAGGTGGCCCCGGCATTACCAAGAGTGACCTGTTCATCATCAACAAAACCGACCTCGCACCCTACGTGGGTGCCGACTTGTCGGTGATGGAGGCAGACACCATTCGCATGCGCACCAATGCCAATGGTTTGAAGCCTTTTGTGATGACCAACCTGCGCACGCTGGACGGCTTGCAAGAGGTGGTGAAGTTCATCGAAACCAAAGGCATGTTGGTTTAACTCGAATCTGAAAAAGTGACCCACGATCACCGTGGTAACGCCTTTATTTCAACAAGCCTTCATAAGCGATGGTGATGGGTGCGTGGTCAGAAAATTTTTCGTCTTTGTAAATCGATTCGTTGCGTGCTTTGGCTGCTAATGTTGGCGTGGCTAGGTGGTAGTCCAAACGCCACCCCACGTTGTTGGCATAGGCTTGTCCGCGGTTGCTCCACCAGGTGTAGCAAGCGTCGGTGGTGTCGGGTTGGAGTTGACGGTACACGTCAACGATGCCGCCTTCGGTGGTGAGCTGTGTCATCCACGCCCGCTCTTCGGGCAAGAAACCGCTGTTCTTTTTGTTGCCCTTCCAGTTTTTCAAATCGACTTCGTTGTGTGCAATGTTGATGTCCCCACACAGCACAAACTCGCGCTCTTGCTTCAAGGCATTGAGGTGCGGGTACATGGCGGCCAAGAAACGAAACTTAGCCTCTTGTCGCTCAGGGCCAGAGGAGCCGCTGGGGAAGTAGCTGCTGATGATGGACAGTTTTTGCGTGGGCGTGTCAAAACGCAGCTCGATGTAGCGACCTTCGGCATCGAACTCTCCGCCGTCAAAGCCAACGATCACCTCGCTGGGCTCGTGCTTGGTGTACACGCCCACACCCGAGTAGCCTTTTTTCTCGGCGTAGTGAAAGTGGCCTTTCAAACCGGCCAAGGTGTCGAACGCGCCTATAACATCTGGAGCTTGGGCTTTGATTTCTTGGACGCAAATACAATCAGGGTTGGCTTTTTCGAGCCAAGCTTCCACGCCCTTGCGGGCGGCCGAACGAATGCCGTTGAGGTTGAGGCTGGTTAGTTTGAACAAGGAATTTCCCCATGAGTAAGAGTGCGGCTGCCAACG
>CANFKQ010000157.1 GCA_947447405.1 Comamonadaceae bacterium | reverse complement strand
CTTGGGTTGAGCCACAAGGCACGCAAATGATGATGCGTGGGCTGGGCTTCAACACCGAGCGTGGGTGCACCATCTTGATGAACTGCTTGAGCATTTGCTCGGTCACGGTGAAGTCGGCAATCACGCCGTCTTTCATGGGACGAATAGCTTCGATGTTGCCGGGCACTTTGCCCAACATGGCCTTGGCTTCGTGGCCAACGGCTTGAATTGTCTTCTTGCCTTGGGGGCCGCCTTCGTGGCGAATGGACACAACTGATGGCTCGTCCAACACGATGCCTTTGTCGCGCACATAAATCAGGGTGTTGGCGGTACCGAGGTCAATCGCCAAATCGGTGGAGAAATACCGACGAAAAGATCCAAACATGTCTGTCCTCAAAGCTTGCCCGCGGGCGCGGACACAAAGGCGAGATAATACCGCATCGCCCGTAAACCGCGGGTTTTTCCCTCATATATGTATGTCCCTGAATGACCAAGACATCAGCCGCATCGCCAACCTGGCCCGGCTAGAGCTCCAACCTGACGAACAGGCGCGAATGCTCAGCAAAATCAACGATTTCTTCGGCATCGTCGCGCAAATCAGCGCAGTCGACACCACGGGCGTGTTGCCCATGGCCCACCCCGTCGATGCCATGCAAGGCGCGCACATCGAGTTGCGCCTGCGCCCCGATGTGGCGAGCGAGCCCAACCAACGCGACCTGAACCAACAAAGCGCCCCCGCCGTGGAGCGTGGTTTGTTCTTGGTTCCTAAAGTGATTGAGTAAGGCCACCCCCATGACCCAATTGCACAACATGACCGTGGCCCAACTGGCCCAAACTCTCCAAACCAAACAGGCAAGCGCTGTCGAAGTGGCCACGGCATTTTTGGCCCGCGCCGGCGGCAACCCGCACAACGCCTTTTTGGACATCGACAGTGAAGTCACGCTGGCCCAGGCCCAAGCCAGCGATGCCCGCATTGCAGCCGGCACAGCAGGTACGCTGGAAGGCGTGCCGATTGCCCACAAAGACGTGTTCGTCACCCGCGATTTCGCCACCACCGCTGGCTCGAAAATTTTGAATGGCTACCGCTCCCCGTTTGACGCCACCGTGGTGCAAAAACTCGGGACGGGCGTGAACGCCCAAGGCGGTGCTGGCATGGTCACTTTAGGCAAAGTCAATTGTGACGAGTTCGCTATGGGCTCTGCCAACGAAAATTCCGCCTACGGCCCAGTGACCAACCCGTGGGACACCTCGCGCGTTCCCGGCGGCTCATCCGGCGGTAGCGCCGCGGCCGTAGCGGCGCGTTTGGCGCCCGCGGCGACAGGCACAGACACGGGTGGATCCATCCGCCAACCCGCCAGTTTTTGCGGCATCACCGGCATCAAGCCCACGTATGGTCGCGCCAGCCGTTACGGCATGATTGCCTACGCCTCCAGCCTTGACCAAGCAGGCCCAATGGCCCGTACGGCCGAAGACTGTGCGCTGTTGCTGAGCGCCATGTGTGGTGCAGACCTCGACCGCGACTCCACCTCCCTCGATGTGCCTGCTGAGAACTTCTCGGCCAAGCTGGGCGACAGCCTGCTTGGGCTTCGCATTGGTATTCCCAAAGAGTTTTTTGGCGAAGGCCTCGCCGCTGACGTGCGCGCCGCGATTGACGCCGCGCTCAAAGCCCTCGAAGCCCAAGGCGCCAAGCTCGTGCCCATCACGCTGCCCCGCACCGAGTTGGCCATTCCCGTGTACTACATCATTGCGCCGGCCGAAGCCAGCTCGAACCTGAGCCGCTTTGATGGCGTGAAATTTGGCCACCGTGCCAAAGACTACACAGACCTCGTGAGCATGTACAAAAAGACCCGCGCAGAGGGCTTTGGCGAAGAGGTCAAACGCCGCATCATGACCGGCGCGTATGTGTTGAGCCACGGCTACTACGACGCGTACTACCTGCAAGCACAAAAAATCCGCCGCATGATTGCGGACGATTTCCAACGCGCCTTCGCTGAATGCGACGTGATCGCAGGCCCCGTCGCACCCACAGTAGCTTGGAAGCTGGGCAATAACGCCAGCGATCCGTTGGCCGATTATTTGGCCGACATATTCACCCTGCCCGCGTCACTCGCAGGCTTGCCTGGCATGAGCGTGCCTGTGGGCTTTGGTGAAGGCCATATGCCTGTGGGTCTGCAACTCATTGGCAACTACTTGCAAGAAGCACGTTTGCTCAACGTCGCACACCAGTACCAACTGGCCACTGACCATCACCTCCAAAAACCGGAGGGCATCTGACATGACTGCACCCAAATTAGTTCAAGGCTACGAAGTCGTGATCGGCTTTGAAACCCACGCTCAGCTCTCGACGAAGAGCAAAATTTTCAGCCGCGCCTCGGTGGCATTTGGTGCTGAGCCCAACACGCAAGCCTGCGCGGTGGACATGGCCCTGCCCGGCACACTGCCGGTGATGAACATCGGTGCGGTCGAACGGGCCATTGAGTTTGGCTTGGGTGTCAACGCACACATTGCCGAGCGCAGCATCTTTGCGCGCAAAAACTACTTTTACCCTGACCTGCCCAAGGGCTACCAAATCAGCCAGTTTGAAATTCCTGTCGTGCAAGGCGGCGAGGTGTCGTTCTTCTTGGAAGTTGGCAAAGAAACCGTGCACAAAACCGTGCGCTTGGAGCGTGCCCACCTTGAAGAAGACGCAGGCAAATCACTGCACGAGGATTTCATTGGTCAGTCAGGCATCGATTTGAACCGTGCTGGCACACCGCTGCTTGAGATCGTCACGCAACCCGACATGCGCAGCAGTGACGAGGCCGTGGCCTACGCCAAAGAGCTGCACAAAATCGTGACGTGGATTGGCATTTGCGACGGCAACATGCAAGAAGGCTCGTTCCGTTGCGACGCCAACGTGTCGGTGCGCAAACCTGGCGCAGCTTTGGGCACACGCCGCGAAATCAAAAACTTGAACAGCTTCAAGTTCATGCAGCAAGCCATCGATTACGAAGTGCGTTGGCAAATCGACCAGATCGAAGATGGCCATGCGATTGAGCAAGCCACCGTGCTGTTCGACCCAGACACGGGCGAGACCCGCGCCATGCGCACCAAGGAAGACGCGGCCGACTACCGCTATTTCCCCGACCCAGACCTGCCACCTTTGGTGATTGGTCGCGATTGGGTGGAACGCGTGAAAAGCGAAATGGCCGAGCTGCCTCGCGTCATGGCTGAGCGCTTTGTCAATGACTACGCACTACCCGAATACGACGCCACCCAACTCACACAAAGCAAGGCCGCTGCCGCTTATTTCGAAGCCACGGCCAAAGCCTGCGGCCAACCCAAATTGGCCAGCAACTGGATCATGGGCGAGGTGTCTCGCCGCATGAACGCAGGCGACGTGAACTTTGAAACATTGCCTGTCAGCGCTGCTCAGCTCGGTGCATTGATTGCGCGCATCACCGACAACACCATCAGCAACAGCGCTGCGCGCCAAGTATTTGACGGCCTGTGGAACCAAGAGGGTGAAGTCGACGCGATCATTGACGCCAAGGGTCTCAAACAAATCAACGACACGGGCGCTTTAGAAGCCATCATTGACGAAGTGCTTGCAGCCAACCCCAAGAACGTCGAAGAATTCAAAGCAGGCAACACCAAAGCCTTGAACGGCTTGGTCGGCCCCATCATGAAAGCCAGCAAGGGCAAAGCCAATCCGGCACAAGTTAACGAGCTGTTGATGAAAAAACTGGGGTAAGTGATTTCCTCAGAAACCGCACCCGCCACAGCCGCGCCCCACAGCGCGCTAGAAGATATTCAAGGCTTGCTAACGGGCGCCTTGTTTGTTGCGCTCGGCGTGTGCATGTTTCGCGAAGCGGCCTTGTTCACAGGGGGCACCACGGGCGTTGCATTTTTGGTGCACTACTT
>CANFKQ010000156.1 GCA_947447405.1 Comamonadaceae bacterium | reverse complement strand
GGCTCATAGTTCTTCTCGTATCTTTTTCAGGCTTAGGCAGCGCGTGCCGTGGTGTTGCGGGCCGAGTTGGCCGCAGCTTTGAACACATCAAAGCCCACACGGTTCAAGGTGCGTGCAAAGGTCTCGTGGCCTTCGCGCTTGTCGCGGTAGGTGTCCAGCACGGCTTCCACCACGTCCACCACTTCTGCGGCTGCGAACGATGGGCCAACCACTTTGCCAGCTTTGGATGGGCCGCTCAAGAATGAACCGTCTGAGCCGCCTAGGGTGACTTGGTACCACTCTTGGCCGTCTTTATCCACGCCCAAGATGCCAATGTGGCCGCTGTGGTGGTGGCCGCACGAGTTGATGCAACCGCTGATGTGCAAGTCAATCTCGCCCAACTCAAACAACTCGTCGAGGTCTTGGTAACGTTCGGTGATGGCCGCAGCGATGGGCAACGAACGGGCGTTGGCCAAAGCGCAGTAGTCGCCGCCGGGGCACGCAATCATGTCGGTCAGCAAGTGCACATTGGCACGGGCAAAGCCTGCGGCTTTGGCGGCTTGGTACAACTCGGCCAGTTGGTCAATGCGCACCCAAGGCAGCACCAAGTTTTGGTCGTGGTTGACGCGCACTTCGCCAGAGCTGAATTTGTCAGCCAAGTCAGCGGCAGTGGCCAGTTGGTCAGCAGTCGCGTCGCCTGGGGCTTGGCCCAAACGTTTGAACGACAAAGTCACCACGCGCAAACCAGGGTTCTGGTGGCTGGTCACGTTTTGTTGCAACCAACGGGTGAATTCTTTGTCGGCCTTGGCTTGTGCCAACAATGCTTGTTCGGCTTTTTCTTGCGCTTCATCCGATACAACGTCCACGGGGGGGAGCACAAAGCAGGCGCTCACGCGGTCGAGCTCGACTTGCGGGATGGTGTGGTGTGCACCGTTTTCCAAGATACGGTCAAACTCTTCGTTCACTTCGTCAAAGTAGCGCTGGCCTTCGGCCTTCACCAAAATCTTGATACGCGCTTTGTAGATGTTGTCACGACGGCCCCAGCCGTTGTACACGCGCACCACCGCTTCGAGGTAGTTGATGATTTGGTTCCATGGCAAGAATTCACGAATCACGGTGCCGGTGATGGGCGTGCGGCCCATGCCACCGCCCACGTAAATTTTGAAGCCCACATTGCCTTCGTCGTCGCGAATCAGACGCAGGCCAATGTCGTGCCATTCAATGGCGGCGCGGTCTTCTGCGGCGCCGGTGATGGCGATTTTGAATTTACGAGGCAGGTAAGCAAACTCAGGGTGCAAGGTGCTCCACTGGCGCAGCACTTCGGCGTAGGGACGTGGGTCGACTTCTTCGTCCACCGCAATGCCTGCGCGCTCGTCGCTGGTGATGTTGCGAATGCAGTTGCCGCTGGTTTGAATGCCGTGCAGGTTGACGCTGGCCAGCAGCTCCATCACATCGGCGCTTTTGTCCAAGGGAATCCAGTTGAACTGCACGTTTTGACGGGTGGTGAAGTGGCCGTAGTTGGTGGTTAGCTTCGGTGCGTCAATGCCACCAATTTTGTCTTGCGTACTTTGGGCGCGTTCAATCAGCTCAGCCGATGGGGTGTCGTAGTCGCGGGCGATTTGGGCCAACACTCGCAACTGTGCGCTGTTGAGCTCGCCGTAAGGCACAGCCACGCGCAGCATGGGGGCGTAGCGTTGCACGTACCAGCCGTTTTGCAAACGCAAAGGACGGAAATCGTCGTCGGCCAATTTGCCAGCCAAATTGCGAGCGAGTTGGTCGCGGTACTGCGCAGCGCGTGCTTTGACAAACTCTTGATCGAAGGCGGTGTATTGATACATCTAAGAACTCAAACGAAAAAATTAAGCAAAAACCAACTTGCTGCCAGCCCAAGCCAGCAACACAGAAAGAATGGAACGAATCACACGCTCAGGCGTTTTGTGCATGAGGCGAGAGCCCACCCAAATGCCGGGCAAGGAGCCCGCGAGCAACAAGCTCAACAAAGGCCAATCGACTGAACCTAACGAAGCGTGACCCAAGCCAGCCACCATGGTCAGCGGCACGGCATATGCAATGTCTGCCGCCACGATGCGTGACAGTGGCAACTGTGGGTACAGGATCATAAGCACCGTCACGCCAATGGCGCCGGCGCCTACCGACGTGAGGGTCACCAAGGTACCAATGGCTGCGCCAAACAGCACGGGCAACGCCCAATGGCGGGGTTGTGTGGCTTCAAACAGGTTTTCCTCGGCCAGCACCACAGGGGCTTGTTTACCGCGAATCACCTTGTACAGCATGGCGCTGGCGGTCAGCAGTAGGGCGATGCCGAGGGTGAGCGTCATCACTTTTTGCACCGCTGGATCAGACGGACCTACGTTGTGCAGCACCCACAATGTGGCGCCTGCCGCAGGAATACTGCCCGCGCACAGAGCAATCACCACACGCCAGGGCACGATGCGCTGACGCGCAAAGCTGAATGTGCCGCCTGCTTTGGTGAAGGCCGCAAATAGCAGGTCGGTGCCCACGGCCATGTAGGGCTTGACGCCAAAGAAGAAAATCAAAATAGGCGTCATCAGCGAGCCGCCGCCCACCCCGGTCAAACCGACGACCAAGCCCACAAAAAAGCCAGCGAATACGAAACCAAAATCTTGCATAGGCATGCACTGTAGGCGGTCTTTATGCCAAAACAAACGATTTGTTTGTTCTACATATATGCCAAATGGGAATAAGGGTTTTTCACGGCAGGGCTGCCGTAAGCCAAGCGCAGGGGGAGGAGGCTAAAGTGCCGTGGATAATGTGGGCTTCAACCTGTATTTCTTTCACCCTATCCAAACAAAGAATGAGACCGAGCAATGGCTGCTGAAAAATCCAAAATTGTTTACACCCTGACTGACGAAGCCCCCTTGTTGGCGACTGCTTCATTCTTGCCAATCATTCGTACTTTTGCCGCACCTGCTGGCATTGACGTGGTGTCAAGTGACATCTCTGTGGCGACCCGAATCTTGGGTGAGTTTTCAGACTTGTTGCCAGAAGCTCAGCGCGTGTCACACAATTTGTCCGACTTGGGCAAGCTGACGTTGAAGCCAGAAGCCAACATCATCAAGCTCCCCAACATCAGCGCGTCTGTGGGCCAGTTGACCGCAGCCATCAAAGAGTTGCAGTCCAAAGGCTACGCCTTACCTGACTACCCAGAGTCAGCCACCACCGACGAAGACAAAGCCATCAAAGCTCGCTATGCCAAGTGCATCGGTAGCTCGGTGAACCCCGTTTTGCGTGAAGGTAACTCTGACCGCCGCGCACCTCGCGCTGTGAAAGAGTTTGCTCGCAAGAACCCACACAGCATGGCCGAGTGGAGCCAAGCTTCTCGCTCACACGTGTCACACATGCACCACGGCGACTTCTACCACGGTGAAAAGTCTTTGACTTTGGACAAAGCCCGTGACGTCAAGATGGAACTCATCACCAAGAGTGGCAAAACCATTCTGTTGAAACCAAAGGTGTCTTTGCTCGACAAAGAAATCATCGACAGCATGTTCATGAGCAAAAAAGCGCTGGTCGAGTTCTATGAGCAAGAAATCGAAGACGCGCACAAAACTGGCGTGATGTTCTCCTTGCACGTCAAGGCCACCATGATGAAGGTGTCCCACCCCATCGTGTTCGGTCACTGCGTGAAGATTTTCTACAAAGAAGCGTTTGCCAAGCACGCCAAGTTGTTTGACGAATTGGGCGTGAACGTGAACAACGGCATGGCCGATCTGTACAACAAGATCACCACCTTGCCACAAAGCCAGCAAGACGAAATCAAGCGTGACTTGCATGCTTGCCACGAGCACCGCCCAGAGTTGGCGATGGTCGATTCGGCCAAAGGCATCACCAATTTCCACTCACCCAACGACATCATCGTGGACGCTTCCATGCCCGCCATGATCCGCAACGGCGGCAAGATGTGGGGCGCCGATGGTCGCTTGAAAGACGCCAAGGCTGTGATGCCAGAGTCGACTTTCGCCCGTATC
>CANFKQ010000155.1 GCA_947447405.1 Comamonadaceae bacterium | reverse complement strand
GTTTGGGTTTGGGTTTGAGTATTTGCTTGGAAATTGCCAAATTACATCGAGGCACCTTGACTTTACGGACCACTGATAGAAATACGGTGCTCGTGAGTTTGACGGCGTTACGACAGCGGGCCGCTTAAGTGAGACGGATGACAAAAACGTCACTCTTCTCGTGCATGACGGCCTTGTCACCCAACTATTTTCTGGATTAATTAACGTGGCCTGATGGCCATTCAAGCGCTTCAAGTTAATTTATTAGACGACCTCAAAGCTGAGGCTGGAATGCGTGACGTGGGCGGCGAGTCCATTCATCTCACGCCTTACTTAACACTTGCCTGCGCCTTGCTTTACATGGTGGCATCAGATGGCGAGTTAGGGGCTGAAGAAAGTAGTCACCTCCAGTCTGTGCTGGGGGGCGACGACGAAGTGCTGCGCTATGGCGTGCATTTTGTGCAGACGGTGTCGGTGGATTGGTTTTTGATTCAAGCGCCCGAGCTTCTGAGCACAAAAGATAAGTGGTGCATCCTTGCCAATGTTTGTGATGCGCTTCTTGCGGATGGTCATGCAGATGCCTCAGAGTTGGCGCTGTTTGCACGTTTGAGGCATGCTTTTGGCGTGACCGAGAAGCAGTTTGAACCCTTGTTCAAAATATTGACTCTTAAGAATGATAAATCTGTGTTGGGGCGCTACGCCGGCGTGCGCGAAGAGCGTCAGCCGATGACACCTCATTTGGCCTTGGCTTGTGCGCTGCTTTACATGCTGACTTCGGATGGCGCAATTGGTACGCAAGAGATTGGCCAGTTGGAGTCAGTGATCGGCGGGTTTGACGGGCTTCAAAAAGTGGCGCTGACCTATGTGCGCTCGGTCAAGATGAAGGCCTTTTTAGATGAGGCATCTGCCGTCTTAAGCGCAGAACAAAAACTCTACATACTTACCAATGTGTGTGATTCGATGTTGGCTGATGGTGAAGTTGCCAACGTTGAAGACAAGCTTTTTATGTCGATGTTGCATGCATTTGGTTACAACGAGGCTTCGTTTGCTCGTTTTTACCAAGTGCTAGAGACGAAGAACGTCAAGCCTTTTGATACGAGCACATTTAAAAATCTAGTCAAGCATGAGCGTGTCGCGAGCACTGACGATGCAGAGGGTGAAATATTCGACAACAAGTTGAGTGCGTCTAAGTTATCGACGGCCTCAGATGAGTTGCGCGGTGCGGCTAACCCAAGTGGGGCAAGTGCTGGCCTTGCCGAGCTGGAGATGAGCAAGTTCATTTCGCGCCAGATGCAGGACAACAAGCAGAACCTGTCTGAAGATTTTGATGGCAAAGCCAATATCGCCAAGATTGAGCGCAACGCAACGGATGGTTTAAACCTTCAACAAGTTGACACTTCAGCAGAGGATCTCAATCGACAAAAAATGGAAGCTTCCGGCGCTGCTAAAAATAAGCAGTTGATTGAAGCCGAAGCTGCAGAGGTAAATCGACAAGCGGTTGACGTTGATGTCTTGGGTCAGCACACGGAGTCGATTGAGGTGGAAGTCCGTGCGCAAAATATTCAGCAAGTGGTTGGGCAAGTCAATAAGCGCTTAGATCATTTTGAGGCAACGAATTTCAGCTTTCTTCAGATTGGGCGGGCGCAAAAATTCACGGATGACTTTGTGTTGATTGAGGAAGGTGCGTCAGGCGTGAACCAGCAGTTGCTAGACACTTCATTTTCAAGAATGGGGCTTGCGGAGGATGTGACGCAGACAGAAGGTGGCGCAGCTTCTGCTTTGGTGGTCAGTTCCACAGACGTCATGCTTGATGCGCAGGCGCCAAGCAATGGGCCTGCGGCACCTAGCCCCAGCAACTTTTTCTCACACAAAGATAGTGGATTGATCCAAGTCACGGCAGGCCAGTCAAGTCAGCAGCCAGCCGAATCATGGGTGGGCTTGCGGCTTTATCGTGGCGACGCAGAGTTGATCACGCGCCAATTTGTTTTTCCCTATAAACAGGTCGCAGTGGCTCTAGCTGCGATCGTGTTTGCCACACCTATCTACACGCGGCCTGCACAAAGTCGCGAAGTAGTAGGGCCTTTGGTCATGCTGCAAGGGCTTGCCCCCGAATTGCACGAGCATCAGCAGGCGCTTGATGCTGAGTTGGCCGACTTGCCACAAGTTCGCTAGTGGTGCGTGAGGGGCGGCATCCGCAGAGCGCATAAACTCCTGCGCTTATGTTGATCCTCGGTATTGAATCCTCTTGTGACGAAACAGGCGTGGCGCTGGTCCGCTCAGATGGCCATGCCTTGCCCACCTTGTTGTCGCACGCGCTGTACAGCCAAGTGGCCATGCATGTCGCCTATGGCGGCGTGGTGCCCGAGTTGGCCAGTCGCGACCACATTCGTCGCGTCATTCCGCTGGCGCGTGAGGTGATGGCCGAGGCCAAACAAACCTTGCAAGACGTCGATGTGGTGGCCTACACCCGTGGCCCTGGCTTAGCGGGCGCTTTACTGGTGGGGGCGGGTGTGGCCTGCGCTCTAGGTGCGGCTTTGAACAAGCCGGTGCTGGGTGTGCACCACCTCGAAGGCCATTTGTTGTCGCCATTTTTGAGCGAAGACCCGCCTGAGTTTCCGTTTGTGGCGTTGTTGGTGTCGGGCGGTCACACGCAGCTGATGCGCGTGGATGGCGTGGGGCGCTACGAATTGCTGGGCGAAACCATTGACGACGCAGCGGGCGAGGCGTTTGACAAATCAGCCAAGCTCATGGGCTTGGGCTACCCCGGTGGCCCTGCGCTATCAAAACTCGCCGAGCACGGCGACCCTGCGGCCTTCAAGCTGCCGCGTCCTTTGCTGCACAGCGGCAATTTAGATTTCTCATTTGCCGGCCTTAAAACGGCGGTGATGACCCAAGCCAAAAAGCTGGGCGATGACTTAGAAGCCGGAAAAGCCGATCTGGCAGCCTCTACCGAGGCCGCCATCGTTGAGGTGCTGCTTAAGAAGTCGCTTACCGCCCTACGCGAAACCGGCCTGAAACGCTTGGTGGTGGCGGGCGGCGTGGGGGCCAATCGGCATTTGCGCGAGCAACTCAATGCCGCTTGCAAGCGCCAAGGCGTGCGGGTGCATTACCCCGAGCTGCATTTGTGCACCGACAACGGCGCCATGATTGCCATGGCCGCCGCTATGCGCCTGCAAAGCGGTGAGGGCGGCATGGCCCAAGCCCAGCCGCGCTACAGCTTTGACGTCAAGCCGCGCTGGCCGCTGGCTGAATTGGCCTAAATAGGGGCCAGTTGGCTTGATCAGGGTGTCAGGCCCCGTGCCTGCTATACTCTGCGGGCTTTACCTTTTGGGGTAAGCACAGCACGTTGCACCAACTTCCACGGTGCAACGCAAGTCAAATATTCAAGGAAAAAACCATGTTGACAGCAAAAATTGCCGAAGTCGTCAAAGACAACGCACGCGCCGCAGGCGATACAGGTAGCCCCGAAGTCCAAGTGGCTTTGTTGACCGCTCGTATCAACGAACTCACACCTCACTTCAAACAACACGCCAAAGACCACCACGGTCGTCGCGGTTTGTTGCGCATGGTGAGCCGTCGTCGCAAATTGCTCGACTACCTCAAGTCTAAAAACTTTGACCGTTACGCTGCTCTGATCGCCAAACTTGGCCTGCGCAAGTAATCGTTAAATTTCTAGCGACAAACGCCTGAGTTTTCAAGAAGCTCAGGCGTTTTGCACTTTTAACAACTCATTTTTCACAAACGGTAAGACATCAAGGCGCAGATTCGAAAGCTGTGTCATTCCAAAAAAGCCCCAACTTTTCTGGAATGGCATCGTGTGCTGCACCGTGTCATGCCAAATTTCATAAGGAAAACACATGTCAATTTTCAACAAAGTTACCAAGACATTCCAATGGGGCCAACACACGGTCACCATGGAAACCGGCGAAGTTGCTCGCCAAGCGGGCGGCGCTGTGCTCGTCAATATGGACGACACCGTGGTGTTGGCCACAGTTGTGGGCTCGAAGATTGCC
>CANFKQ010000154.1 GCA_947447405.1 Comamonadaceae bacterium | reverse complement strand
TGAGAGCGACGACTTGGTACTGCGCTTTCGCCCCAGCTTTTTCCCATTCACAGAGCCCAGTGCTGAGATCGATATCCAGTTCCAAAGCGGCGCTTTGGCGGGCCGTTGGCTCGAAGTGGGCGGTTCAGGCCAAGTCCATCCAAACGTGGTGCGCAACATGGGTCTCGACCCTGAGCGTTTCATTGGCTTTGCCTTTGGCATGGGCATGGACCGTTTCACCATGCTGCGTTACGGCGTGAACGACTTGCGCTTGTTCTTCGATGGCGACATTCGCTTCTTGAGCCAGTTCCAATAACGTCACGCACACACGAGATTCATCATGCAATTCCCCGAATCCTGGTTGCGCGAATTCTGCAACCCTGAACGCACCACCCAAGAGCTGGCCGACACATTGACCATGGCCGGTTTGGAAGTGGAAGAACTCCAACCCGTTGCACCGCCTTTCACAGGCATCGTCATCGGTGAAATCAAAGAAGCTGTGCAGCACCCTGACGCTGACCGCTTGCGCATTTGCCAAGTGGACGTGGGGCAGGGCGCATTGCTCAACATCGTGTGCGGCGCACCCAATGCACGCGTGGGCATCAAAATTCCATGCGCCACCGTGGGCGCAGAGTTGCCTCCGGGCGAAGACGGCAAGCCTTTCAAAATTAAAGTGGGCAAACTGCGTGGCGTGGAAAGCCAAGGCATGTTGTGCTCAGCCAAAGAACTCAAAATTGCAGACGACAACGGCGGTTTGCTCGAACTGCCAGCTGATGCACCCTTGGGTCAAAACATTCGCGAGTATTTGAACCTTGACGACACCTTGATGACCTTGAAGCTCACGCCAAACTTGGCGCATTGCTTGAGCGTCTACGGCATTGCCCGCGAAGTGTCTGCCCTCACAGGCGCACCTTTGAAGGTGCCTACATTCCCAGCCGTTGCCGTGACAAACGCGGACAAAGTTGCTGTGAATATCAGTGCCCCTGATTTGTGTGGCCGTTTCTCTGGCCGCGTGGTGCGTGGTGTGAACACCAAAGCACAAACACCTGCATGGATGGTGAACCATTTGGCCCGTTGCGGCCAGCGCAGCGTGAGCCCTTTGGTCGACATCTCCAACTACGTGATGTTTGAGCTGGGCCGTCCTTCACACATTTTCGACCTCGACAAAATTCAAGGTGGCTTGGAGGTGCGTTGGGGCAAAGCGGGTGAACAGCTCAAACTCTTGAATGGCAATACCGTCACCGTAGACGACAAAGTGGGCGTCATTGCTGACGCACATCAAGTTGAATCGTTGGCAGGGATCATGGGCGGCGACGCCACCGCCGTGAGCGACGACACGCAAAACATTTACATCGAAGCGGCCTTCTGGTGGCCCTCAGCCATAGCCGGCCGCTCACGCCGCTTTAACTTCAGCACCGATGCCGGGCACCGCTTTGAGCGTGGTGTCGACCCCGAGTTGACGGTGGAGCACATCGAGCGCATCACCCAGTTGGTGATTGACATTTGTGGCACTCCCAACACCACCGTGGGCCCGGTTGACGACCAACGTGTGAACATGCCCATGGCCAAGCCTGTCACGTTGCGCGTGGCACGTGCTGAAAAAGTCATTGGTATGCCACTCACGCAACAACGCGTGGCAGACGCTTTGCGTGGCTTGGGCTTGCCGGTCACGGAGGGCGAGGGTACTGTCACTGTGCAGCCCCCATCCTTCCGTTTCGATTTACAAATCGAAGAAGACCTGATCGAAGAAGTGGCACGCATGGTGGGTTACAACAACCTACCCACCACGCCGCCTTTGGCTCCCATCACCGCTAGCGCGTGTCAAGAAGCACAACGCAGTCCACACGCTTTACGCCACCACTTGGCGGCTTTGGGCTACCAAGAAACCATCAACTACAGCTTTGTGGATGAGCGCTGGGAACACGAGTTGGCAGGCAATGCCAACCCCATCAAATTGCTCAATCCCATCGCCAGCCAAATGAGCGTGATGCGTTCCACCTTGTTGGGCTCCTTGCTCAACGTGGTGAAGTTCAACGTGGACCGCAAGGCTTCACGCGTGCGCGTGTTTGAAATTGGCCGTGTGTTCCACAAAGACGCCTCGGTGCAAAACACCGACACCACCGTGCAAGGCTTTCACCAACCCATGCACGTGGCAGGCATTGCCTTTGGCAGCGCTGCACCTTTGCAATGGGGTACCAAAGAGCAAGCCGCTGACTTTTTTGACGTGAAAGCGGATGTAGAAGCTTTGTTGGCACCCGCTGTGCCGCAGTTTGAAGCGGCAGAGCATCCCGCCATGCACCCCGGCCGTTGTGCCAAAGTGTTGGTCAACGGCCAAGCCGTGGGCCATGTAGGTGAGTTGCACCCCCGCTGGCGTCAAGGTTGGGATTTGGCTCAAGCGCCTGTGATGTTTGAACTCTCTCTCGATGCGGTGTTGCATCGCGATGTGTCCAAGTCCACCGGTGTGGCCAAGTTCCCCAACGTGGAACGCGACATTGCAGTCATCGTCAAAGACAGCATCACCCATGCGCAATTGATGGCAGGTGTGCACGCCGCCAAAACACAAGGCTTGCTGCGCAACGCTGTGTTGTTTGACGTGTATCGCTCCAAAGCAGAAAGCACGGCAATGTCCATGGACGAAAAGAGTTTGGCCGTGCGCCTGACACTCAACAGCGATGAAGCCACTTTGAACGAAGCCCAAATCGAAGGCGTGGTGCAAGCCGTGCTGGCCGAGTTGGCTACCCAAGTCTCTGCGCGTTTGCGTGCTTGATGTTCAGACGTTAAAAAGCGAACCGTATGGAACTTTCTTTTGAGAGCCTAGAAACACCAGCGCTCACCAAAGCGCAGTTGGCTGATTTGTTGTTTGAGCAAATTGGTTTGAATAAGCGTGAATCCAAAGACATGATCGATGCATTCTTTGACTTGATTGCAAAAAGCTTGGTCAACGGAACGGATGTAAAAATTTCAAGCTTTGGCAATTTTCAAATTCGTACCAAAGCGCCACGACCTGGCCGTAACCCGCGCACAGGGGAGTCAATTCCCATCGAGGCGCGACGTGCAGTGACTTTCCATGCAAGTCACAAACTGAAAGAACAGATTCAGGGCGACAGTAATTCCAAAGTTGACAACTGATTGAAAAAGAGGCTGCATAGGCCTCTTTTTTTTGATAAAACTGTAAGGGGATGTGATTCAAGGCGGTTCTTCGTGTAACCTCTGCGGTCCCGTTTACAAGCTACTGATTTTCATGGAGAAATCCCTCCTTCCCCCCATTCCAGCCAAACGCTATTTCACCATTGGTGAAGTGAGCGAGTTGTGCGGCGTCAAGCCGCACGTGCTGCGCTATTGGGAGCAGGAATTCACGCAGCTGCGTCCTATGAAGCGTCGTGGCAATCGTCGCTATTACCAGCGCCACGAAGTGCTGATGATTCGCCGCATCCGCGACCTCTTATACGACCAAGGTTTCACCATCACTGGCGCACGCAACAAGTTGCAAGAGTTGGTGCAATCCGAGCGCGAACGTCGCCGAGTCGGCGGTGAGTTGATCGATGTGGACTTGCCCGACGACGATGGGTTTGATGACGATTTGGATGTCGACGCAGATGATGCACATGCATTGCCACCACTCGCCTTGAGCAGCAGCGATGAAGCGCTGCAAACCTTGCGCAAAGAACTCACACAAATTCGCGACTTGCTCTCTGAGGCGCACTGAGTAGGCGTTATAATCAAAGCCTGATTCGGTGTGTGGCGCAGCCTGGTAGCGCACTTGCATGGGGTGCAAGGGGTCGAAGGTTCGAATCCTTTCACACCGACCAAGAATGACAAGGGTTAGCAGCGTAGTAGTTGCTAACCCTTTTGTCATTTTGGATTCCATTTGCTCCCTTGGTCACCGTTCGGTCACCGTTTCGGGATTCCAACTAGCCACTACAAAACCCTACAAACACCAACAAGCTGCTCACATGAGACTTGTCATAGTGTCAATGCGTGTTGCAACGCTGTCAATGCATGCCCCCCGAGGGGGTGGGCTGCCCAGAGAGATACTCGGGGGTGCCCTTGAGCCTCTAGGTATGGGG
>CANFKQ010000153.1 GCA_947447405.1 Comamonadaceae bacterium | reverse complement strand
CATGGGCGCGCGTGCGCACGCGAGAGAACGAATTGTAGTGGTCAGTTTTTAAGGAACTTTGAAATGAGCAAAACCCTCGTGATTGCCGAAAAACCTTCGGTCGCGCAAGACATCGTGCGCGCACTCACGCCTGTGGCGGGGAAGTTCGAAAAACACGACGATCACTTTGAGAGCGACACCTATGTGGTCTCCAGTGCTGTGGGCCATTTGGTGGAAATCCAAGCGCCCGAAGAGTTTGACGTCAAGCGCGGCAAATGGAGCTTTGCCAACCTGCCCGTGATTCCCCCCTTCTTTGACTTGAAGCCTGTGGAGAAAACCAAGACCCGCTTGAACGCGGTGGTGAAGCTAGCCAAGCGCAAAGACGTGACCGCACTCATCAACGCCTGTGACGCGGGCCGCGAAGGTGAATTGATCTTCCGCTTGATTGAGCAATACGCTGGCGGCAAAAAACCACTCGACAAACCCGTCAAGCGCCTGTGGTTGCAGTCGATGACACCACAAGCGATTCGTGATGGTTTTGAATCGCTGCGCACCCAACAACAAATGCAAGGCTTGGCCGATGCCGCACGCAGTCGCTCAGAAGCCGACTGGCTGGTGGGCATCAACGGCACGCGCGCCTTGACGGCCTTCAACTCGCGCGAAGGCGGCTTCTTCTTGACCACCGTGGGCCGTGTACAAACGCCCACCCTGTCGGTGGTGGTGGAACGCGAAGAACAAATTCGCAAATTCGTCAGCCGCGACTATTGGGAAATTCACGCGTCATTTAAGGTTGAAGCAGGTGCCTACCCCGCCAAGTGGTTCAACCCCGAGCACAAAAAAGACGCGGAAGACGTCGAGAAAAAACACGACCGCGTGTGGAGCGAAGCCGAGGCTTTGGCCATTGCCGATGCGGTACGCAACCAACAAGCGAGCGTCACCGAAGAGAGCAAGCCCACCACCAAAGCCAGCCCCGGTTTGTTTGACCTGACCTCGCTGCAACGCGAGGCCAACGGCCGTTTTGGCTTCTCTGCCAAAACCACCTTGGCCTTGGCGCAAAGCTTGTACGAGCGTCACAAGGCACTGACCTACCCACGTACAGATTCACGCCACTTGCCTGAAGACTACGTGGCCGTGGTGAAAGACACCTTCACGATGCTCGCCGACAGTGGGATGAAGCACTTAGAACAGCACGCCACCGTCGCACTGAACAATAACTACGTGCGCAAACTGCCACGCGTGTTTGACAACAAAAAGGTCAGTGATCACTTTGCGATCATCCCCACCTTGCAAGCGCCTAGCGGTTTATCTGAAGCCGAGCAAAAGCTGTACGACTTGGTGGTGCGCCGCTTCATGGCGGTGTTCTTCCCGAGTGCCGAATACATGGTGACCACGCGCATCAGCACCGTCAAAGCCGCAGGCAAAGACCACAACTTCCGCACCGAAGGCAAAGTGTTGGTCAACGCAGGCTGGATGGCCGTGTACGGCAAAGACGCCGCGCAAGAAGCCTCGGACAACGAAGAAGATGGCAAGACCCTCGTCGCCTTGAAATCGGGCGAAACTGCCAAGAACGAATCTGCCGATGCCAAAGGCCTGAAAACTCGCCCACCCGCACGTTACAGCGAAGCTACATTGCTCGGCGCGATGGAAGGCGCAGGCAAGTTGGTAGAAGACGATGAGTTTCGCGAAGCCATGCAAGAAAAAGGCTTGGGCACACCCGCGACGCGCGCTGCCATCATCGAAGGTTTGCTCAACGAGAAATACCTCATCCGCGATGGCCGCGAAATGATTCCTACCGCCAAAGCCTTCCAGCTGTTCACATTGCTGCGCGGCTTGGGTGTAGAAGAGTTGTCCAAGCCCGAACTCACCGGTGGTTGGGAACACAAGCTTTCGCTCATGGAACACGGCCAACTGAGCCGCGAAGAGTTCATGCGCGAAATTGCCGAAATGACCGAACACATCGTCAAGAAGGCCAAAGAGTTTGACCGCGACACCATCCCCGGTGACTACGCCACACTCAAAACACCTTGCCCCAAGTGCGGCGGCGTGGTCAAAGAAAACTACCGCCGCTACGCCTGCGTGGGCAAAGACGGCGCAGCGTCTGACTCAGGCGAAAACGGCGCAGGCTGTGGCTTCTCCATCAGCAAAATTCCAGGCGGTCGTACCTTTGATGCTGCCGAAGTCGAGCAGTTTTTGACTAACAAAAAGATTGGCCCCCTCGACGGCTTCCGCTCCAAAGCGGGCTGGCCGTTCACAGCAGAGATCGCGCTCAAGTACAGCGAAGAAGACCAAAACTGGAAACTCGAATTTGACTTTGGGGACGACGGTGCGGACTCCGGCGAAATCGTCGAGTTCAGCGATGCGCCAGCTCTGGGCAATTGCCCCAAGTGCGGTAGCCCCGTGCACGAGCACGGCAGCAACTACGTGTGCAGCAAAGCCGTGCCCACACACGCACAAGCCACGCCGAGCTGTGACTTCAAGAGCGGCAAGATCATCTTGCAGCAACCCGTCGAGCGCGAGCAAATGACCAAGCTGTTGAGTGAAGGCAAAACCGATTTGCTCGACAAGTTTGTGTCCATGCGCACACGCCGTTCGTTCAAGGCCTTCTTGCAATGGGATGCCGAAGCCGGCAAGGTGAACTTTGCATTTGAGCCACGCGTGAGCAAGTACCCACCCAAGGGCGGCAAAACGCCCACGACCAACGCGCTCATCAAAGCCGCGGGCAAAAAAGTGCCAACCAAAACCACCAAAGCGACGAAGGCCACCAAAGTCAAGGCCGAGAAAGTGGCCAAGCCCAAAGTGCCACGCAAAGTCACCGCAGGTTATTTGCCCAGCGCAGATTTGGCCAACGTGATTGGCACTGAAGCCGTGGCTCGCACCGAAGTGATCAAGAAGCTGTGGGACTACATCAAGGCCAACGGCTTGCAAGACGCCACCAACAAACGCGCCATCAATGCGGACGCGAAGCTCAAGCCCGTGTTTGGCAAAGACCAAGTCACCATGTTTGAACTGGCGGGCATTGCAGGCAAACACCTGCGGCCCATTGGTGAGTAATTAGGTGAATCAACAAGAATGACCGCATGACCGTGAATGCCAAACCCATGATTGCCACGCCACAGGCGATGCACTTTGCTGAAGCTTTGCAGCTGCAAAGCGGCGCAAAAGTGCGCGACTACACGCTGGCCTACGAGACTTACGGCACGCTCAACGCTAACCGATCTAACACGGTGCTGGTGTGCCACGCGCTCAACGCCTCGCACCATGTGGCGGGCGTGTACGAAGGCCAAGACAAGAGCGAAGGCTGGTGGGACAACATGATTGGCCCGGGCAAGCCCGTGGACACCAACCACTTCTTTGTGATTGGCGTGAACAACCTCGGCTCTTGCTTTGGCTCCACCGGACCCATGCACACCCACCCCGACACGGGCAAGGTGTATGGCGCGGACTTCCCCGTGGTCACGGTAGAAGACTGGGTCAACGCACAAGCCTTGTTGCTAGACCGTTTGGGCATCGCTCAACTCGCCGCCGTTTTGGGCGGCAGCTTGGGCGGCATGCAAGCCCTGAGCTGGACGCTGCAATACCCAGATCGCGTGCGTCATGCCGTGGTGGTGGCCAGCGCGCCCAACCTGACGGCTGAGAACATCGCCTTCAACGAGGTGGCACGTCGCGCCATCGTGACCGACCCCGACTTTCATGGCGGCCACTTTTACCAACACGGGGTAGTACCGCAACGCGGCTTGCGCATCGCGCGCATGGTGGGCCACATCACGTATCTGAGCGACGATGTGATGAACGAGAAGTTCGGCCGCCGATTACGTGCCCCCACGCTCTCCGCTGCGCGTGATTCGCTGCCCCCCGAGGGGGCTCGCCCGCCTCAGGGCGGCCTAGCGGCGGGCGACGCGACGCGAGATTATTTGTACACGACGCAAGACGTGGAGTTTCAAATCGAAAGCTACCTGCGCTACCAAGGCGACAAGTTCAGCGAGTACTTTGACGCCAACACCTATTTGCTCATCACCCGCGCACTCGACTACTTCGACCCTGCACGCACCTACGGCGGTGATTTGTCAGCAGCGTTTGCGCGCACAGCAGCTAAGTTTCTGTTGGTGAGCTTCACCACCGATT
>CANFKQ010000152.1 GCA_947447405.1 Comamonadaceae bacterium | reverse complement strand
AGCCGGTGTTACCGGCTGATTTTGGAAAGTACCTCCCCTAATGTGTGGCATCGTCGGCGTTGCAAGCAACGCACCTGTGAACCAGTTGATTTATGACGCCTTGTTGCTCTTGCAGCATCGAGGCCAAGATGCCGCAGGCATCGTTACTCAGCTGGATCGTAAATTTTTCATGCACAAAGCCAAGGGCATGGTGCGTGATGTGTTTCGCACCCGCAACATGCGTGCCTTGCCCGGCAACAACGGTTTGGGCCAAGTGCGTTATCCCACGGCAGGTAATGCGTTCAGTGAAGAAGAGGCGCAACCGTTTTACGTGAACGCGCCTTACGGCTTAGTGCTGGTACATAACGGCAACTTGACCAACGCTCACGCCTTGAAAGCTGAGCTTTTTTCTGAAGACCACCGCCACATCAACACTGAGAGCGACTCTGAAGTGTTGCTCAACGTGTTGGCCCACGAGATTGACAAAACCACACGCGGCTTGCCTCTGAAACCAGCCGATGTATTTGAGGCTGTGCGTCGTGTGCACCGCCGCATCCAAGGTTCTTACGCCGTGGTGTCCATGATTGCGGGCCATGGCTTGCTGGCCTTTCGCGACCCGTTTGGCATTCGTCCCTTGTGCATCGGCCGTGGTGCGGATGGCACCTACATGGTGGCCAGCGAATCAGTGGCTCTAGATGGCACAGGCCATGTGTTTGAGCGCGATATTGCGCCAGGCGAAGCGGTGTTCATTGACCTCGCTGGTCAAGCCCACTTCATGCAGTGCGCTGATGCGCCACAGCTCAAGCCCTGTATTTTTGAATACGTGTACTTGGCCCGTCCTGATTCGACGATGGACGGTATTTCGGTGTACCAAGCCCGTTTGAACTTAGGTGAGACCTTGGCCAAACGTGTGGTGTCAGTGGTGCCTCCGACAGACATCGATGTGATCATTCCTATTCCTGAATCCAGCCGCCCCAGCGCCACTCAGCTGGCGCATTTGTTGGGCGTGCCTTATCGCGAAGGGTTTGTGAAAAACCGTTACGTGGGCCGCACCTTCATCATGCCGGGCCAAGGTGTGCGCAAAAAATCTGTGCGCCAAAAGCTCAACGTGATTGCCAGCGAATTCAAAGGCCGCAATGTGTTGCTGGTGGACGACTCCATCGTGCGCGGCACGACCAGCAAAGAGATTGTGCAAATGGCGCGTGACGCAGGTGCACGCAAGGTTTACTTGGCCAGCGCGGCACCACCTGTGCGTTTTCCCAACGTGTACGGCATTGACATGCCGACACCCGAAGAATTGGTGGCGCACGACCGCACCATCGAGCAAATTCGTGAGCTGATTGGTTGCGATGCCTTGATTTACCAAGACGTGGAAGCCATGAAGCAAGCCGTGCTATCAGCCACGGCAGGTGATGCGCCCAAGCTCGATGGTTTTGATGCCTCCTGCTTTGACGGCGTGTATGTGACTGGCGATGTGTCGTTGAGCGACATTGTGCGGTTGAATGAAAAACGCGGGGCCTCCGAAGACAACTCGGAAGATAGCTCGCGCCTCGCCTTGCCCAACCCTTCGGAGTAATTTCGGCATGAGCCAACATCCCTTGCCCCAAGATTTGCACCTAGAAACACTCGCTGTGCGTTTGGCTGCAGATCGCAGCCAGTATGGTGAAAACTCAGAAGCTTTGTACCTCACCAGTGGTTATGTGCAACCCTCGGCCGAAGCCTCGGCGCGCCGCTTTGCAGGCGAAGAAGATGGCTATACCTATGGCCGTTCGGGCAACCCCACCGTGAGCAGTTTTGAAATGCGCTTGGCGGCCTTGGAGGGCAGCGAGGCTGCTTTGGCTACCTCATCAGGCATGTCTTCTGTCATGCTGATGTTGTTCAGCTTGCTCAAAGCGGGCGACCATGTGGTGTATTCGCAGTCCATGTTTGGCTCGACCCTCAAGCTGATTGGTTCAGAGTTTGCACGCTTTGGCGTGGAATCTACCGTGGTGCCGCAAACCGATCTGGCCGCTTGGAAAGCCGCCATTCGTCCCAATACCAAAATCTTGTTTGCCGAGACGCCCACCAACCCCTTGACTGAGGTGTGCGACATCGCTGCGTTGGCCGATATGGCGCACAACGCCGATGCGTTGCTGGCAGTCGACAACTGTTTTGCCACACCAATTTTGCAGCGTCCCATGGTGATGGGCGCAGACATCGTCATGCATTCTGGTACCAAGTATTTGGATGGCCAAGGCCGTGTGATGGCTGGTGCTTTGTGTGCGAGCGAAAAGCTCATCAAAGAAAAACTCCTGCCCGTCATGAAGAACAGCGGCATGGTGCTGTCACCCTTCAATGCATGGGTGGTGCTCAAAGGTTTGGAGACGCTCGACATTCGCATGCGCGCGCAAAGTGCACATGCTGACGCGATGGCTCAGTGGCTAGAGCAACATCCAGCTGTGTCCCGCGTGTATTACCCAGGCTTGGTCAGTCACCCACAGCACGATTTGGCGTTGAAGCAAATGTCCGGCATGGGTGGTGCGGTGTTGTCGTTTGACGTGAAAGCAGCTGACCCGCAGCAAGCGCGCACCCGCGCGTTCCATGTGCTTGACAGTTTGCGTACGCTCTCGCTGTGTACCAATTTGGGCGACACCAAAACCTTGCTCACACACCCCGCAAGTACGTCGCACGGCAAGCTGTCTGAAGACCAGCGCCAAGCTGCAGGTATTGGTCAAGGCATGATTCGCTTGGCGGCGGGCCTTGAACATTTAGACGATATGAAGGCCGACCTCTTGCGCGGCCTCGATACCCTTTGATTTTTATTTTTGCATGACCAAAATTCGTACCCGTTTCGCGCCATCACCGACTGGCTTTATCCACCTCGGCAACATTCGCTCGGCGTTGTACCCATGGGCGTTTGCACGCGCCACCGGTGGTGAGTTTATTTTGCGCATTGAAGACACCGACCTTGAGCGCTCTAACCAAGCGTCGGTGGATGTCATCATCGAAGGCATGAAGTGGTTGGGCCTCGACCACGACGAAGGTCCGTTCTACCAAATGCAACGCATGGACCGCTACAAGGCCGTGTTGGAAGAGCTCAAAGCCGGTGGCCATGTGTACCCCTGCTACATGAGCATGGAAGAGCTCGATGCCTTGCGCGAACAGCAAATGGCCAACAAAGAAAAGCCACGCTACAACGGCACATGGCGTCCCGAGCCAGGCAAGACCTTGCCCGCCATCCCACAAGGCGTGAAGCCTGTGCTCCGCTTTAAAAATCCACAAGGCGGCTCGGTCGTGTGGGAAGACAAAGTCAAAGGTCGCATCGAAATCAGCAACGACGAGTTGGACGATTTAGTGATTGCTCGCCCAGACGGCACACCCACCTACAACTTCTGCGTGGTGGTGGATGACATCGACATGGCCATCACCCACGTCATCCGTGGCGACGACCACGTGAATAACACGCCGCGCCAAATCAACATCTTCAAAGCGCTAGGCAAAGACACGCCCGTGTACGCCCACTTGCCTACCGTGCTCAACGAGCAAGGCGAGAAGATGAGCAAGCGAAATGGTGCCAAAGCCGTGACGCAATACCGCGACGAAGGCTACTTGCCCGATGCCATGGTGAACTACTTGGCGCGCTTGGGCTGGAGCCACGGCGATGACGAAATTTTCAGCCGTGCTCAGTTCTTAGAGTGGTTCAACCTTGATCACCTCGGTCGCAGCGCTGCGCAGTTTGACGAAGCCAAGCTTAAGTGGGTCAATGCTCAGCACTTAAAGGCTATGGCAGACGACGCCTTGGCAACTTTGGTGAGCGCTGAGTTGGCCAAACGTGGTGTGACTGTCGACGCTCGACTGCCAGCCATTTGTGGTTTGTTCAAAGACCGTTGCGACACCTTGTTGGTGCTGGCCGATTGGGCGACTGTTTTCTATAACGACGTCACCCCGCATGCCGACGATGTGGTCAAACACATCACACCCGCCGTGTTGCCTGCACTGGATGCGCTGGCTACCAAGCTCGCAGCGTTGACTGAGTGGAGCACTGCAACTGTGAGCGCTGCGTTCAAAGAAGTGCTAACAGAGCAGGGTTTAAAAATGCCCCAGCTCGCCATGCCTGTGCGCGTGTTGGTGATGGGCACACCCCAAACACCTTCAGTGGATGCCGTACTTTTCCTGTGCGGGAAAGAAAAAGTTTTGGCGCGTTTGACCAAACGTTGAAATTCTTGATATACTATCGTTCTCGACACCCAACGGGGGTATAGCTCAGCTGGGAGAGCGCTTGCATGGCATGCAAGAGGTCAGCGGTTCGATCCCGCTTACCTCCACCAAAAATGTCGAGACGTTTCGCAAGAAACACGTCCAGGTTATGACCCTATCGTCTAGAGGCCTAGGACATCACCCTTTCACGGTGAGTACCGGGGTTCGAATCCCCGTAGGGTCGCCAAGTTTTGTAGCACTTGGCT
>CANFKQ010000151.1 GCA_947447405.1 Comamonadaceae bacterium | reverse complement strand
CGTGGAACTGCTGCACAAATTACACGACGAGCTGAAGTACGACGGTCTGGACGCCTTGATGCAAGGCATACACAAAGACTGCGACGATGCACGCGCTTGGCTCGCAGCCCGAATTTGACGGGGCGTGCAGCCCCTTTTGCTGCACATTGCCCCGCGCCACACAACTTAGAGCCAAGGCTTGCCACTTCAAAGCCTCGGCCCCACCCACTTCAAGCTTCTGATTTAGAGCCTCCGACCTGAGACAGCCATGACCGACAAAGCCACCTCCTCTTCCACCGACTACCGCGCCACACTCAACATGATGGACACCCCGTTCCCCATGCGTGGTGACTTGCCCAAACGCGAACCCGCTTGGACCCGGCAATGGAATGAAGAGGGCTTGTACAAAAAACTGCGCGTCGCCCGCCAAGGCGCACCACTGTTTGTGTTGCACGACGGCCCACCCTACGCCAACGGCAAGCTGCACATCGGCCACGCGCTGAACAAGGTGCTCAAAGACATGATCGTCAAGTCCAAGCAACTCGCTGGCTTTGATGCGCAATACATCCCAGGCTGGGACTGCCACGGTTTGCCGATTGAAAACGCCATCGAAAAACTGCATGGCCGCAAACTCAGCCGCGACGACATGCAGGCAAAAAGCCGTGCCTTCGCCACCGAACAAATCGACCAACAACGCGAAGACTTCAAACGCTTGGGCGTCTTGGGCGACTGGGAGCGTCCGTACCGCACCATGGACCCCGCCAACGAAGCCGGCCAACTGCGCGCCTTCAAACGCGTGATGGAGCGTGGGTTTGTGTACCGCGGCTTGAAGCCCGTGTACTGGTGCTTTGACTGCGGATCATCACTCGCTGAGTTTGAAATTGAATACGCCGACAAGAAAAGCGACACGCTCGACGTGGCCTTCTTGTGTGCCCAGCCCGAGAAGTTGGCTGCTGCATTTGGTTTGCCCAAGCTAGACAAAGAAGCCTTTGCTGTGATTTGGACCACCACCGCGTGGACCATCCCGGCCAACCAAGCGCTCAACATGCACCCCGACATCAACTACGCCTTGGTGGACACCGAGCGTGGTTTGTTCTTGTGTGCGGCGTCGTTGGTCGAGCAATGTTTGGCGCGTTGGAAGCTCGAAGGCCAAGTGGTGGCTACCGCCACGGGCGACAAGTTGGGATTGATCGAGTTCAACCACCCACTCGCCCATGTGGATGAGGGCTACAAGCGCACCGCCCCCGTATTCTTAGCCGACTACGTGGGCGAAGGCGACGGCACAGGCATCGTGCACAGCGCACCTGCCTACGGCGTGGATGACTTCAACTCATGCATGGCCAACGGCATGAAGTACACCGACATCTTGAACCCCGTGCAAGGTAACGGCGCTTACGCCGCTGACTTTCCGCTGTTCGGTGGCCAGCACATCTGGAAGGCAGTGCCCGTCATTCTTGAGGCCCTGCAAAACGCCGGCCGCTTGATGGCCACACAAACCATCACACACAGCTACCCCCATTGCTGGCGTCACAAAACGCCTGTCATCTACCGCGCGGCTGCGCAGTGGTTCATCCGCATGGATGCGTTTGACAGCACGACCGAAAAAACAACCGGTAAGTTCATCACCGACAAGTCCACCAAGTCGCTGCGCGAACTCGCTTTGCATGCGATTGACCAAACCCACTTCTACCCCGAGAACGGCCGCGCGCGTTTGCGCGACATGATTGCCAACCGCCCCGACTGGTGCATCTCGCGCCAACGCAGCTGGGGTGTGCCCGTGCCGTTCTTCTTGCACAAAGACAGCGGCGAGTTGCACCCACGCACCATGGCCATCATGGACCAAGCGGCGGACATCGTTGAAACAGGCGGCATCGAAGCCTGGAGCCGCGTGACGGTGGAAGACATCCTCAACCAGCCCGGCGACGAGGCAGCCAGCTACACCAAGAGCACAGACATCTTGGAAGTGTGGTTTGACTCTGGTTCGACCTTTCAACACGTGCTACGCGGCAGCCACAAAGATGCGTACAACTTTGGCGTGAACCACCGCGCGCCTTTTCACGCTTCTCCAGACAACGCCACTCCAGAAGCGGACCTGTACCTTGAAGGCCATGACCAACACCGTGGCTGGTTCCACAGCTCGTTGCTGCTTGGCTGCGCCTTGTACGACCGCGCGCCCTACAAAGGCCTGCTGACCCACGGCTTTGCCACCGACGGCCAAGGCCGCAAGATGAGCAAGAGCTTGGGCAACACCGTCGCCCCCCAAGAGGTGAGCGACAAGATGGGTGCAGAAATCGTGCGCTTGTGGGTGGCCAGCACCGACTACTCGGGCGACCTGAACATCGACGACAAAATCTTGGCCCGCGTGGTCGATGCGTATCGCCGCATCCGTAACACGCTGCGCTTCTTGCTCGCCAACGTGAGTGACTTTGACCCAGCCAAAGACGCCGTGGCGTTTGACGACCTGTTGGAAATCGACAAGTACGCGCTGTCGCGCGCCGCCCAAGTGCAAGCCGACATTCGCGCGCACTTCGATGCGTATGAGTTCCACCCCGTGGTGTCGAAGTTGCAGCTGTATTGCTCGGAAGATTTAGGCGCGTTCTATTTGGACGTGCTCAAAGACCGCCTGTACACCACAGCGCCTAAATCACTCGCGCGTCGCAGCGCACAAACCGCGTTACACCAAATCACTCACGCCATGCTCCGCTGGATGGCCCCGTTCCTCAGCTTCACCGCTGAAGAGGCGTGGACAACGTTTGGCAAGTCGGAGTCGATCTTCTTGGAAATTTTCACTGACTTAGTCGCAAGCAATGCTGCGTTGATGGACAAGTGGCATGCCGTGCAGCAAGTGCGGGAAATCGCTAACAAGAAAATTGAAGACAAACGCACTGAAGGTTTGGTGGGTGCATCGCTGCAAGCAGAGTTGGTCATCCACTGCGATGGTGCGGCTTACGATGCCCTCGCCTCTTTGGGCGACGACTTGAAGTTTGTGTTCATCACCTCCAAGGTCGCGCTCGTCAAAGGCGAAGGCTTGACCGTTGAAGTCAAAGCCAGCGAAGCCACGAAGTGCGAACGCTGCTGGCACTACAGCGACGACGTGGGCCACAACCCCGCTCACCCCTCCCTGTGCGGCCGTTGCGACAGCAACTTGCACGGTGACGGTGAAGTACGTCACTTCGCCTAAGTTTTCGCACTCGAAAGCAACGACATGGCACGCCACACCTTCATTCGCAACACCACCTCGTCTTGGGTGTGGTTAGGGCTAGCAGCTGTGGTGTTGATCGTCGATCAATTCACCAAGGTGCTCATTGTCAACACGTATCAATTGGGTGAAGGCTTTGCCGTCAGCAGCTTTTTCAACATCGCGCGCGTGCACAACGAAGGCGCTGCGTTTTCGTTCCTCGCCACAGCGGGAGGCTGGCAGCGTTGGTTCTTCACCGGTCTCGGCGTGGTAGCCACCATCGCCATGGTGTGGATGCTCAAAAAGCATCCGGGCCAAAAACTGTTTGGTTTTGCCATTGCCTGCATTTTGGGCGGGGCCATTGGCAATGTGATGGACCGCGTGATGTATGGCTACGTGGTCGACTTTCTGGATTTTCATTACGCTGGCATTCATTTCCCCGCGTTCAACATAGCCGACAGCGGCATCACGCTGGGTGCAGCCTGCCTCATCTTGGATGAAGTGCTGCGCGTACGCCGAGGCAACTGATCATGCAAATACTTCCCCCAAAAACAGTTGGCGTTGCCGAACTGAACACCGCCATTGCGCAAAAGGGCTACGGCATGCTCAATGCTGCCAGCGTGGCCAAATGGGCGGGATGTGAGTTGAGCGCGCTGCAAGCCCTGTCGCCCAGCTGGAACGAGATGCCGCCCGACAACTACCTCAAAGACGGTGGCCGCTATCGACGCCGCTTGCACAGCAGCTTTGTGTTTGAGCACAACACACTGGCACAAGTACCTCACCGTGCGCATTGGCAGTCCGTCGACTACAACGCGTTGCACGGTGGCATGGAGCGTTGGTTTGAACCCATGCTCGAGGCCACGGTGGCCACGCCTGCATGGACCCAACTGCTCACCGCACTGGCCAACACCGCGACCCAAGTACGCGGCACACCCAACACCAAGTGGTGCATTGAAGCGCATCAGTTCCGCATCGACACCACCGACGGCATTGGCCGCCCCACACCCGAAGGCGCGCACCGCGATGGCGTGGATTTTGTGGCGGTGTTCATGGTCAACCGCACTGACATCAAAGGCGGCGAGACGCGTGTGTTTGAAGCCAACGGCCCACAAGGCGAACGCTTCACGCTGAGCGAGCCGTGGTCGTTGATGTTGTTAGACGACACCCGCATGATTCACGAAAGCACACCCATTCAACCCTTGGCTGAGGGCGGCCATCGCGATACGCTGGTGCTCACCTGCCGCGCAGACAAGTTTCAGGACGCCGAACCCAGCGTCTGAAACCCCTTCGCTGTCATCACAAAGTGATGATGGTGCAACCCGTGGTCTTGCG
>CANFKQ010000150.1 GCA_947447405.1 Comamonadaceae bacterium | reverse complement strand
CCACAGGATCAATGCCGTTGTGCGGCAAGGCGGCATGGCAGCCTTTGCCGTGAATGGTGATTTTGAATTCATTGCTTGAAGCCATCACAGGGCCAGCGCTGAGTGCGAACTGGCCTTCTTTCAAGCCCGGCCAGTTGTGCATGCCGTAGACGGCTTGCATGGGGAACTTGTCAAACAAACCATCGCGCATCATTTCGCGTGCACCACCACCGCCCTCTTCGGCGGGTTGGAAGATGAAGTACACCGTGCCATCAAAGTCTTGGTGCTTGGACAGATATTGCGCGGCTGCCAAGAGCATGGCCACATGGCCATCGTGGCCGCAGGCGTGCATCTTGCCGGCGTGTTGGCTGGTGTGGGCAAATTGGTTGAACTCTTGCATGGGCAAGGCGTCCATGTCGGCACGCAGGCCAATCGCACGGTCACTGGTACCGCATTTCAAGATACCCACCACGCCTGTTTTGCCCATGCCGCGATGGATGGGAATGCCCCACTCGGTCAGTTTTTGTGCCACCAAATCAGCGGTGCGAATTTCTTCGAAACACAGCTCAGGATGGGCGTGGATGTCGCGGCGAATGGCAGCAATGGAGGAAGCTTGCTTGGTGAGTGAATCAAGGACTTTCATGGCTTGAGTCTAGCCGCTGCACCAGCCCTCTGTCATGAAGGGCTATCCCTCAAACCACCTCACCCGGACGACATCAAAAGAGCGAGCGCGAGGGCCACAAGGGCGTGGGATGGTCGAGGCGCTGCTTGGCAATTTCCAGCAAGCCATCAAAAATGAGCGAGTCGACCAGCTCAAACTGCACCGACATGCTGGGAGCCATTTTCCAGCCCGCGCCGCCGGTCATGTAACACGCGGGCTCTGCGCCGCAATGTTGGCGCACGTGGTGCACCATGCGCTCGACCGCGCCTGCAATGGCAAAAGTGCCGCCACTGGTCAGCGCATCGCTGGTGTTGGTGGGGAACTCACACACCTCACCCGTGGGCACGCGCAAGCCTGCAGTGCCTGACTCCAAGGCACGCAACATGATGCCGTGACCGGGCAAGATGAGGCCGCCTAAAAACTTGCCGCTGGCATCGATGGCCTCCACGGTCACCGCTGTGCCGACCATGACCACCACCATGGGCTTCAGGGCGCTGCCATGGGTGTGGCGCATGCGCGCATGCGCGCCGATCATGGCGACCCAACGGTCTGCGCCTAGGCGTGTGGGGTGGTCGTAGCCGTTGGTCATGCCAGCTTCTGAGGAAGACGACACGGCCCAATGTGGGGTGATGTCCCACAGCTCCATTTGCTCTTCGACGCGGCGGCGAATGGCTTCGCCCGCCACGATGCAGCCCAGCATGTGTGTGGGCTCGGGCAATTCGCGCCAGTCTTCGTCGGCCAAGCGGTCGATGTTTTCTAAAAACACCGCGCCGCTGCCCAGCAGTTGGGCACCGGGCGCTGGGCTGTCGTACAAGCCCCATTTGAGGCGTGTGTTGCCCACATCGAGTGCTAAAAATGTCATAGGTGCGTGAATTAGTTTTGACGCCATGGCAAGCCGCGCATGCGCCAGCCACCTTGGGTGCCGCGATGGCCATTGGCATTGGCATCGCCCTCGAAGCCTTCGAGGATGTTGTAGGCCTCAAGCCCTAGCTCTGTGGCGCGTTGGGCAGCCGCGATGGATCGCACACCACTGCGGCACAACATCACAATTTTTTTGCCATGGGCAGCCGCACGTACAGCGTCGTCAAAGGCTGGGTTCATGGCCATGCTGGGCCATTGCTTCCAAGGTACGGGCACAGCGCCCGGCACAAAGCCTACCCATGCCAACTCGGCTTCAGAGCGCACATCCACCATCACAGCGGCGCCTGACTGCATCCATTCGTTGGCGGTTTCGGGTGTGATGTCACCTGCGTAACCCAGCTCGTTGTTGCTCATAGTCTTAAAGCGAAAGAAATTGGTTCGCAGTATAGAAGCGGCTCGTCTCCAAGGAGACAAAGTCACCCTAATTTCAGCGTTTGGCGAGGGGAAACCCCTGTGAAAAATCTGTACGTGGGCATCAGAATCGCGATTCCCATACATGTCTTTGACAAAAACTTAGGAGACCTCCCTCATGACAGATAGCAAAAAGACGACCGCTCGCCGCAATGTACTGAAAGGCGCGGCTGCTGCCGCAGGCGTTGTAGCAGCCCCAATGGTTGCAGCCCAAACTGGCCCAATCAGCATGCGCTGGCAAAGCACTTGGCCCGCCAAGGACATCTTCCATGAGTACGCGTTGGACTACGCGAAAAAAGTCAACGACATGACGGGCGGCGACCTGAAGATCGAAGTGTTGCCCGCAGGTTCTGTGGTGCCAGCATTCGGCTTGCTCGAAGCGGTGTCTAAAGGCACATTGGACGGCGGCCACGGCGTGTTGGGTTACCACTACGGCAAGCAAAACGCGTTGGCCTTGTGGAACTCAGGCCCAGCTTTCGGCATGGATGCCAACATGGTTTTGGCTTGGCACAAGTACGGCGGCGGCGCTGAGCTGTTGGCCAAGTTGTACTCTTCGATTGGTGGCAACGTGCAGTCGTTCTTGTACGGCCCCATGTTCACGCAACCTCTGGGTTGGTTCAAAAAGCCAATCACCAAGACCTCTGACTTCAAAGGTTTGAAGTTCCGTACCAACGGTTTGGCCATTGACTTGTTCACCACCATGGGCGCTGCGGTCAACGCCTTGCCTGGCGGCGAAATCGTGCCAGCGATGGACCGTGGTTTGCTGGATGGCGCCGAGTTCAACAACGCCACGTCTGACCGCATCTTGGGCTTCCCAGACGTGTCGAAGGTGTGCATGTTGCAAAGCTACCACCAAAGCGCTGAGACTTTCGAGATCATGTTCAACAAGACCAAGTACGACGCACTGCCAGCGAAGATGAAGGCTGTGATTTCCATCGCGACAGAGGCTGCTTCTGCAGACATGTCTTGGAAGTCTGTGGATCGTTACTCCAAAGACTATGCCGAGTTGCAAACCAAAGACAAGGTCAAGTTCTACAAGACACCTGATTCCATCTTGCAAGACCAGCTGAAAATTTGGTCTGAAATTTTGGAGAAGAAGTCTGCTGAGAACCCCATGTTCAAAGAGATCGTGGCTTCACAAAAGGCTTTCGCACAACGTGCTGTGAAGTGGGAGCAAGACACCGTGGTCAACCGTCGCATGGCGGTGAACCACTTCTTTGGTGCCAAAAAGGCCTAAGCCCAGTCACTGAGATAGCTTGACTTATGGGACTGAATTCTGTGCACCACAGAACTTCAGTCCCTTTACTTTTAAGAACGATATGAACACACTGAAACTGCTACACACAGCAGACAACATCAGTACATGGGTGGGCAAAGCCTTCGCATGGCTGATCGTTGTGCTGATGGTGATGGTGATGGG
The DNA here is from genome assembly GCA_947447405.1 of Comamonadaceae bacterium. Lineage (GTDB taxonomy): Bacteria > Pseudomonadota > Gammaproteobacteria > Burkholderiales > Burkholderiaceae_C > Limnohabitans. Next base: position 1,164 of record CANFKQ010000150.1, on the reverse strand, counting down.
CGAGGTTTTCAAGCGATATGCCTTGAACGCACCCACCGCTTGGATCTTTGAGGCCAGCAACATGCTGTACGGCACTGCCTTCATGATGTGCGGTGCTTACACACTGAGCCAAGACGGACACGTGCGCGGCGACTTCTTTTATGGCAGCGCCAAACCCCGCACACAAGCTTCACTTGACTTCGTGCTGTACCTCTTGTTCTTCATGCCAGGCGTGATCGCCTTGACGTGGGCAGGTTGGACGTACGCCGGCGACGCCATCACCATTCGTGAAATGACCAACAGTGCCGATGCGATTCCCTTGTATCCCTTCAAGGCCGTCATCCCACTCACAGGCTTCATCGTGTTGATGCAAGGCCTGGCCGAAATCGTGCGTTGCGTGGTGTGCCTGAAAACAGGCGAATGGCCCGCACGCTTGAAAGATGCCAACGAGATTGACGTGGTCGAGCAGCAGTTGTCTGCCAGTATTTATGTCAGCGAAGAAGACAAACGTGACGCGATTGAGCGCGCACACCACATTGACGAAGAGGCCCATCAGCGCGGTGGCCACGCGATGGGAGAACACAAATGAGCGATCCAGCACTCGGACTCACCATGCTCTGTCTGATCATCGTGGTGATCATGATGGGCTTTCCCACAGCGTTCACGCTGATGGGTTTGGGCATGGTCTTTGGCTTTACAGCCTTTTACGACCCCAGCCAACCTTGGCTAGACAACCGCGTTTTTAACCTGATGGTGCAGCGCACCTATGGCGCGATGACCAACGACACCCTGCTGTCCATTCCGCTGTTTGTACTGATGGGGTATGTGATGGAACGGGGCGCGCTGGTGGACAAGATGTTCCACAGCGTTCAGTTGGCCTTCCGTCGCTTGCCCGGCTCATTGGCTGTGGCCACTTTGGTGATTTGTACCTTCTGGGGCATTGCCAGCGGCTTGGTAGGCGCTGTGGTGGTGCTGATGGGTGTGATTGCCATGCGCCCCATGTTGAATGCTGGCTATGACACACGCTTGGCAGCAGGCGTGATCACGGCTGGCGGCACCTTGGGTATTTTGATTCCGCCTTCCGTGATGATCATTGTGTACGCCGCTGTGGCGGGCCAATCGGTGGTCAAGCTGTATGCAGCGGCCATGTTCCCGGGCTTCTTCTTGGCCTTCTTGTATTTGATT
>CANFKQ010000149.1 GCA_947447405.1 Comamonadaceae bacterium | reverse complement strand
CCTTTCTGGCGGCCGAAGCCTTTGACTTCAGTAACAGTGATGCCTTGCACACCAATTTGAGAGAGGGCCTCGCGGACCTCATCTAACTTGAATGGTTTGATGATGGCGGTGATGAGTTTCATGGTTGCTCCTAGAGAAGACAGTTAGCTTGGTTTAGAAGCTGTACTTGACGCCGACGACAAGAATGCTTTTTGCTTGGTTGTAGTTGTTATATGTCCAGGCTGAAGCCTTACCGTTTGTGCTGATTGCTGAAGCACTCGCAGCCAAACCATCACCCAGATCTTTGTTCAATGTCAATGCAACGTCTGTGTAGCTACTAGCATCGTTATTTTTAACAACTTGGCGTCCAGCATGTGGTACCAATGAGTAACCATTGCCCAGATCGAATGTTGCGCTCAAATCGAGGTAAGTACTACCTTTAGAGTTCAAAGTGCCAAACAAATTCGAAGTCGAATAAGAATACTTTGCAGTTACTGGACCTGCCGTCAGAGCGCCATATACCTCGTCGGTATTTGGATTGCTAAAAAAAGTTGCTTTTTCAAGCGTATTGCCCTGATATTGATAGCGCAGGTATCCAACGTCATAAGCCACACCAGAAACCTCGCCTTTGTATCCACCATACAAATCGATTTCCACTGGGCCTTTTGCAGCGTAAGAAGGGCTGGCTGCTGCTGCGTATTCCTTAATCCACTTGATAGTCGAACCCCAAGCACCCAAGTAGAAACCGCTCGCATCTGTGTAATCAACACCACCTTGCAATGCTGGATCACCCTTGGTTTGGCCCATACCGCGGTAACGGTATTCGCTCACGACGCCTACGTTGTAGGCAGTTGCCGACTCAGGAGCCGCAGGCGCTGTTTGCGCAAACGCTGCAGAAGATGTGGCCAAGATGGCCAGAACGATTTTGGACTTGAGGTTCATAGTTTTCTCCGTTGAAAAATAAAAGAGGGATACACCTACTTAGCAGGGTCCGTGCCAACGTTGAAATTCACAAAAGTGCTCTCTTCACTAGCACTAAGACCCAAAGTGATGCAGTAGTCTGACTACTTGACCATTTTCGCGCACTTAGTTGGTGCGCCGCTGTGCCTTATATGCCCCGCAATGGGGATGACAACTCAAAAAGAGAAGATTTATGACGCTTGCGTTAATTCACAGCCGTGCACTGCTCGGTTTACAGGCTCCTGCAGTGACCGTTGAGGTGCATTTAGCCAATGGCTTGCCCAGTTTCACCTTGGTGGGCTTGGCCGATACCGAGGTGAAAGAGGCGCGCGAACGGGTGCGTTGCGCCATTCAAAACGCAGGGCTGGACTTTCCTAGTAACAAGCGCATCACGGTCAACTTGGCCCCTGCCGATTTACCTAAAGACTCGGGCCGCTTTGATTTGCCAATTGCCTTGGGCATCTTGGCTGCGCATGGCCTTTTGGACGAAGCGGCTTTGGCGCTCCATGAGTTTGCTGGCGAGTTGTCACTGTCTGGCGAGCTGCGCCCCGTGCGCGGTGCGTTGGCCATGGGACTGGCTTTGCGTGGTGCAGGCGTGCGCACACGCTTGGTGTTGCCACCCATCAGCGCGGAAGAGGCGGCCTTGGTGCCCACCGCCGAGGTGTACCGCGCCCAACACCTGAGCGACGTGGTGGCGCACTTTGCCAAGCCCGAGGTGAAAGGCGTGCTGGCGCAGCGCGAAGAAGCCACCACACACCCAGTGCACACCACTGAGGGCTGGTACCGCATTGAAGCACCCGCGTTCAACACGCCCGCAATCGCAGACGGCCCGGACTTGGCCGATGTCAAAGGCCAAGCTGGCCCACGCCGCGCCCTAGAGATTGCCGCAGCGGGTGGCCACTCTCTCTTATTAGTAGGCCCACCAGGCACAGGCAAGTCCATGCTGGCCCAGCGCTTTGCCGCATTGCTCCCCGACATGACGCTGGATGACGCGCTAGAAAGTGCCGCGATCGCCAGTTTGGCCGGACGGTTTGAATTGAGCCAGTGGATGCAACGGCCCACACGCAGCCCGCACCACACAGCCACCTCGGTGGCCTTGGTGGGTGGCGGCACACCACCGCGACCAGGCGAAATATCGTTGGCACACAACGGCGTGTTGTTCTTGGACGAGTTGGCGGAGGTGAAACGCAGCGCACTGGAAGCCTTGCGAGAGCCCTTAGAAAACGGTCACATCACCATCTCGCGCGCGGCGACACAGGCCAAGTTTCCTGCACGCTTCCAGTTGATTGCGGCCATGAACCCCTGCCCCTGCGGCTACTTGGGCTCTACCCTCAAAGCCTGCCGCTGCACGCCCGACCAAGTGGCGCGTTACCAAGGCAAACTCAGCGGCCCCTTGCTCGACCGCATCGACTTACAGGTAGAAGTGCTCACGCTCGCCACCGAGGTGTTGATGCAACCCACGCCCGGCGAATCCACCGCCACGGTGCGCGCACGTTGCTTGGTGGCGCACGCCAAAGCACTGGCTCGGCAAGGCACAGCCAACCAAGGTTTGCAAGGCCAAGCCCTAGAAACGCACATGCACCTTGATGCAGCAGCGGCCACGTTTTTACAAAACGCAGCGACCAAATTGGGCTGGTCTAGTCGTAGCACACACCGCGCGTTGCGCGTGGCACGCACGATTGCAGACCTCGCCGACAGCGCCACCGTGCAAGTGGCGCATGTGGCCGAGGCCTTGCAATACCGGCGCGTGCTCCTATCGCACTGAGCGCACCTCACAAACTACCCATGTGGCACTCGTCTCACTTTTGGGCACACATGCTGAAATTTCTGTGCGACACACCGTGCCGCACATTCACCATCTCACAGAAAGAAAATCATGAAAAAACTCTTACACGTCGCAGTTTTAGGTTTGTGCTTGGTCACTGTTCACGCCCAAGCCGAAGACGAAAAAATAGCACAGCCCAACAAAATGCAGCCCAAGGCCATCGAGGAGAAAAAGCCAAAAGGCTCACAACAAGAAAAGATGAAACGTTGCAACGCTGAAGCCAAAGGTATGAAAGGCGATGAGCGCAAAACAAAAATGAGCGCGTGCTTGAAGGGTTGAACGCCTGAGACCGTTCGACGGGCACCGTCCAAAAAAAGGCGCATCAGCGCCTTTTTTGTTTTCCAAACTGAGCACGCGGCTTAAAGGTTGGGCGCCAACAAACGCTCTAAATCTTTCACCGCCACGCCTTGTCGCTGCGCCAAGTCATGCACTTGGTCTTCGCCAATGCGGCCCACATTGAAGTAGGTCGCCTCAGGGTGGGCCAAGTAAAAGCCACTCACACTGGCGGCGGGTGTCATGGCCAAGCTGCTGGTCAGGCCCATGTCGATGTCTTCGCACTGAAGCAACGCAAACATGTCTTGCTTGCCACTGTGGTCTGGGCACGCGGGATAACCAGGTGCTGGGCGAATGCCTTGGTATTTTTCTTTGATCAGGTCTTCGTTGCTCAAGGCTTCGTCTGCAGCGTAGCCCCACAAGTCGGTACGCACGCGGTGGTGCATGCACTCGGCAAATGCTTCGGCCAAGCGATCGGCCAAGGCTTTGAACAAAATGGCAGAGTAATCGTCGTGCGCTTCGATGAAACGCTTTTCTTGTTTCTCTGCGCCCAAACCTGCTGTCACGGCAAAGAGGCCGACATAGTCAGCGGCTTGGGTTTGATCGGCCACAAAGTCAGACAAGCAACGGTTGGGGTTGTTGTTGGGCTTGACCGTTTGTTGGCGCAAACCGTGCCACGTCATCACCTGTTGTTGACGAGTTTCGTCGGCGTACAAAACAATGTCATCACCCACGCGTTGCGCGGGATACAGACCCACCACCGCATTGGCCGTGAGCCAGCGGTTAGCGATGATTTTTTTCAGCATCGCTTGGCCGTCGGCATACACCTTCTTGGCTTCCACCCCCACCACTTTGTCTTCCAAGATCGCAGGAAATGGACCGGCCAAATCCCAAGTTTGGAAGAAGGGTGCCCAGTCGATGTATTTCTCAAGCTCAGCGAGGTCGAAGTTTTTGAACACACGGCGCCCAATGAACTTCGGTCTAGCGGGTTTGTAGTTGTCAAAGCGCACAGCAGTGGCGTTGGCACGCGCTTGGGCCAGTGTGACCAACGGAGTTTGCTTTTTGTTGGCGTGTTGTTCGCGGACCTGGGCGTAGTCGGCGTTCAGCTCGGCAATGTATTTGGCCGCTTGGTCCGACAACAAACCTTGCGCCACGCTCACGCTGCGTGAGGCATCGGGCACGTACACCACGGGGCCTTCGTAGTGCGGCGCAATCTTCACGGCGGTGTGCACGCGGCTGGTGGTGGCACCACCAATCATCAGCGGCATCATGCGACTGCGGAAGTAATCGTCCTTTTGCATCTCGCCCGCGACGTACTGCATTTCTTCCAGTGAGGGGGTGATGAGGCCCGACAAGCCGATGATGTCTGCGCCCTCTTCTTTGGCCTTGGCCAAAATTTCGTGGCAAGGCACCATTACGCCCATGTTGACCACTTCGTAGTTGTTGCACTGCAAGACCACGGTGACGATGTTTTTGCCAATGTCGTGCACATCGCCTTTGACGGTGGCCATGACGATCTTGCCCTTGGCTTTCACGTCTTGGCCCGCTTCGGCTTGCAAGCGTTTTTCTTCTTCGATGTAGGGCACGAGGTGCGCCACCGCTTGCTTCATCACGCGGGCCGACTTG
>CANFKQ010000148.1 GCA_947447405.1 Comamonadaceae bacterium | reverse complement strand
AGGCGGTGAAGTTTTGCGCCAAATACTCTTTGTCGGTTTCCGTGAGCGTGCCCACGATGCCAAAGTCCAGCGAGATGTAACGGCCAAAGGTCGCGGGTTCAAGGCTAACTTGAATGTTGCCGGGGTGCATGTCTGCATGAAAAAAACCATCGCGAAACACTTGGGTGAAGAAAATGGTCACACCATCGCGTGCAAGCTTGGGGATGTCCACACCGGCCGCACGCAGCTGCTCAACTTGGCTGATAGGAACGCCCTTCATGCGCTCCATCACGATCACGTCATCGCGGCAAAAATCCCAAATCATCTCGGGAATCAACACCAAGTTGAGACCTTCCATGTTGCGGCGCAACTGCGCGGCGTTCGAGGCTTCACGCATGAAGTCGAGTTCGTCATGCAGGTACTTGTCAAACTCAGCCACCACTTCTCGGGGTTTCAAGCGCTTGCCATCTGCACTGAGACGATCCACCCAACCGGCCATCATGCGCATGAGGCTCAGGTCCTTGTCAATCACGGTCAGCATGCCCGGGCGCAGCACCTTCACAGCCACTTCGCGTGTGACACCGTTGGTGTCTTGGATGACCGCAAAGTGCACCTGCGCAATGGACGCGCTGGCAACCGGCTTGTGTGTGAACTCGACAAAAATTGAATTTAACGGACGACCAAACGCGCGCTCGATGGTGCTGACAGCAACGTCTGAAGAAAACGGTGGCACGCGGTCTTGCAAAAAGGCCAGCTCGTCGGCAATATCAGGTGGCAATAAATCGCGACGGGTGGACAACACTTGGCCGAACTTCACAAAGATGGGGCCAAGGTGTTCCAAAGCCTCACGCAAACGCTGACCGCGAGGGGCCGACAAATCGCGGCCCACAGACACAATGCGCGCCAGCAAGCGCAGGCCCGGCTTTTGGAAACTGGTAAGAACCAGCTCGTCCAAACCGTAACGCAGGACGATGAGAACGATGTAAATACCGCGCAGCAAACGGGTCATCATGGCGCGGCCTTCTGCGTTTGTTGTTGGACAAAGCTGTGCAGGGCATTGACGATGCGCTTAGCCGTTTGTACCAGTGTGTGAGCGGGCGCATCACCGATGAGGCGAGCCACGTCTTCTTCGGGATCCCAGCGCACGTGGTCGATCAGCCAATTCACTTCGGCGGCCAGCTGCACATCACCTTCGATGCGAATAGCGGGTTTCTCGCCTTGCAGCACGGTCTTGACCAATGCAAAAGGTGACGGCTCGTTCACACGCAGCACCAAGTCGGCAGCTTTGCCACCAGCATCAGGCGTGATGAACTCGACCAAGCCGGCAGGGGTGAACGCGCATTGAAACACTTGGTCGCGCCAGCACACTTGCACTTGGCGGCCTTTTTGGCGTTGCAAGCGATCGCGTGCAGCGGGCTCTTGCATGAGCACGTGGTTCAACAAGAGCACCACGCGCTGTTGCACCTCAGCCACCGCCCATGCGGGAGGGGTGAGTGATTGCGGGAAATCGGTAGGAAGTTTGGCGCGCAGCGTGTCTGCTGCATCGGCCAACCAAGAAAAAGGGGACTGTGTTGCCATAGTCCCCAATTATTCCTTGTTTGGGCGCCCTTCTCGGCACGCCCTGATTTATCCGGTTTATTGCAAGGCTTGAACGCCTGCCACCAACCAGCCCAAGCTGCCGTCTTTGGGCTTGGTCATGTTCCACACTTCGCGAAACGGTGTGGGACCAGAGGATGGCTCTTCACGGATCAGGCCCGAGAACTCCACGCTGGCCATATAGCTGTTACCCACGTCTTCGATACCCAGCAGGTGCGCATCGAGCATGACCACTTCGGTGTGGTTGACTTGGCCGTTGGCTGTGGCTTCACGTTCAGCCAATTGGGCTTTGATTTCGTCCAGCATGCTGTCGGTCATCATCACACGCAGGGCAGAGATGTCAGAACGATCCCAAGCGTTTTGCAATGTCATGAAGTTTTGCTTGGCCGCGTTGACAAAGCCTGCGGTGTCAAAGTCAGCAGGGATGCCCCAAGTTTGGTTGCCCCCCAAAGCAGCGCCAATCATCGAGCCACCTGTAGCAGAGATGAAGTTAGTTTGCGTATCCATCGGACGTGCTGACGAGTCGTTGCCCACGTTTTTGGGGTTGTACTGCGGCAAGGTGCTGGGGGTATCAGCAGCACCAGCACCTTCAAAGGCATAGGGGCTGCTATTGGTCACTTCGGGCTGACGGCGGCGCATGAAAGCACCAATGACCATCATCACCACCAAGGCCAACAAACCGAACATGAGGAACTGACCCAACTCAGCGCCAAACCCCATGGAGTGGGCCAACCAAGCGAGTCCTAAGCCAGCAGCCAAACCACCGAGCATGCCACCCATGCCGCCAAAGCGGCTAGGTGTAGCAGCTGGAGCGGCTGGTGTGTGTGGTGCGGCAACGGGTGCAGCGTTAGGCGTAGCAGCAGGGGCAGGCTTGGCAGCTTCGCGCTGCGTCACGTTGCTGGACTGCTGGCCCATTGATTTGCCACCGCCCAAACGTTTGGCGGCCTCGGCGTGCATCGTGGCAAAGACCATGGCCACCACAAAAAGGGCTGTCAAAAGTTTCTTCATTGCGTCATCTCCGGTTGTCGTTGTCTTGTCGTTATGTTTCAGCACTTAATTCCAACATGGAGTGCCACAACGCCAGCGCTCATGTTGTGAAAATCCACATGGCCAAAGCCATTTTGTTTCATGAGGGATTTCAATTCCTCTTGGCCTGGGTGCATGCGAATGGACTCGGCCAAATATTGGTAGCTCGACGCATCGCCCGCAATCATCTGGCCCAGCTTGGGCAAGATGTTGAAGGAGTACCAGTCATAGGCCTTTTCCAGCGGCTTGGCCACTTTGGAAAACTCCAACACCAGCAGCTTGCCATTGGGCTTGAGGACACGGCACATTTCGCGCAGCGCGGCGTCTTTGTGCGTCATGTTGCGCAAGCCAAAAGCCACGCTGACCACGTCGAAGTGGTTATCAGCGAAAGGCAATTTCTCGGCATCGCACACCAAGGTGGGCAAAACCATGCCATGGTCGAGCAAACGGTCACGGCCAGTGCGCAACATCGCTTCGTTGATGTCGGTGTGCACCACGCGACCGGTTTTGCCGACCTTCTTAGCAAAAGCCATAGCCAAATCGCCTGTGCCACCTGCGATGTCGAGCACTTGCGATCCCTCGCGCAGGTCAGCCACCATGACGGTGTAGCGCTTCCACACACGGTGCAAGCCGGCGGACATGAGGTCGTTCATCACGTCGTACTTGGACGCGACGGAGTCAAACACGCCTCTGACGTGCTTGGCTTTTTCTTTCTCGTCGACAGTTTGGAATCCGAAGTGGGTGGTATTCATAATTTTGTCAATTTTATCAATGTGCATGACTGCTACAGCCTGCGCCGCCTTTTTCAGGCATAGCCGCGTCGCGATCGGTTCCTGCGGCTTGCAAGCGACTTTCATAGTCGGCCCACAACTGGTCTTGTTCGGAGCCCAAGAAGTACAGGTATTCCCACGTGAACAAGCCGCTGTCATGACCGTCGCTGAAAGTGGGTTTGATGGCGTAGTTACCCACGGGCTCCAAGCCTTCAAGCTCAACCAAACGTTTGCCAGTTTGCAACACCTCTTGGCCGGGGCCGTGACCCTGCACTTCGGCAGAGGGGCTATAGACACGCATCAGCTCGAACGGGATGCGAAAACTCGCACCGTCGGCAAAGCTGACTTCCAACACACGCGATGCGCCATGCACCGTGATGTCTTGGGGTGCAGGGGTGTTTTTTTGCAAGCCAGCCATGAGAGTTCCTAGTTAAACAAGCACGCGCTCAATGCCACCGGCATTGGCGTTAGCCACGTAATTGGGCATCCATTGCTCTCCCAATATCTTGCGGGCCATCTCGACCACGATGTAGTCGGCTTCGAGCAAACCGTTTTGTAAGTCATCGCCATAGCGGCTCAGGCCTTGCAAGCAGCTAGGACAGCTGGTGAGAATTTTCATGTCGCCCTTCGCTTCGCCTGTCATGGCGCGCAACGCGGCTTCGTCTTTTTGTAACTCGGCTTCTTTACGAAAGCGCACTTGGGTGGAGATGTCAGGACGCGTCACACCCAAGGTGCCAGACTCGCCGCAGCAGCGGTCGCTCTTGACCACTTGTTCACCCACCAAGGCTTTGACCGTTTTCATCGGGTCTTGCTGCTTCATAGGGCTGTGGCATGGGTCGTGGAACAAATAGCCAGCTTGTTGCTCCACATTGAGCTTGATGTCCTTCTCCAACAAATATTCATGGATATCGACGATGCGGCAGCCAGGGAAAATTTTGTCGAACTCGTAGCTTTGCAACTGGTCAAAGCACGTGCCACAGCTCACCACCACGGTTTTGATGTCGAGGTAGTTGAGCGTGTTGGCCACGCGGTGGAACAACACGCGGTTGTCCGTGATGATCTTGTCGGCCTTGTCGAACTGACCCGACCCTTTTTGCGGATATCCGCAGCACAGGTAGCCAGGTGGCAGCACGGTTTGCACGCCTGCATGCCACAACATGGCTTGCGTGGCGAGGCCCACTTGGCTGAACAAACGCTCAGAGCCGCAACCTGGGAAGTAGAACACCGCTTCTGTTTCAGAGGTGGTGGTCTTGGGGTCACGGATGATCGGCACGTAGTCTTTGTCTTCGATGTCCAACAAAGCACGCGCTGTTTTCTTGGGCAAGT
>CANFKQ010000147.1 GCA_947447405.1 Comamonadaceae bacterium | reverse complement strand
CTGTGTTGGCATCAAACTCAAAGCGGGCCTCGTGTTCTTGTCCGACTCGCGCACCAACGCGGGCCTAGACCAAATCAGCACCTTCCGCAAAATGATCGTGTACGAGAAGCCGGGCGACCGCTTCATGGTTTTGTTGTCGGCGGGCAATTTGTCTATTTCGCAATCGGTGCGTGAGATTTTGCAAGTCGAGCAACTCAAAGACACGCACGAGAGCGAGCCCATCACCATCTGGAATGCCAAGAGCATGTTTGATGCAGTGCGCGTCTTGGGCGCTGCCATTCGCCGTGTGCACGAGCGCGATGCAGCAGCCCTCAAAGCATCTGGCGTGGACTTCAATGTGTCACTCATCTTTGGTGGACAAATTGCGGGCGAAGGCATGCGTTTGTTTCAGGTGTACTCACCCGGCAACTTCATCGAAGCCACGGCCGAGACACCCTACTTCCAAATTGGCGAATCCAAATACGGCAAGCCCGTGCTCGACCGCGTGTTGCACCCAGACACCCCGCTGGACGAAGCCGCCAAGTGCGCGCTGGTGTCAATGGACTCCACCCTCAAATCCAACCTCTCGGTCGGCCTGCCGCTTGACATGGTGGTGTACGAAGCCGACAAATTTGAGAGCGACAAAGTCGTGTGCATCGATGAGAACAATCCGTACTTCCAAATGATGCACAACACCTGGGGCGTCAAACTACGCGAGGTTTTTGATGGCATTGAAGACCCCGTGTGGGACGGCGCAGTAACCGCTACACCGCTGCTGCAACCTGCGCAGCGCGTGCAGGCGCTGAAGAAGATCCAAACGCCAGACGAAAAGCTCATCTGAATGGCATGACACAACCGCTCATCGTTTTCTCGCACGGCAACAGTTTTCCAGCTTGCACTTACCGAGTCATGCTCGACGCCATTCGTGCACGCGGCTTTCGCGTCGAGGCCATCGACAAATTTGGCCACGACCCGCGCTACCCCGTCACAGACAACTGGCCACACTTGGTTCAGCAGCTGACCGACTTTGCCACGCCTTTGGCCGCGCAGAACGGCCCCGTGTTTTTGGTGGGCCACTCCTTGGGCGGCATTCTCAGCATGATGGTGGCCGCCAAAAACCCAGAGCTGGTGCGCGGCGTGGTGCTGCTGGACTCGCCCATGCTGGGTGGATGGAAAGCCAAGCTGCTCAAAGTGGGCAAACGCGTGCCCGGTGCAGAAGCATTTTCGCCCGCCGCCATCAGCCGCAAACGCCGCACCACTTGGGCCAGCGAGGCGGAAGTGCTGGCACACTTTCAAAGCAAAAAAGCCTTTGCCAAGTGGCACCCACAAGTGCTGCAAGACTACGCAAAGCACGGCACCCACGACGAGCAAACTGCACAAGGCACTCGCCGCGTGCTGAGCTTTGACCGCGACGTGGAAAGCGCCATCTACAACGGCCTGCCCGACCATTTGGAGACGTACTTCAAACGCCACCCACTGAAATGCAAAGCCGCCCTGATAGGCGGCTTGCAATCACGTGAGTTGAAACAAGTGGGCTTAAATTTCAGCCGTCGTGTCACGCATGGGCGTGTGATGAAGATGGATGGCACGCATCTGTTTCCGATGGAGCATCCGTTGGTGGCGGCTGCGGCTGTGGAAACTGCGCTGCTGAACTTGATCGGCTAAGCCGCCCAAGTCACCGTGCCAGTCCAGGCCGTGGCCAACACCACAACGCCGAACACAATGCGATACCAAGCAAATGGAATGAAGCTGTGACTGGCGATGTAACGCAGCAACCAACGCACACAAATCCACGCGCTGATGAATGAGAACACCAAGCCCACAGCAAACACGGGCGCATCTGCCATGCTGAGTAGCTCGCGTTCTTTGTAGAGGCTGTATGCACCCGCACCAATCAACGTGGGGATGGCCAAGTAAAACGAAAAGTCTGTGGCCGCTTTGCGCGACAAACCCAGCAACATGCCACCAATGATGGTTGCGCCGCTGCGGCTGGTACCGGGAATCATGGCCAAGCACTGCACCAATCCCACTTTCAAAGCGTCGATGGGCAACATGGCTTCCACGGTTTCAATGCGCGCAGGCTCAACAACGGCTTCTTCTTCGCCCTGAGGCTTAGCACGGCCCCAACCCTCAGCCCACAAGATGATGAAGCCACCCATGATGAAGGTGCTGGCGACCACGGTAGGCGTGAACAAATGCGCTTTGATGAACTTACCAAACAGCAAACCCAACACCACGGCGGGCACAAAAGCGATGAACACGTTCAACGCAAAGCGACGCGCCTCAATTTGCGTGGGCAAGGCCACCACGGTGCTGAAAATCTTTTGCCAGTAAACAATGATGACGGCAAAGATAGCGCCGGTCTGAATGGCGATGTCAAACACCTTGGCTTTATCGTCATCCATACCCAGCAAAGCGCCAGCCAAAATCAAATGGCCCGTCGATGAAATAGGCAAAAACTCGGTCAAACCTTCGACCACACCCATGGCTGCAGCTTTGAGCAATAAAACGATATCCATACAACTCCTTTAACTCCGGCAATTATCGAGGGTGCGAGCCGCCTAAAATCAGGGCATGACGAAACCCGCCACCCCTGCGACAGAACAAGACCACAAGCCCAGCAACTTTTTGCGCCAAATCATCGAAAACGATTTGGCCCAAGGCACTTACGCCAGCCGCCGCTGGGCGGGCAGCCCAGGTGACGCAGCCCATCACGCCAAAGGCGCACCAGACCCTGCCAAGATTCGCACGCGTTTCCCACCCGAGCCCAATGGCTACTTGCATGTGGGCCACGCCAAAAGCATTTGCATCAACTTCGGTTTGGCGCGTGACTACGGTGGCGTGTGCCACCTGCGCTTTGACGACACCAACCCCGAAAAAGAAGACACCGAATACGTCAACAGCATCATCGACGCAGTGAAGTGGCTGGGCTTTGACTGGAGCCAACTCGGCCAAACACCAGGAACTAGCGCGGCCTACCAAGCCAGCGACTATTTCGACTTCATGTACCGCGCTGCCGAGGCCTTGATTGAAGCTGGCCATGCCTATGTGGACGAACAAACGCCAGAAGAAATGCGCGTCAACCGTGGCGACTTTTCTAAGCCTGGCGAGAACAGCCCATTTCGCTCACGCACGCCTGCTGAAAACCTTACACGCTTTCGCGAAATGCGCCGTGGCTTGTTGGCCGATGGTGCAGCCGTGCTGCGCGCCAAGATTGACATGGCCTCGCCCAACATCAACCTGCGCGACCCAGCCATCTACCGTATTCGCCGCGCCACGCACCACAACACGGGCGACACCTGGTGCATCTACCCGATGTACACCTTTGCCCATCCCATCGAAGACGCGCTGGAGCAAATCACACACAGCATTTGTACGCTGGAGTTTGAAGACCAACGCCCGTTCTACGACTGGTTGATGGACCGCTTGTGCGAATGCGGCCTGCTGGCTGCCCCTGCACCTAAGCAATACGAGTTCTCGCGCCTCAACCTCACCTACGTCATCACCAGCAAACGCAAACTCGCGCAGCTGGTGAACGAGAGCAAGGTCAACGGCTGGGACGACCCCCGCATGCCCACCATCGTCGGCCTGCGCCGCCGTGGCTACACACCCGAAAGTCTGCAGCTGTTTGCCGAACGCATTGGCGTAACCAAGAGCGACAGCTGGATTGACTACAGCACACTCGAAGGCTGCTTGCGCGAAAGCCTTGAGAACACCGCACACCGCGCCATGGCCGTGCTGGACCCCGTCAAACTCGTGCTCACCAACTGGGACGAAGTGATGGGTGCAGGCCATTTAGAGCCTTGTACGCAACCTGCACTGCCACACGCCGAGGAGGGTGCGGAAGTTCCCACACGGCATTTCAAAATTGGCAAAGAAGTGTGGATTGAGCGTGACGACTTCGCAGAGGTACCGCCCAAAGGCTACAAACGCCTCTACTCTGGCAACAAAGTGCGCCTCAAAGGTGGCTACGTCATCGAGTGCACGGGCTGCACCAAAGATGCGGATGGCAACATCACCGAAGTGCTTGCCACCATCATCCCCGACACCAAGAGCGGCACACCCGGCAGCGCCACCGTCAAAGCCAGCGCCGCCATCACATGGGTGGGCGTGAACGACGGCCTGCAAGCCGAAGTGCGCATGTATGACCGATTGTTCACCGACGCACAACCCGACGCAGGCGGCAAAGACTTCCTCGCCGCCCTCAACCCCGACAGCCTGAAAGTGGTGACCGCGTATGTGGAGCCATCACTGGCCAACGTGCCCGCCGGTGCGCACTTTCAGTTTGAACGCCACGGCTACTTTGTGACCGACCGCGTGGACCATGCGGGGGATAAGTTGGTGTTTAACAAGATCACGGGGCTCAAGGACACTTGGGCTAAATAACCGTCGAAGAGTTGTCCATGGACTCTGTGCATGAAGCTGTGGAAAACATCTTGGATATCTCTTGAAGCCTAGAGCCCATCAGACTTGGCAAGCATTGCCTTGAAAACAGGCAATCAAACACCACCTACCGATACCAAACAACCCAATAGCCTCAAGCCAGCAAACCACCGCAGGCTTGGCTATGCTTAGGGCATAAAGGAACTCATTGAATGTCAACTCTTCTCGACAAATTGCAATGGCGCTACGCCGCTAAAAAAATGGATGCCACCAAAGTGGTGCCTCAAGACAAAGTGGAGCGCATCATCGAAGCGGCTCGCTTAGCGCCTACATCGAGCGGCTTGCAGCCGTTTGAAATTGTGTTGGT
>CANFKQ010000146.1 GCA_947447405.1 Comamonadaceae bacterium | reverse complement strand
GGTCTGATTGCCAAGATCGAGCGTGCCGAGGCCATTCCGTTGCTGGACGAAATTTTGCGAGCCAGCGACGGCATCATGGTGGCACGTGGCGACTTGGCTGTGGAAGTGGGCAACGCGGCTGTGCCTGCGCTCCAAAAACGCATGATCAAGCTGGCGCGTCAGCACGACAAAGTAGTGATCACCGCGACCCAAATGATGGAGAGCATGATCACCAACCCCGTGCCTACCCGTGCCGAAGTGAGCGACGTGGCCAACGCAGTGATTGACGGCACAGACGCCGTCATGCTCAGCGCTGAAACTGCTGCAGGCAAATACCCGTTGGAAACCGTGGAAGAAATGTCCAAAATTTGCGAGGCTGCCGAGGCCGCCGAAGACGTGGAGCTGGACGCTGATTTCAAGGGCCAAACCTTCACCCGCATTGACCAAACCATTGCCATGGGTGCCTTGTTCACGGCGCACCATTTGGGCGCCAAAGCCATCGTGGCGTTGACCGAGTCTGGCTCCACCGCGCTGTGGATGAGCCGCCATCGCATTCACATCCCCATTTACGCCGTCACCACCAAAGTGGCGTCACAACGTCGCATGGCCTTATTCCGCAACGTCCGCGCCCTGTTGATGGACACCAGTGCGGACCGCGACACGGCCTTGGCCCAAGCAGAGGCCCACCTGAAACTCCGTGGCATTGTGGACTCCGGCGATGTGTACGCCATCACCTGTGGCGATCCGATGGGTACGCCTGGTGGCACCAACATGTTGCGCATTTGCGAAGTTCGTTAAAGCCGACTCAAACCCCACCCCCGCATTTAGATCCACAGCTGACGGGCTTTGGCGCCTGTCAGCTGGGCACGAAGCTGCCGCCTTTAAAATTGCCAATAGTTACATCAGTTTTTAATTTTTGAGGATTCCCCCATGGCACTCGTATCGATGCGCGAACTTCTGGACCACGCTGCAGAGCACGGTTACGGCATTCCAGCCTTCAACGTCAACAACTTGGAGCAAGTGCAAGCCGTAATGATGGCTGCCGACGCTGTGGGCGCGCCTGTCATCTTGCAAGCCAGCGCTGGCGCACGCAAATACGCGGGCGAACCTTTCATCAAGCATTTGATCCAAGCCGCCACCGAAGCCTACCCACACATTCCTTTGGTCATGCACCAAGACCACGGCACTTCGCCCAAGGTTTGCCAAGGCGCGATTGACCTCGGCTTTGGCTCCGTGATGATGGACGGCTCGTTGATGGAAGACGGCAAAACACCTTCTAGCTTTGAGTACAACGTACAAGTTACCCAACAAGTGGTGGCCATGGCGCACAAAGTGGGCGTGTCGGTCGAAGGCGAATTGGGTTGCTTGGGTAACTTGGAAACCGGCGAAGCCGGTGAAGAAGACGGCATCGGCGCCGTGGGCAAACTCGACCACAGCCAAATGTTGACCGACCCCGAAGAAGCGGCCCTGTTTGTGAAGGCCACGCAACTCGATGCCTTGGCGATTGCCATTGGTACCAGCCACGGCGCGTACAAGTTCACACGCGAACCCACCGGCGACATCTTGGCCATCAGCCGCGTCAAAGAAATTCACGCACGTATTCCCAACACCCACTTGGTCATGCACGGCTCATCCAGCGTGCCGCAAGACCTGTTGGCCATGATCAACCAATACGGCGGCCAGATGAAGCAGACCTTTGGTGTGCCCGTGTCTGAAATTCAAGAAGCCATCAAGCACGGTGTGCGCAAGGTCAACATCGACACCGACATCCGTTTGGCCATGACGGCGGCGGCTCGCAAGTTCATGTTTGAGAACCCAGAAAAGTTCGACGCTCGCGAATGGCTCAAGCCAGCGCGCGAAGCCGCGATGAACATCTGCAAACAACGTTATTTGGAATTCGGTTGCGAAGGCCAAGGCAGCAAGATCAAGGGCGACAGCCTGGAAGTGGTGGCGGCCAAGTACGCCAAGGGCGAACTCGCTCAGTTGGTGAAGTAAGTCATGACAGCTCTGCACACCTCTGCGCTCACTTCTTTGCCTTTGCTCGCACGCGGCAAAGTGCGCGACAACTACGCCGTGGGCGACGACCGCATCTTGATGGTGGCGTCTGACCGCATCAGCGCGTTTGACGTCATCATGGGCGAAGCCATTCCGGGCAAGGGCGAATTGCTCACTCAAATGGCTTTGTTTTGGTTCAAAAAACTCGGTCACATCTGCCCCAACCACCTGACGGGCCAAGCGCCTGAGAGCGTGGTGAGTGCCGATGAAGTGGCCCAAGTCACAGGCCGCTCGATGTTGGTCAAACGCTTGAAGCCCATCCCCGTGGAAGCGGTGGTGCGCGGCTATTTGGCAGGCAGCGGCTGGCAGGAATACCAAGAAAACCAAGCGGTGTGCGGCGTCAAGCTGCCCAAGGGTTTGAAGAACGCCAGCAAGTTGCCAGAGCCGATCTTCACGCCAGCCGCCAAAGCGGCGGTGGGTGACCACGACGAGAACATCACCTACGAACAAGTGGTCGAGATGATTGGTGGCGGCTTGGCCGAGAAAATCAAAACTGTCAGCATCGCCTTGTACGAAACTGCGCGTGACGTGGCCGCAGCCAAAGGCATCATCATTGCCGACACGAAGTTTGAGTTTGGGCTTGATGCCAACAACGACCTCGTGCTGATGGACGAGGTGCTCACCCCCGATTCATCACGTTACTGGCCCGCAGACAGCTACGCACAGAGCTTCAAAGACGGCGTGAACCCACCGAGCTACGACAAACAGTTCTTGCGCGATTGGCTGGAAACGGCCCAAGTGCAAGGCAAGCCTTGGAGCAAATCACCCCCTGCGCCGCATTTGCCGCAAGAGGTGATTGCCCAAACCGCCGCCAAGTACCAAGAGGCTTGGGAACGGTTGAAGGATTAAGGCCTTTACTGCGATCAGTTCAGCGCCATGCTGAGTTTGCGGCGGTAGCGAGAAATCATCTCCAACACGGGATCTTCTTGCACTGCAGCTTTGCCGGTTAACTCGATGCCGCCTGCGGATTTGCCGAAGGCGGCATCGTCCGTTTTGGGCTTGGGTGGTGTCATCAGATCCAAGATGGACACATAGGTTTTGCGTGCCACATCGTTGTTCCATGTTTTGTCACGCATGATGATTTCCAACAACTCGTCCATCGCGGCTTCAAGCAGTTCGGCGGCTATCAGCACGCGGGCTTTGGCCAGGCGGGTGTCGAAGTCGCGTTTGTTTTGGGCGATGGCCGCATCAAACTGTTCGAATGTCCAAGCCGCACGCTCGTCGGTCGATACAAACAGCAAGGCCTGCAGCCAGTAGTTGAGCGCATCAAAGCGCAGTTGCAGCGGGATTTCTGTGAGCTTAGACGTCAATGCCGCTTGCGCCTCTTCCAGTTCGCCCACAGAAATCAACAGCTTGACCAAGTTGTAACGGGTTTCGTCGTCGGAGGTGTTGAGGCTCAGGGCCTCTTGCAGCTTGGCGATAGCGGCTTGCGCATCGCCCGCATCCATGAGTTGTGCGGCTTCTTGGGCGTCAGCCTGTGCAGCCACCTCGTTGTCTGATGGCAAATGCTTGTCTAAGAATTCGCGCACTTGTGCCAAGGGCAGCGCGCCCATGAACCCGTCCACAGGGCGGCCACCCATGAGCAAGATGCAGGTGGGCAGGCTCTTCACGCCAAAGGCGCCGGCCAGTTGCTGCTCAGTGTCAGCGTTGACTTTGACCAGGGTGAAGCGGCCTTGATAGTCGGCTTCTAGCTTTTCGAGGACGGGGCCTAGCGACTTGCACGGGGCGCACCAATCCGCCCAAAAGTCCACCAGCACAGGGGTGGTTTGTGAGGCGGCAATCACATCGGCCTCGAAATTTTCCATCGTCACATCAATCATGGGGGTCCCGTCTTAAAATTCGTTTTTGCTCACACTCAGCCTACATCATGACCCAGTGCCAAGTCGGTGTCGTCATGGGTTCCAATTCCGATTGGGACACCATGCAACATGCAGCCCAGATTCTCCAAGAATTTGGCATCACATTTGAAACCCGCGTGGTTTCAGCCCACCGCATGCCTGATGACATGTTTGCCTACGCCGAAAGCGCCCAAGGTCGCGGCTTGCGCGCCATCATCGCAGGTGCAGGCGGTGCCGCCCACTTGCCCGGCATGATTGCGGCCAAAACCATCGTCCCCGTGTTGGGTGTGCCTGTGGCCAGCAAACATTTGCAAGGCGTTGATTCATTGCACAGCATTGTGCAAATGCCCAAAGGCATTCCTGTTGCGACCTTCGCCATTGGCAATGCAGGTGCAGCGAATGCGGCTTTGTTTGCTGTGGCGCTGCTGGCATCAACTGATGCAGCATTGGCTGAGAAGCTGCAAGCCTTCCGCGTGGCACAGACCGAAGTGGCGCGCAACATGGCCTTGCCGCCCGTATGAGCCAAACTTTAAAGCCTTTGCTGCCCGGTTCGACCTTGGGCGTGTTGGGCGGTGGCCAATTGGGCCGCATGTGGGCGCATGTGGCGCAGCGCATGGGTTACAACACTGCCGTGCTTGACCCCGATGTACATAGCCCCGCAGGCTTGGTGAGCCATCACCACATTGACACCGACTACCTAGACGTAGCAGGCTTGAAGCAACTCGCCGCCGTGTGCCAAGCGGTGACCACCGAATTTGAAAACGTGCCCGCCGATGCGTTGGCTCAGCTCGCCGCCATATTGCCTGTGTCACCTGCTGCATCGGCTGTGGCTGTGGCGCAAGACCGCGCGCGTGAGAAGGCGCACTTTGTGAAGTGCGGCGTTCCTGTGGCGCCGCATGCGGTGATTGACACGGCAGACCAACT
>CANFKQ010000145.1 GCA_947447405.1 Comamonadaceae bacterium | reverse complement strand
TTGGTGCTGCCGGTCTTGCGGCGTACTGCCGTGCCCACCGTAGCTGCCGGGATGGGCGTTGACACGCATCATGCTTGTGGGTTCCATAGAAAGCTCCTTCAAGATGTTCAGGTCATTTCCGTGTGTTCCTTGTTGCGGTAATTGGGTTGTCCAATTGGTGGCAACTATGCATAAGGCGTGCCAAAGCACAAGCGGCAATGGTTTGCCGATGTTGGAGCTTGAGTGGGGATGTATGTGAAGAAAAGAAAAAACGCACCTCGGAGGGTGCGTTTTTTGTTTGGCGGAAGCGGTGAGATTCGAACTCACGGAAGGCTCACACCTTCGCCGGTTTTCAAGACCGGTGCATTCAACCACTCTGCCACGCTTCCAGTTGAATTCAGCGGAGATTGTAATGTGTCTTTTGCCTGCTTTTGCTTCAGGCCTCAGACAAAAACAAAGATTGCAAATCGCTCAAGAAATCAAAGCCACGTTCGGTGGGCACCACGCGCTGAAAGTCCCGCGTGATAAGGCCTTTGGCTTCGGCCTCCGTTAGTGCGGCTTGAATGGCGGTCACGGACAGGCCCGTTCGGTCCGTGAAGTCGGCCAGCGAAAAGCCGTGGCGCAGGCGCAGTGCGTTGAGCATGAATTCAAAGGGCAGTTCGGCACGCGCCACCTCCGTACTTTGCGCCACGGCGCGATCAGCGCAGCTGCTGTCTAGCGCGTGGTTCATGAACAGGCGCGGGTCGCGGTTGCGCACTTGGCGCAGCACGCGGTGGGCAAAGCTGAGTTTGCTGTGTGCGCCAGCGCCGATGCCTAAGTAGTCGCCAAACTGCCAGTAGTTGAGGTTGTGCCAGCAACGGTGGTTGTCTTTGGCATAGGCCGATACTTCGTAGCGGTGCAGGCCCACGGTGGCGGTGCGCTCGGTGATGCGGTCGAGCATGGCGTACGCGTCGTCATCTTCCGGCACTTGGGGCGGGAATTTGGCAAACACGGTGTTGGGCTCGATGGTGAGGTGGTATACCGACAGATGCGGGGGCTGCAAATACAAAGCCATGTCCAAGTCTTCGTCCAACTGCGCCAGCGTTTGACCGGGCAAGGCGTACATCAGGTCGAGGTTGAAGGTGTCAAAGGCTTCGCGTGCTTCTTCTACCGCGGCAATCGCTTGGGCGCGGTTGTGTACGCGACCCAAGGCTTGCAAGTGTTGGTCGTTGAAGCTTTGCACGCCCACCGACAAGCGGGTCACGCCTGCGGCGCGGAAGGCGCGGAAGCGGTCTTTTTCAAACGTGCCGGGGTTGGCCTCTAGCGTGATTTCGCAATCGGCCTCTAAGCGCAAACGCGCTCGCATGTCGCTAATCAGCCGCTCAATCGCAGCCGGCGAGAACAAGCTGGGCGTGCCGCCACCAATAAAGATGCTGTGCACACTGCGGCCCCAGATGAGGGGCAGACTGTGCTCTAGGTCGGCACACAAGGCATCGAGGTAGCGCTGCTCGGGCAGCTCACCCCCCACGCTGCTAGTGAGCTCGTGCGAGTTGAAGTCGCAGTACGGGCACTTCTTCAAGCACCACGGCAAATGCACATACAGCGAGAGCGGCGGCAAGCTGCTGAGCGACAGCGTGCCGGGGCGCATGAGGTGTTGGATGTCTTGGGTCATCGCGTAGCTTTATACGAGCTTCAAGCGAACCAACGTTCACGCATGAGCGCGAGCATGTGCTGCGCGGCTTGGCCACGGTGGCTGTTGGCGTTTTTCACCTCGATGGGCAGCTCGGCAAAGGTTTTGCCAAAGCGCGGCATGAACATAATGGGGTCAAACCCAAAACCATGGGTGCCCACAGGCACACGCGTGATTTCGCCCAAGGCACGCCCCACGGCGATCAGTGGTTCGGGGTCGTCGGGGTGGCGCACGGCAACCAGGGTACTCACTAAAGCTGCGCGGCGGTTGTCCACGTTGACCATTTGTTCTAGCAAGGCACGCACGTTGTTGTCATCGCTTTTCTCGTAGCCAAACTGGGTGGCGTAGTAGGCGGTTTGCACGCCGGGCAGGCCACCAAAGGCATCGACGCACAAGCCAGCATCGTCTGCCAGGGCGGGCAAGCCGCTTTCACGCGCTGCATGGCGGGCTTTGGCCAAGGCGTTTTCCACGAAGGTGTGAAACGGCTCTTCGGCTTCACCAATATGCAAATCGCCTTGGCGCACCAGCTCAACGCCCAAGGGCGCAAACATGGCTTGCAACTCGGCGAGTTTGCCTTTGTTGTTAGAGGCTAGAACGATTCGCCGCATCTGAGGGCTTGAGGGCTGCGACATGGGCGTTTAGGCAGCCAAGGCTTCTTGCTGCATGGCGATCAGTTCGCGCACACCTTTTTCAGCCAAAGCCAACAAGGCGTTCATTTGGTCGCGGGTGAAAGGCAGGCCTTCGGCAGTGCCCTGCACTTCCACATAGTGGCCAGCGCTGGTCATGACCACGTTCATGTCGGTGTCGCAGCCTGAGTCTTCTGTGTATTCCAAATCGAGCAAAGGTAAGTCGCCCAACATGCCCACCGAAATAGCAGCAATACCTTGGGTGATGGGGCTCTCGGTCAGCTTGCCTGCGGCAATCAGCTTGTTGACCGCATCTTGTGCGGCTACAAACGCGCCAGTGATGCTGGCAGTGCGTGTACCGCCGTCGGCTTGCAACACATCGCAGTCCAAATGGATGGTGCGTTCGCCCAGTTTCTTCAGGTCAAACACCGCGCGCATCGAGCGGCCAATGAGGCGCTGAATTTCTTGGGTGCGGCCCGATTGCTTGCCGCGTGCGGCTTCGCGGTCGCTGCGGGTGTGGGTGGCACGAGGCAGCATGCCGTATTCGGCGGTCACCCAGCCTTCGCCCGAGCCTTTTTTGTGGCCAGGCACTTTTTCTTCCACCGACGCGGTGCACAGCACTTTGGTGTGGCCAAACTCAATCAACACCGAGCCTTCGGCGTGCATGGTGTAGTTGCGGGTGATGCGCACGGGGCGCAGTTGGTCGGCAGCACGGGTGTGACGAGAGGCGGGCAAGGTGGTAGTCATTTTTTTATAGCTTTGAATCAAGCGTTTGAAGGATTCGGTAAAACGTCAATTGTCGACCAATCCGAATATCTCGCCCCATCGTCAAAAAACCGCAATGGAGAGCCTGAGATAATGTAGTCTTTGATACAAAACGCCACCCCATGCCCATTTACAGCATGACCGGTTATGCCAGCGCGCAAACCGAGCTACCTTCTGACACGGCCAACAGCCCAGCCCTGCGCTTGGGGCTAGAGATTCGCTCGGTCAACAGCCGCTTTTTGGACCTGACGTTCAAGATGCCTGAAGAGCTGCGCCAGCACGAAGCGGCCATGCGCGAGTTGTTGAGCAAGCACCTCAAGCGCGGCAAAGTCGAGGTACGCGCCAACATTGAAAGCACGGCTGACACCAGCTTTGCCGAGCCCACCCCTGCCCTGCTGCAACGCCTGCTGGGCTTGCAAGAGCTAGTACACGCTCACTTGCCAAAGGCCAACGGCTTATCGGTGGCCGATGTGTTGCGTTTGGCCACAGCCCAATCTGCCGCGCCCGCCGACATTGGCCCTACGGTGCTGAAGCTGGCCCAAAACACCCTGACCCAGCTGAGCGACGCCCGCGAACGCGAAGGCGCACGCTTGGCCCAAACCCTACGCGAGCGCATTGGCCAATTGCGCGTGCTAGCCACACAGGCCGCGCCGCTGGTGCCGCAACTCGTCGAGCAACAACGCCTGAAGTTTTTAGAGCGTTGGCGCGAAGCCATGGCCTTGACCGAAGGCACAGCCTTGCCCGAAGCAGCGCAAGACCGCGCTTTGACCGAAGCAACCTCCTTTGCCATTCGTATTGACGTGGCCGAAGAGCTGACCCGCTTGGTGTCGCACTTTGACGAGATGGACGACTTGCTGGCCAAAGGCGGCAAGGCAGAAGGTGTGGGCAAGCGTTTGGACTTCCTCATTCAAGAGCTGCACCGCGAGGCCAACACCTTGGGCTCGAAGTCGGCCACGATGGAAATGACCCGTATTTCGGTGGACATGAAAGTGTTGATCGAACAACTCCGCGAACAAGTACAGAACCTCGAATAATGGACAACTTCCCAGGCAACCTCTTTGTGGTCGCGGCCCCCAGTGGCGCTGGCAAATCAAGCCTCGTCAAAGCTTTGATGGAGCTCGACGCCAAAGTGCGCCCTTCCGTGTCGCACACCACGCGCCAACCACGCGGCCAAGAAAAGCACGGTCGCGAATACTTCTTTGTGTCACCCCCCGAATTCGACCAAATGGTCGAAGGCAACGCATTTTTGGAGTGGGCCAATGTGCACGGCCAACGCTACGGCACGTCGCGCAAAGCCATTGAAGACCGCATTGCCCAAGGCGCAGACGTAATTTTGGAAATCGACTTCCAAGGTGCTATTCAAGTGAAGAAGCTGTTTGCCAATGCGGTGCTCATCTTCATCTTGCCGCCAAGCTGGGAAGAACTAAAGTCTCGCCTGCACAACCGTGGCGAAGATGCGCCCGACATCATTGACATGCGCCTTCAAAACGCCGCAGACGAGATGGCACAGGCCAAAGAATTTGACTACGTTATAATCAATGAATTGTTTGAGACCGCCTTGTTCGACCTGAAAGCGATCGTGCATGCACAGCGCCTCAAATACCTGGCACAGCGCCGGGCTCGGGCTGATATCTTTCAAGCCCTGAACATCACCTGAATTCTGGAGTATCCACATGGCCCGCATCACTGTTGAAGATTGCCTCGAGCAAATCCCTAACCGCTTTCAATTGGTGCTGTGCGCCACTTACCGCGCCCGCAT
>CANFKQ010000144.1 GCA_947447405.1 Comamonadaceae bacterium | reverse complement strand
GCTTGTGTTTGTATTCGACACCCGCCACGTTGGCCAATTGGCGCGCCATTTCCATGTCGGTGGCGTTTTTGGGAAAGCTCACCGCGAGGTAATCGGCTTGGAAGCTCATCGCGGTTTTGATGTCATCCATATCTTTGGCGGTCAACGCAGGCGCGGTCAAGCCGCCGCCTTGTTTGTTAATGCCTTTGTTGTTCGACAGCTCACCACCCACTTTGACCGTGGTGTGCACTTGTTCGCCGCGCACGGCCTCTACCGTCAACACAATCAAACCGTCGTTGAGCAACAGCAAGTCGCCGGGCTTCACATCGCGGGGGAGCTCTTTGTAGTCCAAGCCTACGCCTTGCAAATCGCCGGGTTCGGTGCGTGAAGCATCCAACACAAACTTCGCACCGTTCTCCAGCATGACCTTGCCGTCCACAAACTTGCCCACGCGAATCTTGGGGCCTTGCAGGTCCGCCATGATGGCCACTTCCCGGCCCGCACGGGCAGCCGCCTCGCGCACCAAACGGGCGCGGTCGATGTGGTCTTGGGCTTTGCCGTGGCTAAAGTTCAGGCGCACCACGTTCACACCCGCACGGATCATGGCTTCAAGCAACTCTGGGTCGCTAGACGCGGGGCCTAAAGTGGCAACAATTTTGGTAGCGTGACGGGCCATGGGGGTGTCTCCTGTTGGTTTTGTTTGCTTCATTCTTACATGTTTGAAAGTCACATTCGCGTTGGTTTTCAGCACACAAACTCTTGCAAACACATGCTTTATGTTTCTTTTGCAGCAGATGGCCTTGGCTCACCAACGGGTAAACACCCGCTTTTTTAGCGTATGCGGCGATAATCCCTTCATTAATTGATGCAAATCAGTGCGCATCACCACAGGCCACCTAAGATTCAATTCCTATGACCACACATATCCAACCTATCCTTCCTGGCGAACCCATGCCACACCGCAAAGTTATGCGCGAGTGGTTGATCCCCTTGGCAGAGCGCACCACCGCGCTGGCCATTTTGATGCTCGTCGTTGACTACGTGCTGTGGGGCACCCTCATGGCAGGCACCGTGTATTTCGATGCTTGGTGGGCCAAGCTCTTGAGCGGCTGCGCAGCTGGTTTCGTCATCGGACGTTTGTTCATCATCGGCCATGATGCTTGCCACCAAAGCCTCACCCCGCACCGCAACCTCAACAAGTGGTTGGGCCGCATTGCGTTCTTGCCATCGTTGACCGCTTACAGCCTGTGGGACATCGGCCACAACGTGGTGCACCACGGTTACACCAACCTCAAAAACTTCGACTTCGTGTGGGCCCCTTACACCCCCGAAGAGTACGCAGCCTTGAGCATTGGCGCGAAACTCAAAGACCGCATCTACCGCAGCGGCTGGGCACCTGGGTTGTACTACATGATCGAAATCTGGTGGAACAAGATGGTGTTCCCTAACGAAAAGAACATGCCAACACGCCGCCCTATCTTCATCAAAGACTGTTTGCTCATCACCGCGTTTGGC
This sequence comes from Comamonadaceae bacterium, assembly GCA_947447405.1. Classification (GTDB taxonomy): domain Bacteria; phylum Pseudomonadota; class Gammaproteobacteria; order Burkholderiales; family Burkholderiaceae_C; genus Limnohabitans. Next base: position 3,322 of record CANFKQ010000144.1, on the reverse strand, counting down.
GCTGCTTGGGTGGCTGCCATGGTGTGGGCTGCAATTGCGACTGAGCAAACCCTTGGCTACATCTTGCTGATGGGTGTAGTTGTGCCCTTCTTCTTTTGGGTGACCATGATTGGTTTCGTGGTCTACGTGCACCACACCCATGTGGACGTGTCTTGGCACGAAGAGCGCACGGGCTGGTCAAAGGCTTCACCTTTTGTGTCGACCACGGTGCACTTGACCTTCCCATTCAACATCGGTGCGCTGATGCACCACATCATGGAGCACACCGCGCACCACTTGGACATGAGTATTCCTCTGTACAAACTGAAGCAAGCACAAAGCAAACTCGAAGAGTTGCTGCCCGAGCGCATCATCGTTCAGCCTTTCTCTTGGAGCTGGTACGTGCAAACTGCACGCGACTGCAAACTGTATGACTTCAAGACAGACAGCTGGATGACGTATGACGGCAAAGTCACGAGCCCCCGCGCGATGAAAGCCGCATAAGCCGTCGCTTCGGTGTTGCCAAGCCTTCTCAGCCTCGCAGGTTCTCAGGAATTTGCGAGGCTTTTTCTTGTACGCTTCACAAGCATGAAATTCATCATTTTATTTTTACTGGCGATGGCATCAGCAGCGTCACACGCCATGTGGGTGACCGTCACGCGCAACGAATTAGCCACCGTTTACATCGACTCCAGCGCTATTGTGAAGATGGGCTACAACCGCCGCGTGTGGGTGGTGTATGACCTGCAAGCGCCCGATGCAACGGGCCAGCAATCAGTCAAGTCCTACATCGATTACGACTGCACCGAAGGAAAATACAAAACCCTCAGCGCCACCAGCCACCCGAACAAAATGGGCAACGGCCCCGCCATCAAAGCATTGCCCGTGGCTGAAGGGTGGAAACCGATTAGCCAAGACAGCATGAGCCGACAGTTGTTTTCGTTTGCTTGCGCTTGGTAATCAACCCGCAGCGCGCTTGGTCAAAATTTCAAACGCAGGCAAGGTCTTGCCTTCGAGCACTTCCAAGAAAGCGCCGCCGCCAGTAGAGATGTAGCCGACTTGTTTTTCGATGCCGTACTTGGCAATGGCGGCCAAGGTGTCACCACCGCCGGCAATGCTGAACGCGCTCGATTCGGCAATGGCGTGGGCAATGGTTTTCGTGCCGTTCTCAAACGCAGCGAATTCAAACACGCCCACAGGACCATTCCACACGATCGTGCCGGCCTTCATCAGTTGCGCGGCCAGCTTGGCTGCGGTCTCTGGCCCAATATCCAAAATCATGTCGTCGTCGGCCACGTCGGTGGCTTTCTTCACGGTGGCCACAGCATCTGCTGCAAAAGTTTTAGCCGTCACCACGTCGGTAGGAATTGGCACTTCTGCGCCACGTGACTTCATCAGTTCAATCACTGCTTTGGCTTCGTTCACCAAGTCGTGCTCGGCCAGGCTCTTGCCGATGTTCAAGCCAGCGGCCAGCATGAAAGTGTTGGCAATGCCACCGCCCACGATGAGCTGATCCACGTTGTTGGCCAGGCTCTTCAGAATAGTCAGCTTGGTAGACACCTTGCTACCCGCCACGATGGCGGCCAATGGGCGTTTGGGGTTTGCCAAGGCTTTGGTAATCGCGTCAATCTCAGCGGCCAACAAGGGGCCGGCACAGGCCACGGGCGCGTACTGCGCGATGCCGTAGGTCGTGCCTTCGGCGCGGTGCGAGGTGCCAAAGGCGTCGTGCACAAAAATGTCACACAGAGCGCCCAATTTACGAGCCAATTCGTCGTTGTTCTTTTTCTCGCCCTTGTTCACGCGGCAGTTTTCCAACAACACCACATGACCTGGCTCAACGTCTACGCCGTCCACCCAGTTGGAAATCAGCGGCACGCGACGACCCAGCAACTCGCTCAAACGCTCAGCCACGGGGGCCAATGAATCTTCGGGTTTGAACTCGCCTTCGGTAGGACGACCCAAGTGAGATGTGACCATCACCGCGGCACCCACTTCGAGGGCCATGCGAATCGCAGGCACGCTCGCTCGGATACGCGTGTCTTCGGTGATCTGGCCATCATCGTCTTGCGGCACATTGAGGTCGGCGCGGATGAAAACACGTTTGCCTTTGGCCGAGCCGTTGGCGCACAAATCAGAGAAGCGAATGACGTTCATGGATGTAAGCGGTAAAAGTAAAAATTGCCACTATTCTAAAAGTTCAGCCTTGCGCCAAATTGGCAATGAAGTGGGGATTTAGCCGCGCCCCACAAAAGGCATTTTGGTAGCCATCACCGTCATGAACAGCACATTGGCCGACAACGGCAAACGCGCCATCGCCATAAAGCTGTCGACCACGCCCTGCATGTCCATGCGGGCCTCAGGCCTCACGCTGCCGTCGGCCTGCAAAGCGCCAGCGGCAAACTTCTCGGTCATGTCGCTGGCCACATTACCAATGTCAATCTGGCCCACCGCAATGTCAAACGCGCGGCCATCCAGCGACGCCGCTTTCGTCATGCCCGTGATGGCGTGCTTGGTGGCCGTGTAGGCAATCGAGCCTGGGCGCGGCGCATGCGCAGAAATCGACCCGTTGTTGATGATGCGACCGCCCTGTGGGCTTTGTGCTTTCATCAACTTGAACGCGTGCGACAAACAATAAAACGCGCCGTTGAAATTCACATCTACTGACCTACGCCAATCCTCACCTGACAAATCGCCGGGCATGGTGGCTGGCAAAAAGATGCCTGCGTTGTTAAACAGCAAATCCAAGCGGCCGTAGTTGACGCGCACCTGCTCAAACAACTTGGCCACATCCTCCTCGTTGCTCACATCGCAGGGCACAGCCAAAGCATTGGCAGCATTTGCGCCCGCCGCTTGCACAGTAGCTTGCAGCGCATCCGTACGACGCCCTACCAACACCACCTGCCAACCTTCGGTCAACAGCGCCAAAGCACATGCTTTGCCAATACCTGAACTGGCACCTGTGACGATTGCTACTTTGCTCATGGGGATGCTCCTATGTAAGGCCTTGATTGTGAACAAGCTGACGGCCAATTCAAGTGTTCATTGTCTCGTGCGCGAAAGCCACGCGTTGCTGGCGGCACGCTAAAGTAACGACCTATGAATCCAATTTTTAACAAAGTCATCCTCTTCACCGACACCGACGGCTTCGCACGTTTCCACGAGCAGTCGGTCGAACTCACCGAAGGCAAGCCGCAAGCGCGTTTGTCACCCCTAATGCCCAGCGGTGGCATGCAGCTGCGTCGCAGCCCTGTGGGGTTTCGCAGCGACTTTCACTGCACCGACAACCCGCAGTGGCTGTTTGTGTTGGAAGGTCAGATGGAAATCTTTTTGCAAGACGGCACGT
>CANFKQ010000143.1 GCA_947447405.1 Comamonadaceae bacterium | reverse complement strand
TGATTTACCTCGTCTTTACCGTTTCTTTAGACAAGCAAACACTTAGCAAGGCATGATGAAGACACCATGAATACCTTGCTCTTGATCGAAGACGACCACCGCCTCGCCCACATGGTGAGCGAGTACCTTGAACAATCTGGCTTCTCAGTGCAGCACGCAGCCAATGGTTTGAACGGCCTCAAGGCGTTACAAGACATTGCGCCTGACATGGTGTTGCTTGACTTGATGCTGCCCGACATTGATGGCCTCGAGGTGTGCAAACGCATCCGCGCTTTGCCCGGTGCTTTGGCACAAACACCGGTGCTCATGCTGACCGCCAAAGGCGATCCAATGGACCGCATTGTGGGTTTAGAGTTGGGCGCTGACGACTACCTGCCCAAGCCCTTTGAGCCACGCGAACTGCTAGCCCGCATTCGCGCAGTATTACGCCGTCACTTGCCAGGCGAAACGCCGCAAGCATCACATCAAACCTTAAAGTTCGGCTCGTTAGAGCTAGACCGAGATGCCCGCATCGTCAGCGTGCGCGGCCAAGCATGCGACCTCACCGCCTATCAGTTTGACCTGCTGTGGGTGTTGGCTGAACGTGCTGGTCGCGTGCTGTCGCGTGACCAAATCATGGAAGCCGTGCGCGGCAAAGAACTCGAAGCTTTCGACCGCTCCATCGACGTGCACATGGGTCGCATTCGCGCCGTGATTGAAGATGACGCCAAAGCGCCCAAACGCATCTTGACCGTGCGCGGTGTGGGCTACGTGTTTGCCAAACAACAAGACTAACGACATGCCAAGCACCTCCACACCCAGCCGCACTTTGCACCTACCTTTGTATGTGCGCATTTGGCTGGCTGTGGTGTTGGCAGTGGCCGTGCTGACACTGCTTGCGGGTTGGGCCATGCGCATGACTGCAGAGCCACCGCTGCGCGAAGTAATGGTGCGCAACGCATCGGGTGAACTGGTGGGCCAAGGCAAAGCGCGCTTGCGTCCGCCGGATGGCCTGCCCGTCGAGGCGCCGCCCTTGCCAGGGCCCGACATGCCGCACCCCCCAGGTCACTTTGGCTCAGGCCCCGAGTTCATGGTGCGCATGCATAACGGCGAGCTGATGCATGTGCATTTGCCGCGCCCACCGCACAGTTTTTGGTCACGTCCCCCCTTTGGGTTTGCATGGACCTTGGGCCTCGTGGCCCTCGCCGTCGCGCTGGGCACTTACCCGATCGTGCGCCGACTGACGCGCCGCTTAGAGAATTTGCAAAAAGGCGTAGAGCAATGGGGCACAGGCAACTTGTCGGCGCGCGTTGCTGAGCAAGGCAATGATGAAGTGGCTTACCTCGCGCAACGCTTTAACCATGCAGCCGCGCAAGTAGAGCAACTGGTCACCTCGCACAAATCGCTGCTGGCCAACGCATCGCATGAACTGCGCTCGCCGCTCACACGCATTCGCATGGGGTTAGAGCTGATGGGCGACTCGCCCTCACCAGCGATGAAAGCAGAGATTTCGCGCAGCGTGGGTGAACTTGACCAATTGATTGACGAAATTTTGTTGGCCAGCCGACTCGACGCCAAAGAGGCCGACCTTGGCACGGTTGAGCCCGTGGACTTGACGGGGCTTGCCAGCGAGGAGTGTGCCCGTGTCGATGCACATTTAGAACTGGGCTTTGACCCGCACAGCATCGTGGTACCGGGCGTGACCAAACTGATGCGCCGCCTATTACGCAACTTGCTAGAAAACGCGAGACGTTATGGCACCTCCGACATTGAAGTACAGCTGTCGACCTTGAACGAGAACAACCGCAACTGGGTGCGCCTGTGCGTGTGCGACCGCGGTCCTGGTGTGCCGCTTGATTTACGCGAACGCATCTTCGAACCCTTCTACCGATTACCCGGCGCGAGCGAACGTGAAGGCGGCGTAGGCCTTGGTTTGTCATTGGTTCGCTCCATCGTACAACGCCATGGTGGCAGCGTGCTTTGCCAGGACCGTGAAGGCGGTGGCGCACAGTTTGTGGTGATGCTGCCGGCTTAAATCAGCTGGTAAAACCGAGCGCGAGCTTGTTGACGATGTCAGCGGCAGGGCATTGCGCACATCCCGAACGGTTCATGCCCGACCACAGCGGCGTGAAGTCATCACGTTGATTCATCTCCGCCTTTGACCTCAATGGCGCGATGCTTTGTGTCGCCATCGGAAATGCAGGGGCCGCTGGGTTTTGCGGCCCGAGCTCTTGCATCACGCGATTGAACATCCCGCGCGCCAAACCGCCAGTGAACAAATTGGTCAATGCGGTGGGTGCATGCACATCACACAAACGTGCTCGGTGCAGCGCGCTAGTTTTAGCTTCGTGGCAAAGCAAAAACACAGTTCCAGCTTGCACGGCTGCAGCGCCCATTGACATGGCCGTGTGCACACCTTGTGCGTCCGCAATACCTCCCGCGGCGATGATGGGAACATGGATATGCGGCTTGAACTGCTTCAGCAAATCAAAGGTGTTGGCTTGCTGCGCGACATCACGACTTAAAAAATGTCCGCGGTGGCCCCCCGCTTCCAGTCCTTGCGCAATCACGCCATCCACGCCATGGGCGACCAACCAATGCGCCTCATCCAATGTGGTCGCTGACGACATCACAAATGAACCACGCGCTTTCACACGAGAGAGCAAACGTTTGCTTGGCAGGCCGAAGTGAAAACTCACCACTGTGGGTGAAAACTCTTGCAAGACTTCAGCCATTTCATCATCGAAAGGACGACGCCCCGCTGAAGCTGGAATGCGCGATGCATGAATGTTGAATTCTTGGTAATAAGGCTGTAACACAGCCTGCCACTTTGACTCCGCCTCGATCGTATGCATCGGCGCTTGATGGCAAAAGAAATTCACGTTGTAAGACAAGCCACTGCTTTGCAGCACTTGCAGTTCTCGCCGCAGACTTGCAGCATCCAGCATGGCCGCTGGCAACGAGCCCAAAGCGCCGGCTCGACTCACCGCGATAGCGAGGCTGCTGTCTTGCACGCCTGCCATCGGCGCTTGTATCAAAGGGTAGTTTGTATCGAGAACAGAAGTGAAGTTCATAAGGCCATCCGCTGTTAACCCCGAGATGCCTGCGCGCGTATCAAAGCAAGCGATACACGCGATCGGCCGACACGTCTTCTAAGCAACGCATGTGGCCCAACGGGCAGGTGCGTTCATAGCAAGGTGCGCATGCCAGTGGCGGCTGATAGTTTTTATCCACACGCAACCAAACCACGCGCGCACGATCGTTCAAAGGCGGGGTGTGCTCCGGACTGGATGAACCAAACACCGCCACTTGTGGCACGGCAAACGCGGCGGCCACATGCATGAGGCCTGAGTCATTGCTGACCACGCGGTGCGCATAGGCGATAAGCGCGAAGGCTTGCATGAGGTTGGTTTGGCCAGCCAAGTTAAAACAGTTGCCAGGCTTTTGAGCATTGGCCGCGGTGGCAATTTCTTGGCAGATGTCGAACTCTTTGTTCGAGCCGAGCAAGAAGACGGGTCGATCCATCTTGCTGGCCAGCTCAGCAAAGTGTTTGGCGGGCCAGCGCTTGGCTGGGCCGTATTCAGCACCCGGCGCAAACACCACATAGCTGTGTTTGGCAAGCGTGGGCAACGTCGGCATGTTGGTGGCTAGCTCTTCGAGGGCTTCGTCCATCACACCCACACCCGCTTTGAGCACGGGACGCAAATCGCCCACCAGTTTCATGGGGCCGGTGCGGGTTTGGCCAACAAGGCTTAACGCCGCGTACCACTCCACCATGGGTGGGCGCTCTTCGGTGTCGGGGTTGTCTAAGCGATCTGTCAATAAGCCAAAACGCATTTCGCCGGTGTAGCCCACGCGTTTAGCGATGCCTGCCATCCAAGGCAGCAGCGCGCTTTTAAGGGAGTTGGGGCAGACATAGGCCACATCAAACTTGCCGCGCAGTTGACGCGCCAGCTTCAAGCGGCCCATCAGTTGCAAGCCGCCGTGTTTGAACGGCATGACGATCACCTCGGTCACGCCAGGCATCACACGGTAGACCGGTGCAATCCAAGGCAAGGCCGCGACAGTCAGGCGCTCGCCGCGCGCAGCCAAGCGACGCAGCAAGGGCTCTGTCATCACCGCATCCCCAATCCATTGGGGAGCAATGAGGAGCGCGTTTTTAGTGGCCGTGGCCAACGTGCTCGCCGGCTTTGAGTTTGTACTCCGTGCCGCAGTAAGGGCACTTGGCTTCGCCCGTGCTGGCCACATCCAAGTAAACCTTGGGGTGGGTGTTCCAAAGTTTCATGTCGGCTTTGTCGCTGGGGCAATACACGCCGCCATGACCATTCAAATCTTTTGCCAAGAGTTCAACTGGGTTGCTCATTTTTTAAACCTTTGTCAACCAATGTGCGTACTTGGGGTTGCGGCCATTGACGATGTCAAAGAACGCCGTTTGGATTTTTTCCGTGATCGGGCCACGGCTGCCTTCGCCCAACTGAATGCGGTCGAGTTCGCGAATTGGGGTGACTTCGGCGGCGGTGCCCGTGAAGAAGGCTTCGTCGGCGATGTAGATTTCGTCACGTGTGATGCGCTTTTGCACAATCTCCAGGCCCAAATCTTTGGCAATGTGGAACACGGTGTTGCGGGTGATGCCGTTCAAAGCGCCAGCCGACAAGTCGGGCGTGTAGATCACGCCGTCTTTGACCACAAAGATGTTTTCGCCAGCGCCTTCAGACACAAAGCCTGAGGTGTCAAGCAACAGGGCTTCGTCGTAACCTTCGTCGGTCACTTCCATGTTGGCCAAGATGGAGTTGGTGTAGTTGCTCACGGCCTTGGCTTGCGTCATGGTGATGTTGACGTGGTGGCG
>CANFKQ010000142.1 GCA_947447405.1 Comamonadaceae bacterium | reverse complement strand
GTAGTTCAAAGTGCCGCCGTAAGCCGCGATCAAACCAATACCCAAGATGAAGCCGAAGTCACCCACACGGTTGACCAAGAAGGCTTTCATGTTCGCGAAGATCGCGGTTGGTTTGTTGAACCAGAAACCGATCAACAGGTAAGACACCAAGCCCACCGCTTCCCAACCGAAGAACAGTTGGAGCATGTTGTTGCTCATGACGAGCATCAACATGGAGAAGGTGAACAAAGAAATGTAAGAGAAGAAGCGGTTGTAGCCTTCGTCCTCTTCCATATAGCCAATGGTGTAGAGGTGAACCATCAATGACACAAAGGTCACGACGCACATCATCATGGCGGTCAGGCCATCGACCATGAAACCGATTTCCATTTTGAGGTTACCCACGACCATCCAGGTGTAGAGGGTTTCATTGAAGCGCGCGCCGTCTAATGCCACGCTTTGCAGCGTCATGGCAGACAACACGAACGCGATGAACACGCCCAAAATGGTGAGAGAGTGAGTCAAGCCGCGGCCAATTTTGTTGCCACCCAAGCGGGTACCAAAAATACCAGCCAAGGCTGAACCCACCAGCGGTGCCATAGGCACAGCCAACAATGTAGAAGCTTGCAGGGTTTGTGACATAGTGAATTAACCCTTGAGCGTGTTGAGTTCATCCACGTTGATGCTGGACTTGTTGCGGAACAACTGAACCAGAATCGCCAAGCCAATGGCAGATTCAGCAGCAGCCACGGTCAAGATGAAGAAAACAAAAATTTGACCGTTCAAGTCACCCAAGTAGTGTGAGAACGCCACGAAGTTCATGTTGACCGCGAGCAACATCAATTCAATCGCCATCAACAAGACGATCAAGTTTTTACGGTTCAAGAAAATGCCAATCACAGAGAGCGCGAACAAAATCGCACCCAATGTGAGGTAGTGGCCTAAGGTGATGCTCATGCTTTTGTCTCCTCTGCGGCGGTAGCGGCAGGTGCGGGTTTGACCGCATCCATCTTCACCAACTCCACACGATCACGGGCCTTGACGCGAACTTGATCGCCCGCATTTTGGAATTTGCTGTCTTTGCGTGCACGCAAAGTCAAAGCGATGGCAGCAATCAATGCCACCAACAAAATCAAGGCCGCCACTTGCACGGGATAGAGGTACTCGGTGTAGAGCAACACACCCAAGGATTTTGTGTTTGACACTTGCGCCACCACCATGTGGCCAACATCAGCGGCAGATGCTGTATCAACAGGCGCAACAGCCGATACAGCCGCGGGTGAAATCACTTGTGCAGAAATTTGTTTTTGAGGTTCGCTGATACGGAAGCCGCCCAACAACACAGCAGCCAACTCCAGAGCGATCACAGCACCAATGGTGGCAGCGAGTGGAAAGTGCTTCCAGAACCCCTGGCGAATACTGTCGATGTTGATGTCAAGCATCATCACAACAAACAAGAACAAGACCATCACCGCGCCAACGTACACGAGCACGAGGGCAATCGAAAGAAACTCTGCTTTGAGCAACATCCAGATGCCCGAGGCTTGGAAGAAGGCCAAAACCAGGTAAAGCGCGGCGTGCACAGGGTTACGTGCCGTGATGACACGGAATGACGCAAACAACATGATTGCTGAAAACGCGTAAAAAAGAGCCGATTGGATATCCATCATGAAATCTTTCAACGGTATTTAGCGTCAGCTGCTTTGTTGGCAGCAATTTCGGGTTCATAGCGGTCGCCCACTGCCAACAACATTTCTTTGGTGAAGTACAGGTCACCGCGTTTCTCACCGTGGTACTCAAAGATGTGGGTTTCAACGATGGAATCGACGGGGCAGCTCTCTTCGCAGAAACCACAGAAGATGCACTTGGTCAAATCGATGTCATAGCGTGTGGTACGGCGGCTGCCGTCTGCGCGTTGGTCTGATTCGATGGTGATCGCCATCGCTGGGCACACGGCTTCGCAAAGTTTGCAAGCAATGCAACGTTCTTCGCCGTTTTCATAACGACGCAGGGCATGTAGGCCACGGAAGCGAGGAGACAACGGTGTCTTCTCTTCCGGGAACTGAATGGTGATGCTGCGTGAGAACATGTACTTGCCTGTGAGGGCCATGCCTTTGAACAGCTCGATCAAGAGGAAGCTCGACAAAAAGTCGCGCAATGAGAAAGGAGCGGAATGTGTAGTCGTTGTCATGGTGTAGTTCCGGCCTTAATTCCAGATATTCCAAGGTGTTTGGATCCAAACACCCACCACCAACAACCAGATCAGCGTGAGTGGAATGAAGATCTTCCAACCCAAACGCATGATTTGGTCATAGCGATAACGTGGGAACGTGGCACGCACCCACAAGAACATGGTCACGACCACGAAGGTCTTAAGCCCGAGCCAAATCCAGCCAGGGATCATATTGAACAACGCGTTGTCGAAGGGGGACAACCAGCCACCCAAGAACATCACCACAGTCAACACAGAGACCAAGATCATGTTGGCGTATTCGGCCAAAAAGAACATCGCGAAAGACATGCCCGAGTATTCAATCATGTGGCCGGCAACAATTTCAGACTCACCTTCCACCACATCAAACGGGTGACGGTTGGTTTCAGCCAAACCAGAGATGAAATAGATGATGAACACAGGGAACAAAGGCAACCAGTTCCAAGACAAGATGCCAAGGCCCTTGTCCGCCATCATGCCTTTGGCTTGGCCCATGACGATGTCGGTCATATTCAAGCTGTTCGAAATCATCAAGACGATCACAAAGCAAAAGCCCATGGCGATTTCGTAGCTCACCATTTGGGCCGATGCGCGCATGGCACCAATGAAAGCGTATTTGGAGTTAGACGCCCAACCCGCGATGATCACGCCGTACACCTCGAGTGACGTGATCGCCATCAAAAACAGTAGGCCGGCGTTGACATTAGCCAACGCCACATCAGGACCAAATGGCACAACCGCCCATGCAGCCAAGGCTGGCATGATGGTCATGATCGGCCCCAAGAAGAACAAGCTAGTCGTTGCTTGGGTTGGGATGATGATCTCTTTAGTGAGCAACTTCAGCGCGTCAGCGATGGGCTGCAATAAACCACCAGGTCCAGTACGGTTAGGGCCTTTACGGATTTGGGTGTAACCAATGGCTTTGCGCTCCCACAAAGTCAGGTAAGCCACACAACCGAGTAAAGGCAAGAGCACAGCCACGATCTTGAGCAAAGCCCAAAGAACGGGCCAAGCCAGCGTGGTCCACCACACGTCAGACATCAAGCCAAAGCCTGCGTTGTAAATGTTTTCAACCATTACAGGCCTCCTTGCGACTTGACCGCAACCGCGGGTTGCTGGGCATCAGCCGTAAGTTGCAGCGATGGTGCGCGACGCACCAAGCTGTCGAGTTGGTAAATCGCCGCAGTCGCAGGCTGCCCTGCAGATGGGCTCACGTCCACGTTGGCGGTGCATGCGTTAGAAAGCTGAGCTTGCACGTCGGCCGGAATCGCTTGGGTACGCACTTCTTCGATGGTCTCGAATTCAAAACCAGGCACGTGGAGCATGGAGCCCAACACACGCAAGACTTTCCATGCGGGACGTGTCTCACCCAAAGGCTTGACCACGCCGTGGAAGCTTTGTGCGCGACCTTCGGTATTAATGAACGTGCCAGCAGTCTCCGTGAAGGGTGAGATGGGCAACAACACATCGCTGATGTCCATATTGGCCTTGAAGGGAGACAATGTGACCACCATTTCGGCTTGACCGATGGCTTGCGCCGCAGCAGGGCCGTTGGCAGCGTCGAAAGCGGGTTCGGTGTTGAGCAACACCACCGCCTTCAAACCACCTGCCAACATTTGGCCAGCGGTTTGACCACCAGCTTTTGGCAAGGCACCCACAACTTGAGCGCCCACCGTGTTGGCAGCTTCACCGAGGTAACCCACGGTTGCCCCAGTTTGTGCACCGATCCAGTTGGCCAAGCTCAGCAAGCTAGACGCTTTGGCATGGTGTGCCGCTGCGTTGCCCAACAAAATGGCTTTGCGTTCGCCGCCAGTCAAAGACTTGGCGATGGCTTGTCCCTCTGCGCTGTTGGCGTTACCCGCCACAGGTGCAGCAGCACCCGTGATAGCACCCACAGCCGCTGCGACATCAGCCAAGGCTTGTACCCAATTGGCGGCATCAGCCACCAAGGTGTTGGCCACAGGCATGGCCCAGTCGTAGGCTTGTGCGTTCAAGGCGTTGACCTTGCCACCGTTGCGCACAGCTTGGCGCAGACGTTGAGCCAACAAAGGTTGATCTTTGCGGACGTTTGAGCCAATCACCAACACGCGTTGCAGTGTGGTGAGAGAGGCCACAGACGTACCCAACCAACGGGCTTTGCCGTCAGTTTGGAAGTCTGCAGCGCGCAAACGTGTGTCGATGTTTTGGCTGCCCAAACCACGAGTCAGGCTCGCGGCCAAGAACAACTCTTCGGCGGTGCTGTGTGGACTGGCCAAAGTGCCGATGGCTTGTGGGCCGTGCTGGGCTTTGACGCCTTGTAAGCCGTTGGCGACGTATTCGAGGGCGGTTTGCCAATCGACTTCTTTCCACTCGCCACCTTGCTTGAGCATGGGCTTGGTCAAACGGTCTGCGCTTTCCAAAGCTTCGTAGCTGAAACGATCACGGTCAGCAATCCAGCATTCGTTGACGTCTTCGTTTTCCAAAGGCACGACACGCATGACTTTGTTGTTCTTGACTTGAACGACCAAATTAGCACCCGTCGCATCATGCGGGCTGACCGACTTGCGGCGGCTCAATTCCCAGGTACGTGCGCTGTAACGGAATGGCTTGCTGGTCAACGCGCCCACGGGGCAGATGTCGATCATGTTGCCTGAGAGTTCGGAGTCCACCGATTGACCCACGAAGGTTTCAATCTCGGCGTGCTCACCACGGTGGGACATGCCCAACTCCATGAT
>CANFKQ010000141.1 GCA_947447405.1 Comamonadaceae bacterium | reverse complement strand
TACTTCTCGGGTTAGTTGTGCTATCGGGACCCCTTCGCTTTTTCTTGTATTTAAGGAGTCCCCATGGGCAATAAACTTTACGTCGGCAATCTGCCATACACGGTTCGCGATGGCGACCTCGAGCAATCTTTCGGTGAATTCGGTTCTGTCACCAGCGCCAAAGTCATGATGGAACGCGACACAGGTCGCTCAAAAGGTTTCGGCTTCGTCGAAATGGGCAGCGATGCCGAAGCGCAAGCCGCTATCGAAGGCATGAATGGTCAATCATTGGGCGGTCGTAGCATCACTGTGAACGAAGCACGCCCAATGGAGCCACGTCCTCCCCGTTCGGGTGGCGGCGGCTACGGTGGTGGCGATCGCTCAGGCGGTGGCGGCTACGGCGGTGGCGATCGTTCAGGCGGCTACGGTGGTGGCGGTCGCGGCGGTTACTAAGCTCTGCAAATCTATTGGTTCAGCTTTGTGCTGAGCCAAAGACAAAGGCCTCGGAATTTTGTTCCGAGGCCTTTTTAACGTCTGAAAAAATTAAGACCATAAGTGCCTTGGCATAGCAGGCGTGCGTTTCGCATTCAATGCATTTATTAGCAAGCAGCCGACAGCTAGAAAGCGCAAGGCAATCAAGCCTGTCATCCATTGCAAGGGGTTTTCGCTAAGATAAACATAGGCATTGAAGTAGTCCATCACCAAGGCGGTGATGGCGATACCTACATAAAGCAGTGATACCTTTTCGAAATACCAATCTTTCAAATAACTGAAGAGGTAGAACGCACTGATGGCGGTGACAAAGCAGGCACGAAATACGAGGTAGTGCCCAAATGATTGGGGGTCGAGTTTGCCAAGCTCAAAGTTACCAATCGCCAAGTGCGAGAAGAACAGGAGCTTGACGACTTGTGACATCACCACTGCCAACACAAATAAGTTGCGGTACTTGAACCAAGCATCGGTGTCAGAAATGGCAAGCAATTCCTCTCCCATGAGCGCATTCAGCTCTTCATCAGTGACTAGCGGTTGACTTGCTTGGAGATTGCGCATGGGCTTCTTTCAACTTGATTTAAATTTCAAGTTTCAAAAGTTTAAGCTTTTCGTGCCTTTGTGTCTGTGTCTCTGCGGAGAAGTTTTGTAAAGGCGCAGATTATTTTTTGATCAATAACGCCGTGTCAATGGGTTGGCTTGGCTTCATTCACCCAGTCCAAACCTTGGGCCAAAGCGTATTTGGCCGCGTCGTCGTGGGTCGCAAAGTCATCAATGAAGCACATGATGCGTGCCGTGCTGGCACTGCCTTTTCCGCTGGCTACTGAGACCTGGGCTGCAAAGCGGCCGCTGGGTAGGGCACGTGGGCAGGCGGCGATGCGGTACTTGCCAAGCGTGATGGATGTATGTTGGGTATAAAGAACTGGAATCATAGGAATCTTAAAAAATAGAACGACAAAACGCAGTCCTGAAAGAACTGGTTGAAATACGCGAAGAAGTGGGAATTTACTTAAAACGCCCCTTTGCTAAGGGGCTGGCACGCGCAAGGTAGAGATAGCGTGCTAGAAGTCGACTAAAGCGATCAAGTATTGTAACAGGCTTGGGTGTTTCACGCTTACTTTATTTGCGCTGCACCAAACCAGAGGCCAACGCCGTACCCATGACGATTACCACAGCACATGCCATCATCCAATGCGTGACCACTTCATCCAAGAACATGACGCCAAACAGGTTGGCAAATACTGGAATCAAATAAGTCACAGTCATGGCGCGTGCAGGGCCTGTACGCGTCATCAATCGGAAATACAAGACATAAGCCAAAGCGGTGCACAGCAGGCCAGCAATACCGAGTGCACCCCATGCATGCAATGAAGGCATTTCGTTTGGCCAAGTGAGAATGGCGGGAATGGTGAGCCCCAGACTCGCTCCCCACAAGCTGCCAGTGGTCGTGACCAGTGAGGGTATGTTGTGCAAATAGCGCTTGGTGAAACTGCCAGCAATGCCGTAGCAAAACGTGGCGACCAAACAGGCCACCACAGCTAGGCCAGAGCCGCCTGCTTTGAATGAAATACCGCCGGGCACATCGCTGGCCAGTAGCACCACACCTGTGAAGCCTAATGCCAAACCCAAAGCGCGTGTGGCATTGAGTTTGTCACCCAACCAAACCCAAGCGATGAGCGCGCCAAACAACGGTGTGGTGGCATTCAAGATCGACGTCAGGCCTGTGTTGATGTGCATCAGCGCATAGGCATAGCAGGCGAACGGGATACCCGCATTGAGCAAACCTGATGACAAAGCAGGGCGCCAGTGCTGTTGCAGTAAGCCTACCTCGCGCCGCCACATCAAGACAGGTGTGAGGATGACAGCCGCTAAGGTGATGCGAACCCAAGCCGTTGGAAAAGGGCCAAACGCATACGCACCTTCGCGCATGAACAAAAACGAAGAACCCCACAGCAGTGCCAACAGCACAAACTCAGGCACCCATTCACGCCAGTGCAGATGCCGCTCGGTCATGCGTGTGTGGCCTCGAGTGCAAGCAAATGTTTTTTGCGGTCCAAACCACCTGCAAAACCGGTCAATGAGCCGTTCGCACCCAACACCCGGTGGCATGGCACGACGATGCTGTGTGGGTTTTGGCCAATCGCAGCACCCACGGCACGCACGGCCTTGGGGTTGTCAATGTCGCGGGCGATGTCGCCATAGGTACTGGTGTGGCCGTAGGGGATGCGTTCCAAGGCTTGCCACACAGCGCGTTGAAAAGGTGTTCCCCAAGCTGGTTGCAGCTGAATTTCAAAGGTTTGGCGCAGGCCCTCAAAGTACTCACGCAGTTGCGTTGCCGTGACCATCAAGGTGGGGTGTGCGTTGTCGGTGACCCATGCGCTGCTGTCTGGCTGATGTTCTTGGCGATGCACAAACCACACGCCTGCCAAACCTTGCGCCGTGGCGGCTAGCAGTACATCGCCAAGTGGTGATGTGGTGTGCATTTGGTGGATGGCGGTCGTTGGCATAAGGCTTTTGAGGGATGTTTGCACATCATAGTTGGCCAAGCAAAGCGAGGGCCTGGCTCTCTACAATCTCATCACTATGCAAGTGAACGCCACCATCTTCAAAGCCTACGACATACGCGGTGTCGTTCCCTCCACCCTCAATGTCGAAGTCGCCGAAGCCTTGGGTCGTGCTTTTGGCACACACGCCGCTGCTTGTGGCGAAACCATGGTGGCCGTGGGCCGCGATGGCCGCCTGAGCGGACCTTCACTGGTCGAAGCGCTGATGCGTGGCTTGGTCGCCGCAGGCATGAAAGTGATGGATGTGGGCGCTGTAACAACCCCCATGCTGTACTTCGCAGCCAGCACGTTGTGCAAGAGCGGTATTCAAGTCACGGGTAGCCACAACCCCAAGGACTACAACGGTTTCAAAATGGTCTTGGGTGGCCGTGCCATTTACGGTGACGAAATTCAAGGCTTGCGCGAAATCATGCAAGCCGAGAGTTGGACGCTCAAAGCGGGTGGCAGCATCCAGCACGTGGATGTGACGGCTGACTACGTGGCACGCATCGTGGGTGATGTGCGCTTGAGCCGCCCCATGAAAGTGGTGGTCGATTGCGGCAACGGCATTGCAGGTGCAACAGCGCCTGGCATCTTCCGAGCCTTGGGCTGCGACGTGATTGAGCTGTTCAGCGAAGTGGATGGCAACTTCCCCAACCACCACCCAGACCCCAGTAAGCCCGAAAATTTGAAAGACGTCATTACAACTCTCAAAACCACAGGTGCTGAATTGGGCTTGGCGTTCGATGGTGACGGCGACCGCTTAGGGATCGTCACAAAGGACGGCGAAACCATTTACCCCGACCGTCAAATGACGCTGTTTGCACAAGACGTGTTGTCACGCATGCCCGGCAGCACGATTGTGTTTGACGTGAAGTGCTCTCAGCGTTTAGCGCCCGCCATTCGCGCAGCAGGCGGGCAAGCCTTGATGTTCAAAACAGGGCACTCGCTTATCAAAGCCAAGATGAAAGAAGTCGATTCGCCTTTGGGCGGTGAGATGAGCGGCCACATCTTCTTCAAAGAGCGTTGGTTTGGTTTTGACGATGGCACTTACGCCGGTTGCCGTTTGCTTGAAATAGTCAGCCGCAGCACCGATGCGAACGCGGTGCTCAACGCATTGCCCACCAGCTTCTCCACCCCTGAGTTGAACGTGGGTTGTGCCGAAGGCGAGCCACACCGTGTGAGTGCTGAGTTACAACAGCTCGTGTCTTCGGGTGAATTGCCTTCGTCTGAATTCAAGCCGGAGGCGTGTGTGATTGACGGCTTGCGCATCGACTGGATCGATGGCTTTGGTTTGATTCGTGCGTCTAACACCACGCCTGTGCTGGTGTTGCGTTTTGAAGGCCAAACCCAAGTCGCGCTGGACCGCATTGAGCACGACATGCTGTCGCTGTTGCATCGCGTCAAGCCCGATGCAAAGTTTCAAGAGGCGGCACATTGAGCTTGCCCGCCATGCATGAGCGACAAGCACCGTTGAAGGTGCTTATCGTCAAGCTCTCGTCACTGGGCGACGTGGTCCATGCCATGCCCGCGGTAATGGACCTTCAAGCGGCTTTTCCCAATGCCCAAATTGATTGGGTGGTCGAGCGTGGCTTTGCGCCGCTGGCTGCGCGTTGCGCAGCAGTGCACCGCGTGATTCCCTGCGAGATACGTCGCTGGCGCAAAGGACTTTTCAACGCCGACACCCGCGCCCAAACACGCACCGAGTGGCAAGCCTTCAAAGCTGATTTGCAGCAAGAGGCGTATGACGTCATATTTGATTTACAAGGACTGACCAAGTCAGCTTTAGTCGCTTGGTTGGCCTGCAAAGCTAAAGGCGGCCAACGCTATGCTTTGGCAAATCGCACAGATGGCTCAGGTTACGAACGTCCCACACGCTGGGTGGCTGATGTGGCCGTGCCCATCACACCACATATCCACGCGGTGGAGCGTGGCCGATTGCTGTGTGCCAATGCCTTGGGCTATCACGTGCCTGCACAGTTGAACTACGGGCTCGGCCAAGCCGCAGCGCAGCGCAAACCTTTGGTCGCTTTGGTGCACGGCACCTCGCGTGCGGATAAAGAATGGCCTTTGTCTCATTGGTTTGAAATTGGTAC
>CANFKQ010000140.1 GCA_947447405.1 Comamonadaceae bacterium | reverse complement strand
GTGGTCAAAGCCAGAGGCTGGGTCGATCACACGACCGTGTTGAATCAGGATATTCATGCTTCATTCCCCGCCACGATGGACATCACGGCCATACGCACAGCAATACCAAACGTCACCTGCGACAAGATGACACTTTGCGGCCCATCGACCACGGCAGAGTCAATCTCCACCCCACGGTTGATGGGGCCCGGGTGCATCACGATGGCGTCGGGCTTAGCCAGTTGCAACTTCTCTTGCGTGAGGCCAAACGATTTGAAATATTCTTGGCTCGATGGCAATAAGGCGCCGCTCATGCGTTCGTTTTGCAAGCGCAGCATGATGACCACGTCGCAATCCTTGATGCCCTCTTCGAGGTTGTTGAACACCTTCACGCCCATGGCGGACAAATCACTGGGCACCAAGGTCTTGGGGCCGACCACGCGCACTTCGGCACAGCCGAGTGTGGTGAGCGCATGAATGTCCGAGCGCGCCACACGCGAGTGCAACACATCGCCCACGATGGCCACGGTGAGGTTGGTGAAATCTTTTTTGTAGTGACGGATGGTGTACATGTCCAGCAAACCCTGCGTGGGGTGTGCGTGACGGCCATCACCAGCGTTGACCACGTGCACATGCGGCGCGACGTGTTCAGCAATGAGGTATGGCGCACCCGACTCGCTGTGGCGCACCACAAAAATATCGGCGGCCATCGCGCTCAAGTTGGCGATGGTGTCGAGCAGCGACTCACCCTTAGCGGCGGACGAACGCGCAATGTCGAGGTTGAACACGTCAGCCGACAAACGCGTGGCCGCGATTTCAAACGTGGTGCGTGTGCGTGTGCTGTTTTCAAAGAAGAGGTTGAACACGCTCTTGCCACGCAAGAGTGGCACCTTTTTCACTTCGCGGTCGTTGACCGAAACGAAGTTAGCTGCAGTGTCCAAGATGTGCGTCAAGATATTGCGCGACAAACCTTCGGTGGAGAGCAGGTGAATCAGCTCGCCGTTTTTATTGAGTTGGGGGTTGCGTTTGTAGAGCACTTTGGATCAGCCCTTTACTGAGAAATTAAATTGGCCGTGGTCATCTTTGGTCAGCGCCAGCGATTGGGTGGCAGGCAAGGCCACACGCGCTGCCGCGTAGTCGGCCTGAATGGGCAACTCGCGGCCACCGCGGTCGACCAACACAGCCAACTGCACATGGGCAGGACGGCCGTAGTCAAACAACTCATTCAGCACAGCGCGGATGGTGCGGCCGGTGTAGAGCACGTCGTCGAGCACGATGAGGTGGGCACCGTTGACTTCAAACGGCAGCTTGGTTTGGCCACCGTCGGCCAAGCCGCGTTGCGCAAAGTCGTCACGGTGCATGGCGGATGAAATGCTGCCGGCCTCGCCTTCGAGCTTCAAATCTTTTTGCAAACGTGCCGCCAACCAAGCACCACCCGAAGTGATGCCCACCAAACGTGTGGTGGGCGTGAGCATGCTGCGCACGCCTTTGAGTAGCTCGATGTACAAGCTCTCCGCGTCGAGCATCAAATTGCCGTGGGTACTCATAAGTTCTCTCGAAAAAATTGATTGAGGATGATGCAAGCCGATGCAGCGTCTGCATCTTTGGCGCCTTGACTGTGCGCTTCGGTGGTGCTGTAGCGTTCGTCCACTTCAAATACAAGCAGATTGAAACGTCCGTTCAACTGGCGTGCAAATTTTTTGGCTTTGGCCGTGTTCTCGTGTGCGGCCCCGTCTGGGTGATAGGGCACGCCCACCACCAGTGCGTCGGGTTGCCACTCGGCAATGCGTTGGGTGATGAGGGCCCAACGTGCATCGCCTTCGGCGTTGACGGTGGCTTGTGGTTGTGCCTCGCGCAACATCCGGCTGCCATAGGCGACGCCGGTGCGTTTGACGCCAAAGTCAAACGCTAAGAAAGATTGAAAATTCGCGGGCACGATGGGCTTGGTCGCTGATGCCAAAGGTGCGGCTTGTGCACTCATGAGTGCCCCACTTGGTTGGACAGCATCCAAGGCTCTAGACCGAGTAGCTTCATGGCCTGTGCGTAGCGCTGCTCAACAGGCGTGTCAAAAATCACGGCCATATCGGCGCCTACGGTGAGCCAGCTGTTTTCAGCCAGCTCCGACTCCAGCTGACCTTCGCCCCAAGCCGAGTAACCCAAAGAAATCAGCACACGCTTTGGGCCTGCACCAATCGACAGGGCTTCAAGCACGTCTTTGGAAGTGGTCATCTCCAGGCCACCGGGAATGGTCATGGTGGAGGCGTAGACGGATTCTTTGTGGCTCACGGCATCAAGGGCTGCTGCTTCTTGAACTTCTTCGGCAGAGACTGCAACTTCTGGCGAATGTTCTTGTGCCACAACGAATGCCGCCCCGCCTGCTTGCTGCACCTCATGGCCCCACAACGCATCGTGCAACACAAAACCACGTTCAGTGTGCACTGGCCCGCCTTGCAGCACGGGGACGTTAATGAGGTCTTGGCGATGCAGGGGCAGATCAACTTTCTCAAACAAACCCTCCATCGAGAGCTCGCTGGGTTTGTTGATGACCAGGCCCATCGCGCCACGCTCGCTGTGCTCGCAGACATAGACCACGCTTTTGGCAAAAGCTTCGTCCTCTAAACCGGGCATGGCAATCAAAAAATGATGCGTCAAGTTGATAGAGAGAGAATCAGCGGTCATATGCCAATTTTAAAGGGTGAACATGCCTAGCCAGTCGTCTAAATCAACACACCATTTGCCCCACGTGGACAAAGGTCTGATGTGGTTCCGCCGCGACCTGCGCGCGTTTGACAACGCAGCGCTGTTTCACGCGCTCAAAAGCTGCAAGCACGTGCACTGTGTGTTTGTGTTTGACAAAGCGATCTTGGACAGCTTGCCCCGCGCAGACCGCCGTGTGGAGTTCATCCGCGAGTCACTGGTCGCGCTGCATGCAGAGCTGCACGCTGTGGCTGGCCAAGCCGGTGCAGGCTTGATCGTGCGCCATGCCGTGGCCGCTGACGAAATACCGCGCCTCGCCCACGAGCTGGGTGTGCAAGCGGTGTTTGCCAACCACGACGACGAACCCGACGCACTGGCTCGCGACGCCCACGTGCGTGGCGGCTTGGCAAACTTTGGTATTGGCTTTCAAACCTTCAAAGACCATGTGATTTTTGAGCGCAGTGAGGTGCTGACCCAAATGGGCAAGCCCTACGGCGTGTTCACGCCCTACAAAAACGCTTGGCTGCAAAAGGTAAACGACTTTTATTTGAAGTCTTACCCTGTGGGCAAATACATCAAGGCCTTAGCTGAACGGCCCAAGGCTTACCAAGTGGGCGTCCCCACTTTGGCAGACATGGGCTTTGAACCGACCAACCTCAGCAGCTTGCATGTGCCAACGGGCAGCCCCGGTGGCTTGGCCTTATTTGAAGATTTCTTCGACCGCATGGACAAGTACGACGACACGCGCAACTTCCCTGCCATCAAAGGCCCCAGCTACTTGGGCGTGCACTTGCGCTTTGGCACGGTGTCCATCCGCCAGTTAGCCTCCACCGCGTACAAACGCATGTTGGTGGGCTCCAAAGGAGCAGAGACGTGGCTGTCTGAGCTGATTTGGCGGGATTTTTATCACC
This sequence comes from Comamonadaceae bacterium, assembly GCA_947447405.1. Taxonomy (GTDB): domain Bacteria; phylum Pseudomonadota; class Gammaproteobacteria; order Burkholderiales; family Burkholderiaceae_C; genus Limnohabitans. Next base: position 1,561 of record CANFKQ010000140.1, on the reverse strand, counting down.
AAATTTTGCACCACCATCCGCGTGTGGTGAAAGGTGCGTTCAAACCCGAATACGACGACATCAAGTGGGACCACCACAAACACGCCAAAGAACTGTTTGCCGCGTGGTGCGAGGGTCGCACAGGCTACCCGCTGGTCGATGCGGCGATGGCGCAAATCAACCAAACCGGCTACATGCACAACCGCCTGCGCATGGTGGTGGCTAGCTTTTTGACCAAAGACCTTGGCATTGATTGGCGCTGGGGCGAACGCTATTTCGCAGAACACTTGAACGACTTTGACCTAGCCGCCAACAACGGCGGATGGCAGTGGGCCAGCTCAAGCGGTTGCGATGCGCAACCCTACTTTCGCATCTTCAACCCTACCAACCAAAGTGAAAAATTTGACCCAGAGGGCAAGTTCATTCGCCGTTATGTGCCCGCACTGGCCAAGCTCAGCAACAAAGCCATCCACGCGCCGTGGCTAGCTAAACCGTTGGAGTTAGAAGAAGCAGATGTGTTGCTGGGCCGCGATTACCCAAGGCCTGTGGTGGACCACGCCGAGGCGCGCAAGCTCACGCTGGAACGTTATGGGGTGGTGAAGAAAGTGACGTAAGAAGCGGGGCTATTCGCCCCGACGACGCGTAGCCCTGTCACTCCCCTTTTAGGGCCGCTAACACACTCGCCTGCGGCTCACGCATGCTACCCACGGCAAAGTGCTGAAGCAAGCGGCTGACTTCTTGGGCACCGCTCAGGCTGGTTTTGATGTCATCGGCCACTCGCTTGGCACGCAGACGGGCCAGTTGCACGGCCAATGAATCGGCCACTTGTTGCACCGCCGTCAGCTGCACGTCTTGCGCCAATTGAGCCATGCTTTGCACATCCAGTTGGGCCTCGGTGGGCAGGTCGGAGTCAGGCGACTCGGACCAATCGTTGAGGATGCTGACCAAGCGCTGCGAAATTACATCAGCCTGCTCTAAAAACAGCAGATGGTTGATCACCTGCAGGCTGTCTTCAATGGGTTTGTCGTGCTCGTTGAACTGCTCACGCAATTGCAAGCCACTGAGCACTTGTGAGGCTGCACTGGCCTCTGACTCTTCAATGCTGCGATTGGGGGCCAAACGCAAGCCTTCAAAAAAATGGGTCGCCAACGACCAAAAGGTACGCCAACCGGGAATGTTCTCAGCATCTAGCTGACGCTGGCACAGCAACTCGAGGTGCCGCGCCGCTTGCAAATTCACGGCTGGGCGCTGGCGCAGCAAGGCCAGCACATGGCTTTCAAACTGCGCACGTACTTGCATGGCGATTAGATTTGCACCATTTCAAAGTCTTCTTTGCGTGCACCGCACTCTGGACAAGTCCAGTTCATGGGCACATCGGCCCATGCGGTGCCAGCTGCAATGCCATGCTCGGGCGCGCCGGTCTCTTCGTCATAAATCCATCCACAAATCAGACACATCCAGGTATTAGCCACAGTATTTCTTTCGTCAACGCATAGAATAAAAAGCATTGTATTGACCCACTCATGGCGCCAGAAAACACCCCCCTCACCACCGAAATTGTCTTGTCTGATGAGACCAGCGG
>CANFKQ010000139.1 GCA_947447405.1 Comamonadaceae bacterium | reverse complement strand
CCTCGACATCAGTGAGCAAACCGTCAAGATTCACATCAATCTGACGTTCAAAGAGTTACGCGTTTTCAACCGAACACAAGCTGTGCTGATGGCTCAGAAGCACCAACTTTTGCTCTGACACGTCTAAGCTTGAGAGAAAACCAAATGAACACCGTTCGACTGTTGCGTGAAAAGTCGGCACACATCACAAAATCGGCACGGTCAGCCACAGTGGCCAATATATTGGCGCCCTTGACCTGCATTCCGATGTTCAAAGACGAAGTGGTTTATTCGAATTTGGTCATGTGGCTGATGTACATGCTAGTTGCTGTGAGCGTACGAACTTGGATGATCTACAAATTGGCGCAGGAGGCTGACAAAATTCTTGATCCCAAACGCAATTTGAAAATCATCTCAGTTGCACTTGGCTTGGTGGGTTTTGGTTGGGGCTTGGGTTGGATTTTGCTAGCGCCCGATTTGCTGATGGTGAATCGGATGATTTATGTGTACATGACGACTGCAGCCATGATCTCGAGCATGTTTGCCTACAGCGTCAACACGCCCACGTTTTTAGCGTTCACGTTACCGATCATGATTCCATCATTGAGTTCGGTTTTATGGACTACCAATTTTTTTCCATGGCCATTTACCGTTGGCCTTGCGTCGCTTTATCTCATTGTTTTCAAGATTGCAAAAAGCTTCGCCCATACCTTCGAAGAATCTGTACGACTTAGCTTTCGCAACGAACGGCTTTACCAAGAGCTGGCCAACGAGCGCGATCAATCGATTGCGGCCAATGTTGCTAAATCAAAGTTTATTGCTGTCGCAAGTCACGATTTGCGCCAACCCATGCATGCCGTGAACGTCTATTTAGAGTTGATCCAGCCTGACAACTTACCAGCACCTGAAAAGAAGACGTTCTCCAAAATTAAAACCAGCATCACGACACTGAACGCCATGTTTGATTCTTTGTTAAACATCAGCAAGCTTGATGCGGATGTGATGCAGGTGAACCATCGAGTTTTTCGTTTGAAAGAGCTTGCCCACACCATTCGGGACCTGAACGAGACAGCGGCACTCAACAAAGGTTTGACGCTGAACTTGGTCTGCCCAGATTTAAGTGTCCAAGGCGACAAATTGCTGTTGCAGCAAATTATGAGCAACCTCGTCTCGAATGCCATTCAATACACAGAAACTGGGGGCGTTGAGCTTCGATTTGGAATTGAACAGGATTGCTTGGTCATGGAGGTGAGTGACACAGGATGCGGCATCGCAGAAGCCGAACAGCAGCAAATTTTTAACGAGTTTTTCCGTGCCGATAGAACGAGGTCCTTGCACGATGGGCTTGGTCTTGGCTTATCCATCGTTCAGCGCTTGTGCCATTTGATCGGCGCAGAAGTCAGCGTATTTTCTGAGGTGGGTGTGGGCTCTCGCTTCATTGTCACGACAAGTTTTTTAGCCTCAGCCAATGAGGAAGATGCCCATCTAACTAGACCCACCCTGAAGATACCGCCTCTGCATCACATTCTTCACGGCAAGCACATTGCAGTGGTTGAAGACAACCCCATCATTGTTGAGGCATACAGACACACGCTTGCAAGCAAAGGCGCTCATGTTCAGGTGTTGTCCGAGCGTGAAGATGAGTTAGTCGTCCAGCTTGAAACGATTGACCACTTAGATTGCATTCTTTGCGACTACCGCTTAGGCCAAACAACAGGCGACGTGCTCATCGAAAAAATTCGAGAAAACTACAACGATGAGATTCCAGCCATCATCGTGACGGCCGACACCACGCCATCGCACATTAATTTGTTCGCTGAGTTAAATGTGCAAGTTCTGCACAAGCCCATCAGTTTTCAAGAAATCGCGCAAGCCATCGAAAAAACTCTGCGTTGAGCGTCGTGGTCAGAGGGGGCTGAGCTCAAAACGTATGACAAAAGAATTGTTTTCGGATTTGTCTAAAACGCTTTGCCAGCGTATATCCTGAAATATGCATCCACACTTTCTCAGTATTCTTGTCGCTCGTCATGACAGGAATTTGCTGTGGCCTATTTCAAACTGTTCTTTAGCATCGGCATTAAAGCCTTGTTGGTGGTGGTCGCCGCAGGGGAGGCTACCCTTATTTATTTGGCCGATTTCTCAGGCTATATGTTCGATGTGGTGATTCTTTCATTGGCATTGGGCATGACGGTGTATTGCTTGGTGCGCGCAATTCGCAACTACACGTCAGACATCAAAAATCTGGGTTTGTGAGACTTTGCATTTTTTCTATGGGAATGCCGCTAACATTTCCACATGCTTCAGTACGAAACCGTCCCCGTTACCCCCTTCCAACAAAACTGTTCCATCGTCTGGTGCGATGAAACCATGCAAGGCGCCGTCATCGATCCCGGTGGCGATTTGCCCCTGTTGGAAGCCGCTTGCAAACAACTGGGCGTGACGCTTGAGCAAATCTGGCTCACGCACGCCCACATTGACCACGCCGGCGGCACAGCCGATTTGGCTGAAAAGCTGAGCCTGCCCATCATCGGCCCCCACGAAGGCGATCAGTTTTGGATTGATGGCTTGGCGCAAGCCGCCGCTAACTATCGTTTCCCCCCGTCGCGCCCATTCACACCCACGCGTTGGCTGCATGACGGTGACACCGTCACTCTCGGCAAGCACACGCTGCAGGTGCGCCATTGCCCCGGCCATACACCAGGCCATGTGGTGTTTTATTCACCTGAAATCAAACGTGCGTTCGTGGGCGATGTGCTGTTTGCCGGCAGCATTGGCCGCACGGACTTTCCGCAAGGAAACCACGAAGATTTGATCAACAGCATCACCCAGCGCTTGTGGCCCATGGGTGACGACACGGTGTTCATTCCAGGCCACGGCCCTGAAAGTACGTTTGGTCGTGAGCGCGTGAGCAACCCGTATGTGGGTGGAACCTGAGGCCTATGAGTTAGCGCGGCTTATTTCGTGCGCTCGTACAGCGGCATCACTTTTGGCAAGTTGGCCTGAATCTCTTCAATGCGCGTGTTCCCTGACGGGTGGGTACTGAGCCACTGCGGTGGTGCACCTTTGTTGGCGGCGCTCATTTTTTGCCACAACGTCACGCCAGCGCGTGGGTCGTAGCCCGCACGCGCCGCGATTTCCATGCCGACCAAGTCGGCCTCGGTTTCATCGTCGCGACTGAATTTGAGATTGAGCAAATTAGCCCCCTGCTTGGCCACCAAATCGGTGAGTTGTGGACTCACACCAAAAAAGACGGAAGCGACCGTGCTGCCAATGGTGGCCACGCCGTTGGTGGCTGCGGCCTTGCCCATGCGCTCGCGCGCATGTTCACGCAAGGCGTGGGCAATTTCGTGGCCCATGACCATGGCCACTTCGTCATCGGTCAGTTGCAACTGGGTCAAGATGCCGCTGTAGAAAGCAATCTTGCCGCCGGGCATACAAAACGCGTTGATTTGGTTCGAGCCCACAAGGTTGACTTCCCATTTCCATTCTTTGGCACGTGGGTTCCAGTCAAAGCTTTGCGGGATCAGCTCTTTGGCAATGCGACGCAAGCGAATGACTTGTGGGTGGTTGTCGGGGCCAAGCGCATTTTTGCTTGCCGCCTCTTTCATCATGTCGGCGTATTGTTGGCGGGCCGATTGCTCGACCTCTGCCGCAGGCACGAGATTCGCAAACACGGAGGCCTCTCGGTTGACCTCCACCCCATCACGCGCCAGCAACACACCGCTGCCTACAGCGCAAGCGCAGCCAACACAGCCGTAAAGAAAAGCACGTTTGGTGAGCATGGAAAAGTCTCTTTGTAAAAGCCGGAAAATAGTGGGATGAACGATACCAAAAAACTCAGCTGGCTGGCTGCACTGCATGTGTACCTAGAGCCCGCCTCCTGGCGGATGTTGTGCCTCGGATTTTCAGCGGGCTTGCCACTGTTGCTGGTGCTAGGCACCTTGAGTTTTCGCTTGCGTGAAGCCGGCATTGACCGCAGCACGATTGGTTTTTTGAGTTGGGTGGGATTGGCCTATGGCTTCAAGTGGGTGTGGTCGCCACTGGTAGACCGCTTGCCATTACCGCTGCTCACACGGTGGCTGGGCCGCCGCCGCAGCTGGTTGCTGTTGGCACAAGCCACCATCGTGGTAGGTTTGGTCGGCATGGCCTTGCTCGACCCACAAGTGGCGCTTGAGCCTGTGGTGTGGTGTGCCTTGGTGGTGGCGTTTGGTTCGGCAACACAAGACATAGCGTTAGATGCGTTTCGCATTGAATCGGCCGATGCACAGCACCAGGCCGCCTTGGCGGCCACTTACCAAACCGGCTATCGCCTCGCGATGATTTGGGCCGGTGCAGGTGTGTTGTGGGTAGCCGCACGCGTGGCAGGTGCTGATGAAACGGCTTACCTGCACGCAGCTTGGCAAACCGCGTATTTGGTGATGGCGGCATCCATGACCCTAGGCGTGTTGACCGTGCTGTTGTCGCCCGAGCCTACACAACGCGTGATGCCGCCGGCTCGCAACGCGCACGAATGGTTGCAAGGCGCACTGATGGAGCCCTTTGCCGAATTCATTCGCCGCTACCGTTGGCAAGCCGCACTCATTTTGGGTTTGATTGCGGTGTACCGCATCAGCGATGTGGTGATGGGCATCATGGCCAATCCGTTTTATGTGGACATGGGTTACACCAAAGACGAAGTCGCAGCGGTGACCAAAGTGTTTGGTGTGGTCATGACTTTGTTGGGTGCCTTCATCGGCGGGGTGCTGTCGATGCGCTTGGGTGTGATGCGCATTCTCATGTTGGGTGCTGTGCTGAGCGCCATCACCAATTTACTGTTCGCATGGCTGGCCACCCGCGGGCACGACTTGACCGCTTTGGTGTGGGTCATCTCCGCCGACAACTTGGCCAGCGGTATTGCGTCTGCTGCTTTTATTGCGTATTTGTCTAGCCTCACGAACGTGAACTACTCAGCCACCCAGTACGCGCTGTTCAGCTCGATGATGTTGCTCGCACCCAAGTGGTTGGCAGGCTTCTCAGGGGTGTACGTGGATGCGCACGGCTATGAAGCGTTCTTCACCAGCACCGCGTTGCTGGGCGCGCCTGTGCTGCTGCTGGTGTGGTTGGCCTCTCGCATCTTGCCTGTGGCCCACGGCGATCGCGCCGCCGATGCACCGCACTGATTTACCTCGTCTTTACCGTTTCTTTAGACAAGCAAACACTTAGCAAGGCATGATGAAGACACCATGAATACCTTGCTCTTGATCGAAGACGACCACCGCCTCGCCCACATGGTGAGCGAGTACCTTGAACAATCTGGCTTCTCAGT
>CANFKQ010000138.1 GCA_947447405.1 Comamonadaceae bacterium | reverse complement strand
GGCAACCTCGGCGAAATCGTCCGTGTGAAAGATGGTTACGCCCGTAACTTTTTGATCCCATCAGGCCGTGCACGTCGCGCTACTGAGACAGCGATCAAAGAATTCGAAGTGCGCCGCGCTGAACTCGAAAAAGCGGCTGCTGAAAAATTGGCTGCTGCACAAGCTCAAGGCGAGAAGTTGGCTGGCAAAGCCGTCAAGATCGGCCAAAAGGCTGGTGTGGATGGTCGTTTGTTCGGTTCTGTGACTAACCACGACATCGCTGATGCGTTGACGAAAGAAGGTTTTGCAGTGGCTAAAGCCCAAATCCGCATGCCTCACGGTCCTATCAAAGTTGTGAGCGACAGCACCGTGGGTGTTGCGTTGCACACCGATGTGATTGTTGAGATCACTGTCTCTGTGTACGGCGAAGCTGCTTAAGCTTTTACGCGTCACATGAAGCCGCTCTTCGGAGCGGCTTTTTTATTTGTTCTTTGCTTTTCCCCAGCTAACCCACTTCTTATCCACAGAGTTATCCCAAGCGCTTGGCGTCTCTGGGCTTAGGATGTGCGTTTTACAGGATCACCATGTCAGCCGCTTCTAACAGCTTTGATGAGAGCTTTTCTCACGACCAGCAAATTGCACAACTGCGCATTCCTCCGCACTCTATTGAGGCCGAGTCCAGCGTGCTCGGTGGTTTGTTATTGGACAACGGGGCATGGGACCGCGTGGGCGATTTGTTAGTCGATGGCGACTTCTACCGATACGAACACAAGCAGGTCTACTCAGCCATAGGTGCCTTGGTGAATACCAGTCGTCCGGCTGACGTGATCACGGTGTACGAACACTTACAAGCCTTGGGGAAGGCTGAAGAAATCGGGGGGTTGGGTTATCTCAACGCTTTGGCGCAATACGTGCCCAGTGCTAGCAACATTCGCCGCTACGCTGAAATCGTGCGCGAGCGCTCGATTCTGCGCAAGCTGGTGACGGCCAGTGACGAAATTGCCACCAACGCATTCAATACGCAGGGCAGGGCGGTGGCTCAAATCTTGGATGAAGCCGAGCAAAAAATCTTCAACATTGGTGAAGAAGGTTCACGGATGAAGCAGGGTTTTCAAGCCATGCCCCAGCTGGTGGTTGACTTGCTGGATCGTGTGCAGGAGATGGCTGATAACCAAAACGACATCACGGGCGTGCCCACTGGCTTTATTGACTTTGATCGCATGACCTCTGGCTTGCAGCCCGGCGACTTGATCGTGTTGGCTGCGCGTCCCTCAATGGGCAAAACGGCACTGGCCATCAACATTGCCGAGCATGTAGCTTTGAACGAAGGCCTGCCAGTCGCGGTGTTTTCCATGGAAATGGGGGCTTCGCAGCTGGCGGTTCGTATCGTAGGTTCGATTGGTCGTGTGGACCAAGGTCATTTGCGCACAGGTAAATTGAGCGATGACGAATGGCCGCGTTTGACCGAAGCCATTGAGAAGTTGCGCAATGTGTCGTTACACATCGACGAAACACCAGGCCTCACACCTAGTGAGCTGCGCGCCAACGCGCGTCGTTTGTCGCGTCAATGCGGCAAGCTCGGGCTCATCGTGGTTGACTATTTACAGCTCATGAGCGGCTCTAGCAGCAGTGGTGGTGATAACCGTGCGACGGAGATTGGTGAAATTTCACGAGGCTTGAAGATGTTGGCCAAAGAGCTGCAGTGTCCTGTGATTGCTTTGTCTCAGCTCAACCGAAGTGTTGAGCAACGCACCGACAAACGTCCCATGATGAGTGACTTGCGTGAATCGGGCGCGATTGAGCAAGACGCGGATGTGATCATGTTCATTTACCGTGACGACTATTACAACAAAGAGTCCAAAGAGCCGGGCGTAGCCGAGGTCATCATCGGTAAGCAACGTAATGGCCCCACGGGGACCGTCAAGCTGGCGTTCTTAAAGCCTCTCACCAAGTTCGAAAGCTTGGCCAGTGGCTACAGCAGTGGTGGCGATTACTAAGGCTAGCTAGGCCTCAAAGCACTTCGCTGGCAAAGTCAGCCAGACGCGAGCGCTCACCCCGTGCCAGCGTAATGTGGCCGCCATGTGGCCAGCCCTTGAAACGGTCCACCGCGTACGTCAGGCCCGATGAGCCTTCGGTGAGGTAGGGCGTGTCAATCTGAGCCAAGTTGCCCATGCACACAATCTTGGTGCCGGGGCCCGCACGGGTGATCAGCGTTTTCATTTGCTTGGGCGTCAAGTTTTGTGCTTCATCGATGATCAGGTACTTGTTCAAGAACGTGCGCCCACGCATGAAGTTCAAGCTCTTGATCTTGATACGGCTACGAATTAAATCATTGGTGGCAGCGCGCCCCCAATCACCTGAGCTGGTTTCGGTTTTAGCCAACACTTCGAGGTTGTCATCTAAGGCGCCCATCCATGGGCCCATTTTTTCTTCTTCGGTGCCGGGTAAAAAGCCAATGTCCTCGCCAACGCTCACGGTGGCGCGGGTCATGATGATTTCTGTGTAGCGGCGGTCGTCCAGCACTTGCGTTAGGCCGGCGGCCAAAGCCATGAGCGTTTTGCCGGTGCCTGCCGTACCGGTGAGGGTGACGAAGTCAATCTCAGGGTCTGTGAGCAAGTTCATCGCAAAGTTTTGTTCTCGGTTGCGTGTGGTCACGCCCCACACCGCATTTTTGAGGTGTGTGAAATCTTTGAGTGTTTTCAACACCACTGTGTTGCCACGAATTTCGGTTACACGGGCGTACAGGCTGGGCTCGCCAGCGGACTCGTAATACACAAACTGGTTGATGTGCAGCTCAGGCACCAAGGGACCGCTTAAGCGGTAGAAGGTGTGGCTACCGCTTTGCCAGCTTTCCACCTCTTTGGCGTGCTTGAGCCAGAAGTCTTCAGGCAGCGCGAGGGCACCCGAGTACAGCAGGTCGCCGTCTTCCAAGGTTTTGTCGTTCTGATAGTCCTCAGCGGCCAAGCCCAATGCGCGAGCTTTAACGCGCATGTTGATGTCCTTGGATACCAGTACTACCTCACGCGGCGCATGCTTGATGCGCAGTGCTTCGACTACCCCCAAAATTTGGTTGTCGGCCTTGCCTTGTGGCAGGCTGGACGGCAGGGTGAATTCAAGCGGCTCAGTTTGGAAAAATAAACGTCCGCCCACTTGGATATGGCCTGTGCCGTCAAGTTTGATACCTGTTGTGATGTCTGCGCCGTGCGAAGCTACCAAGGCATCCAGCGAACGGCTAGTTTGACGGGCATTGCGCGCCACTTCGGTCATGCCTTTTTTGTGGCCGTCAAGTTCTTCGAGCACGATCATGGGCAAGAACACATCGTGTTCTTCAAAGCGGAACAAGCACATGGGGTCGTGCATCAACACATTGGTGTCGAGTACGAAGAGTTTGGTTGGGCCTGTGTGTTTTTTCTTCTGAGTCTGAGCGCGTGTGGGTGCTGCTTTGCGTTCACCCTTGTCGGCCGGTAAGGATTCGGGCTTGCTTGCAGCTGATGCTGGTTCTTGCACCCGGGCTATCACGGCTTGTTCATCGACTACGAGGTGCGGATGCAGTGGCACTGATTTCCGTGAGCTGCGGGACTTTGGCGCTGCTGCTTCTAAGCCCTCTGTATTCAACAAGGCGGCTCGTTTTGCTGGGGCGGGTGGCAGTGGCATAGATGAAACTTAAAGAGTTGAAACGCAAAGAAAAAACTGGAATTCGGGTTCAAAAAGCGAAAAAGCCGCCTGGAGGCCAAGGCGGCTTTTTGTTGGAAACGTGTTCGCTTCTGTCAAGGTCATGAAGCCACTATAACCGAGCTCCGTGACACTTTTGTACAAAGGCTTTAAGCCGTTGCTGCAGCCGCGGCTTTCTTCAAAGCTTTGACGGCTTTCAGAACTTCGTCTACGTGGCCAGGTACTTTGAGGCCGCGCCACTCTTCCTTTAGCAAGCCATCTGCGCCAACTAAGAAAGTGCTGCGCTCGATGCCTTTGACTTTTTTGCCGTACATGATTTTGTTTTTAACGACACCGAACATGTGACACATTTTTTCTTCGGTGTCTGCAATTAGCTCGAAGGGCAGCTCAAGTTTGGTTTTGAACTCGTCGTGCGATTTCATGTTGTCGCGTGACACTCCAAACACCAAGGCACCGGCTTTGACGAAGTCCTTGTATTTGTCGCGAAACTGCATGGCCTCAGTGGTACAACCGGGCGTGTTGTCCTTGGGGTAGAAGTACAAGACCATCATTTGGCCGTTGTGCGAGGTGTTGCTTACCTTAATGCCGCCTGTTGCATTGGCTTCAAATTCGGGGAGGGGTTTGTTGACAACAATTGCCATAGCGCTCAATCAGGTGTGACAGTTCAGACGGCCGGATGAAGGAGGCGACTGTCGAGACAGCCTCCTTCCGGCAACCCACTATTTTAACTTAGAAACTTCGGCTTGGGTATGAATATGCGGATCCAGCACCCCGCGCAGTGAAGCGTGTTCTTAATTATTACTTGTAGAGGCTTCGACCAACAGAGCTGCCGCCACCTTTCGGCCTTCGCCAGCCAAGATGTTGTAGGTGCGACAAGCAGCTTGCGTGTCCATGGTCTCTAGGCCTACGCGACGCTGCATCAAAGGCACTTGCCATTCGGGTTTGGGAAAGCGCAAGCGCTCACCGCTGCCAAAGATGACTAACTCCACATCTAGCTCAGCCAGTTGTGCGAAGTGTTGTGGTAGCAATTCATCAAAAGTTTGGCACTGCCAATCGAGACGAATACCCTCGGAGGTGATAAGCACGCTGTGTGTGATTTTTTCGCCTTGGATGGCAATCCATCCCAAGCCATAGGCGGTGATGGACTGGGTCTCGATGCGATCGGGCTGTAATTTCATAAATACCTTGAGAACTGTGGTCAAATTATAGGTTTCACCCCGTAAAAGAGCCCTCGGAGGGACTTTGAAGAAGATCCAAAAATCCAACAAGCTGTCCAACGTCTGTTATGACATTCGCGGTCCCATCATGGACCGAGCGCGTCAAATGGAGGAGGAAGGCCACAAGATCATCAAACTCAATATCGGCAACTTGGCCGTGTTTGGCTTTGATGCGCCTGAAGAAATTCAGCAAGACATGATCCGCAACCTGCCCACCTCGGCGGGATACTCGGACAGCAAAGGCATTTTTGGCGCCCGCAAAGCGGTGATGCACGAGACGCAAAAGCAAGGCATCCATGGCGTCACGCTGGATGATATTTACCTCGGCAATGGCGCCAGTGAACTGATTGTCATGGCCACCAACGGCCTGCTCAACGATGGCGACGAGATGCTGGTGCCGGCGCCTGACTACCCGCTGTGGACGGCGGCTGCAAGCCTATCGGGCGGCACGCCGGTGCACTATTTGTGCGACGAGTCCAAGGGCTGGATGCCTGATTTGGACGATATTCGCGGCAAAATCACACCGCGCACGAAGGCCATTGTGGT
>CANFKQ010000137.1 GCA_947447405.1 Comamonadaceae bacterium | reverse complement strand
AGAAGCGAGTTTGGTGACCAAAGTGGACGCCGGCTTCCAGCATATCGCGCATAGTGACTGACATAGAGATACTCCAAAGGTTGGGTCTAAAATCCAGCCCATCATCACCGCCAGTTTTCATTCTTAAGAAACTTTTGGCAACACCTTGATTGGACTGGTTTGCGAGTGATGCTTGTCCGAACTTGAGACAGAGCCTCAACCTCGGAAAAACCCAATGATTCTAGCACACCCCTTCATGCGCCTTACCCCCAGCCAGCCGCCTTCAACAAGGATTCACCTATGAAGGTCGCGGTGATTGGTGCAGGCGTGATTGGCATAAGCACAGCGTACGAACTAGCAGCGCAAGGCCATCAAGTGCGAGTTTTTGAGCGCAATGGCGCAGCTGCCGAAGAATGCAGCTTCTCCAACACGGGAATCGCCTCAGCAGGCTACGCCGCACCTTGGGCATGTCCTGGTATGTTCAACCATGTGCTCTCCCACCTTTGGCAGCGCGACACACCTTTTCGCATATCCAGCCTCAGCATGGCCGATTTGCGCTGGCTGTGGCAAATGCGCAAAGCTTGCAACCCCGCCACGTTTGCACGCAACCGTGCCAACATGCTTCGCTTGGCTGAATACAGCAACCACCGCATGCACACCCTCTCCAGCACCTTGAACTTGGAGCATGAACGCAGCCAAGGTCTCATGGTGCTGCTGCGCACCGAGCGTGACATACAGCTGATGCATGATTCTTTGAAAATCATGCGTGATGCAGGATTGAGCTTCAAGACATTGAGCGCCGAAGAGGCCCGTGGCATCGAGCCAGCGCTCAACCCAGAAACTGCGTTAGCGCAAGCCATTCACTTCCCCGAAGATGAAGTGGGCAATTGCCGCCAATTCACGCTGCTGCTTAAAAGCGAAGCAGAGACCTTGGGTGTGAAATTCAACTTCAATACGGAAGTGCTGCCACTCTCCAACTCAGCCCCAAAAAAAATTCGAATATCGGAGCAAGACATGGGCGAAAATTTTGATGCGGTCGTGGTCTGTGCGGGCTTAGCCAGCGCACAACTTTTGCGCCCGTTAGGGCTGCGCATTCCGTTGGCAGCCGTGCACGGCTACGCCATCAGCGCGACTGTGCGTGAGCCGTTAGATGCACCTCGCAGTGGTGTCATCGACGAACACTATAAAGTAGCCATCAGCCGTTTGGGCCAGCGCGTTCGTGTGTCGGGTGGATCTGAAATTGGCGGCAACGCCAAGCGCCACGTCACTGCCAGTATCAAAACGCTGTACCGCGTGCTCGACGAATGGTTCCCGGGCGCTGCACGCACGCAAGACAACGTGCAAGTATGGAAAGGCTCGCGCCCAATGCTGCCCGATGGCCCACCTCTCGTGGGAGCCAGTGGCGTATCAGGCATCTGGCTCAATCTCGGGCACGGTGCGAGTGGCTGGACTTTGGCCTGCGGCAGTGCGCGCGTAGTGGCCGACAGCATCAACGGCAAAAGCCCAGACATCGATTTACAAGGCTTGGGCCTTGAACGTTTACATCTTCACCGATGAAAGTCTTAAGCCTGACACAACACATCAACAGCCAAGTCCGCTGGCCACTGCACAGCGTTGCGCAGACCCAAGCGTTAGAGCACCAAGCACAAGCCGCACTTCCTGCCAACTGCCTGATGCAACGCGCCGGCTTGGCCACCGCGCAATTAGCCATGGCCATTGCACCGCATGCACGCACCGTGTGGATTGCTTGCGGCCCCGGCAACAATGGCGGAGACGGGCTGGATGCTGCCGTGCATTTGCACGCATGGGGCAAGCAGACCATCGTCACCTGGCTTGGTAGCGAGGCAAAAGCCCCCGCAGATGCCAAGCAAGCTTGGCATCGCGCTAAAGCAGCTGGTGTGACCTTTGCAGAACAGCCGCCACAACAGTTTGACCTCGCCATCGACGCCCTTCTCGGCATTGGCGCTCAACGCGCCCCCGAAGGTTTGATGGCGCAATGGCTCAGCGCCATTCAAGCCAGCGAAGAGGCCGTGTTGTACGTGGACATTCCCACCGGTTTATTAGCAGACACAGGCAAATGGTTAGGCAGCACACAGCCACATCGCGCACCTGTTCATACCCGCGCTCAACGCTACACGTTGAGCCTACTTACCCTTAAGCCAGGTTTGTTCACCGCCGACGGCCAAGATGCCGCAGGCCAAGTATGGTTCAACGACTTAGGCGTGGAGCCATCGCCAACACCTGCAGCGTGGATGCAGCAGCACGGTGAAGCACAGTCCGACCGACCACACAACAGCCACAAAGGCAGCTTTGGCGATGTGTCTGTTTTAGGCGGCGCAACCGGTATGTCTGGCGCTGCGGTGCTTGCAGGTTTGGCAGCTTTGCATGGTGGTGCTGGCCGCGTGCTACTGGGCCTGATGGACGAAGCTGCGCATCACGCCGTCACTGCCGCACATCCTGCATTGATGGTGCGCAAGCCTGCTGGGTTAAACCTCAAAACATCCACGGTGGTATGCGGCTGCGGTGGAGGTGATGACATTCATGCCTTGTTGCACAACGTACTGTCATCCTCAAAGAAATTGGTGCTGGATGCTGATGCGCTAAATGCCATTGCACGCGACACGTCGCTGCAAACCTTGCTGAAAAAACGCAGCGCACGCCAAAAGCCTACCGTGCTCACGCCGCACCCATTGGAAGCCGCAAGGCTCTTGAACTGCAGCACCAAAGACGTGCAGCAAAACCGTTTGCATGCCGCACAACTTTTGGCCGATACATTTCAATGCGTGGTGGTGCTCAAAGGCTCGGGCAGCATCATTGCCAGCCCACACCACACAGCCGTCATCAACGGATCAGGCAATGCTTTACTTTCCACAGCAGGCACGGGCGATGTGCTGGCAGGTTTGATAGGCGCGTACATTGCTCGTCATGAGGATGTGTTCGAAGCTGCCTGTAGAGCTGTGTTTGCTCATGGCCATATGGCAGATGCTTGGCCTAGCTTTGGACCGGCACTCGATGCAACGTCACTCGCTGCATCGGTGCGTTAAACCCAAAACCCCTTAGCAGCAATTCACTTGCGTGATCGGCGGCTTTTGGCTGCAGCTTTTTTATCGCCCGATTTACGCGGCGCTCCTGAAGCTGATTTAGGCTCGCTACGTCCGTCTTTGCCGCCAATTTTGGTAAATGCTTTTTTCACCGCGCTCTTGAAGTTCTGCATGGGTGAACCAGAAACGTCTTTGCCATTGCGTGACAACAACTCATCAGCTTCTCGCACCAAACGAAAATCAATCTTGCGGCCATCTAGGTCAACGCGGCTGACCTGAATGCGCACGCGCGAGCCAATGCCATAGCGAATGCCCGTGCGCTCGCCACGAAGCTCTTGACGCATTTCGTCAAAGCGGAAGTATTCACCGCCTAACTCCGTGATGTGCACCAAGCCTTCGACATACATCGCATCTAAGGTGACAAACAAACCAAAGCCAGTGGCCGAAGTGACGACGCCACCATACTCTTCACCCAAATGCTCGCGCATGTACTTGCACTTGAGCCATGCTTCCACATCGCGGCTCGCCTCATCCGCACGGCGCTCATTGGCGCTGCAATGTAATCCTGCAGCTTCCCACGCTTGCATATCAAGGGAAGGTTTGATTTTTTCAATCAGTTTATTTTCTGGCTGGCGTACGCGGGATGCCAAACGACGCGCCAACTTCGCATGAGCCTCGCCCGGTGTGGGCAACGCTGGTAAAGCGTATTTGCGCTTGAGCAAAATCGCTTTGATGACGCGGTGTACCAGCAGATCGGGGTAGCGGCGAATTGGGCTGGTGAAGTGGGTGTAGGCCTCGAATGCCAAACCAAAGTGGCCGTTGTTGTCGGGCGTGTACACCGCTTGCGACATAGAACGCAGCAGCATGGAGTGAATTTGCTGTGCGTCTGGGCGTTCTTTGGTTGCGTCAGCAATTGCTTGAAATTCAGCAGGCTTAGGCTTGTCGCCCACCGTCATACCAATACCCGTGGCTTTAAGATAGCCGCGCAGCACGTCAATTTTCTCGGGCGTTGGGCCTTCATGCACACGAAACAAGCCTGGATGCTTGCTTTGCAAAATAAAGTCGGCGCTACACACGTTAGCAGCCAGCATGGCTTCTTCGATCAACTTATGGGCATCGTTGCGGACGCGCGGAATGATTTTGTCGATACGCCCACTTTCATCACACACGATTTGTGTTTCGGTCGTTTCAAAATCAACTGCGCCACGCACATGACGAGCTTTGAGCAAGGCACCATACACATCGTGCAGGTTAATCAAATCATCAATGCGGTCTTTGCGCTTCGCAGCTTCTGGTCCGCGCGTGTTGGACAAAATGGTCGCGACTTCGGTGTAAGTGAAGCGCGCATGACTAAACATAACCGCGGGGTAAAACTGATAAGCCTCCACATCGCCAGACGCACTCACCAACATGTCGCACACCATGCACAAGCGTTCAACATCTGGGTTAAGTGAACATAAGCCGTTGGAGAGCTTCTCAGGCAACATCGGAATCACACGGCGCGGAAAGTACACGCTGGTGGCGCGGTCATACGCATCCACGTCAATCGCGCTGCCGGTTTCCACATAGTTGCTCACATCGGCAATGGCCACCAACAAACGCCAGCCTTTGCCCTTGCCAACTTTGGCAGGTTCGCAGTACACAGCATCATCAAAATCGCGCGCATCTTCGCCATCTATGGTGACCAAAGGCACGTCGGTTAAATCGACGCGACCTTTTTTATCTTGCAGGCGCACTTTGTCAGGCAGGCTTCGCGCCATGGCCAAACAAGCGTCAGAAAACTCATACGGCACGCCATATTTGCGCACGGCAATTTCGATCTCCATGCCGGGGTCATCGACCTCGCCTAACACTTCTTTGATGCGGCCTACAGGTTGACCATACAAACTCGGCGGCTCGGTCAGTTCAACCACCACAACTTGACCAACCATCGCTTTCGCAGTCGCGCCTTTGTTGATCAACACATCTTGACCGTAACGCTTATCTTCGGGGGCAACCAACCATACGCCGCTCTCTTGCAACAAACGTCCAATGATGGGTTGCTTAGATCGCTCCAGAATTTCAACCACGCGCCCCTCAGGGCGACCCTTGCGGTCTAAGCGGACGACACGTGCTTTGACACGGTCACGGTGTAACACCGCGCGCATTTCGTTGGGGGGCAAAAAGATGTCTGGCGAGCCATCATCTCGTTGCACAAAACCATGCCCATCGCGGTGACCCGAGACGGTGCCGACAAACTCTTCCAGTAAACCACTGGTATGTGCGGAATTCTTGATACAATGCCTCTCTTTCCTGAAATGCCCAGGTGGCGGAATTGGTAGACGCACTAGTTTCAGGTACTAGCGAGTAACATCGTGGGGGTTCGAGTCCCTTCCTGGGCACCAATATAAGTTAAATGAAAGCCACCTTTT
>CANFKQ010000136.1 GCA_947447405.1 Comamonadaceae bacterium | reverse complement strand
GGTGACCTTCGCGTCAACCCCAACGGCGTGCTGGAGACAGGATCTGGCCATATCGTACAAAGCCAAGGCGGTGGTCCTATCACCCTTCCCGTGGGATCCACCATCAACATCACCAATACCGGCCAAATCTTTGCGGTAGACCCCACACAGCAAGGGGTTCCACAAGAACAGCTCATTGGCGACATCATGCTGCGCGATGCCAGCACGACCAATTTAATCAAACGCGAAGACGGTTTATTTCGCGTTGACGAAAAACCACTTGGCACGGACTTTGCAACTGGTCCTGAGCCAGTTTCTTTGACACCGAAGGCCCTTGAGGGCAGCAGTGTCAATCCAATGGCATCGATGGTGAAGCTGATTGAACAGAGTCGCTCTTTTGAGCATCAGATTCGAATGATCAAAGAAAGCAAATCCAACGATGAGTCGGGCGCCTCCATGATGAAGGTGTCCTGAATTTGACAGATTAAAGGGGGCGATTAGCCATGGACGCATCATTGTGGGTAGCCAAAACGGGTCTTGACGCGCAGCAAACGCGTATGAACGTCATCTCGAACAACTTGGCCAACGTGAATACGACTGGCTTCAAACGCGACCGTGCCGTTTTTGAAGACTTGCTCTATCAAAACGTCAAGCAACCGGGTGGTCAAACCACCAACAACACCTTGTCACCCACGGGCTTGATGCTCGGTACGGGTGTGAAGATCAATGCCACTGAAAAACTGCACTTGCAGGGCAACTTGATCAACACCCAATCGCCACTCGACTTGGCGGTCATGGGCAATGGCATGTTCCAAATTCAAATGCCAGACGGCACCACGTCGTACACACGCGACGGCAACTTCAAAATCAGCAATACGGGCCAAGTCGTGAACGCGTCTGGCTTCCCGCTGATTCCCGCCATCACCATTCCTGCCAATACGGCTGCTGTGACCTTTGGTCAAGACGGCACGGTGTCTGCCGAGTTGGACGCGGGCGGTGGCTCACAAAATATTGGCCAAATTCAATTGGCACGCTTCGTCAATCCAAGTGGCTTGAAGCCCATTGGTCAAAACTTGTACGAAGCCTCACAAGCCAGCGGTGTGGCGCAAATCTTGACACCCGGCCTCAACGGTGCGGGTGCCTTGAAGCAAGGCTCGCTCGAGGCCTCCAACGTGAACGTGGTCGAGGAGATGGTCAACATGATCGAGACCCAGCGCGCTTACGAAATCAACTCCAAGGCCATCTCTGCGGTGGACGGCATGTTGAAGTTCTTGAATCAAAACATCTGATCGAGGTTCATCATGATTGCACTTCGTTTCCTCGCTCTGTTCGCCATCGTTTATTTGCTGCAAGGCTGCGCCAACGAACCTGTCGATTTGGTGCTGCGTCCTTCGCCAGAATTCCAGCCCGTGTATCCGCTTGCCGCTGACCGGCAAAAAGTTGCCACCGGCGGCATTTACAGCAACCGGCAAAGTGATGCCTGGTTTGGCCGTGGCCGCAATTACCAGGTGGGCGACATCATCACCGTGTTGCTGAATGAATCAACTCAAGCAGCACGTACACAAAACACTGATGTGAGCCGTGAGTCCAAAAACTCACTGCCCTCTGGCATGAACACCAAGATTGGCGCCATGTCGCCTTTCTTGAATGGCATTGATGTCAACAACAACAACAACAGCTCTAAGGGCGCAGGCAAGGCAGACCAACAAGCCTCTTTGTCTGGCTCGGTGGCTGTGACCGTGGTCGAAATTTTGGCCAATGGCAACTTGATGATCCGTGGCGAGAAAAAACTCGGCCTGTCCGAAGGCACCGAAGTCATTCAAGTCTCCGGTGTCATTCGCCCCGAAGACGTGGGCCCCAACAGCACCGTGCAATCGCGCCGTTTGGCCAATGCACAAATCGCGTACCGCGGTTCGGGTGATTTGGCCAATGCCACCAAAGCCGGCTGGGGTACCAGCTTGATGCACAAATACTGGCCTTTCTAATATGAAGCACCTCTCACTTTTTGTCCGCGTTTGCTTGAGCAGCTTGTGCTTGCTCGCCGCAGGCGCAGCGCAAGCTGACCGTGTCAAAGACATCGCCACGCTGGCCGCCCAACGCCCCAACCAATTGATTGGTTATGGTTTGGTGGTGGGTTTGCAAGGCACGGGTGACGATGCTTCCGTGCCATTCACCACGCAAAGCATGAAAGCCATGCTCTCGCAAATGGGTGTGCGCATTGACGGTCCTTTGACCGATTTTGAACAAGCCGCTACTGCGGCGCGTGTAGACATCAAAAACACTGCGGCTGTTTTGGTTACGGCTGACTTACCTGGCTTCGCCAAGCCCGGCCAACGCATTGACATCAACGTGTCTGCCATCGGCAAAGCGTCAAACCTGCGCGGTGGTAGCTTGATCATGACGGCCATGCGCGGTGTGGATGGTGAAATTTACGCTTTGGCTCAAGGCGCTTTGACCGCCACCGGTATTGACGCCAGTGCAGCGGGTTCTAAAGTGCAAATTGGCGTACCCACCTCAGCCCGCATTCCTGGCGGCGCGATTGTGGAGCGAATTGTGGACACGCCGTTTGAATCCGCTGAGAACGTGATCTACAACATCCGTGAAAACGATTTTTCAACCACCACAGCCATCGTCAACGCGATCAATAAAAAATTTGGCGGCGATGTGGCACAAGCCATTGATGGTGTATCGGTATCGGTACGAGCCCCCCAAAACTTGAACCAACGTGTGGCATTCATGAGCATGGTCGAGGCCCTCGAGGTCACACCCGGCGAACCCCCTGCACGCGTGGTCATCAACTCTCGCACAGGTACGGTGGTCATCAACCGCTCTGTGCGCGTCACCGCTGCCGCGGTGTCGCACGGCACCATCTCGGTGGCCATCACGGCCACCAATGAAGTGTCTCAACCCAACATGCTCGCCGGTGGCCAAACCACCGAAGTGCAAAACGCCGACATCAAAGTGGCCGAGCCCAACAAGCCTATGTTCTTGTTCCAGCCCGGTGTTGAGCTGCGTCAAATTGTGGATGCGGTCAACCAAGTGGGTGCCACGCCTTCTGCTTTGATCGCCATTCTTGAAGCCTTGAAAAGCTCTGGCAGCCTGCGCGCCGAGCTGGTCATCATCTAAACGAGTTTTGACATGAGCAGCCCCATCGATACCTCCTCCTCCAAGTCCTATATGGACTTTTCGGGCCTGGGCGAGTTGCGCGGCAAGGCTCAGCAAAACCAAGACAAAGCGTTGAAAGAATCAGCGCAACAGTTTGAAGGTCTGTTCATCCAAATGATGATGAAGTCCATGCGTGAGGCCAACGCGCCCATGAAGGACGAAGACAACCAATCGCAAGCCATGGAAACGTTTGAAGGCATGTTTGACAAAGAAATCTCTTTGCAAATGTCCAAGCGCGGTGCCATGGGTGTGGGCGCTTTCATGGAGCGCGCCGTCAAACAACAAGGCACACCACAGCCCAGCACCGAAGCCTTGCTCAAAGCACGCGGTAAGGGCATGCCCCTGAACCCCAAGCAAGAGCCCGTGGCTTTGCCATCTGCTGCTGATTTGGCCAAAGGCATCCTCATGGACAAGCCCGCACGCATCAAGAGCTTGCAAGAGTTCAAGATGCCTTTCTCTGGGGGTGTTAAATGAGTGACATGCTTGGCATCAGCAGCAATGCAATTGGTGCCTATCAACGCGCGCTGACCACGGTCAGTAACAACATTGCCAACGTCAACACCGAGGGTTACTCGCGTCAAGACGTGGTGCTGGCAGACTCTGCGCCTAAAAAAATGGCCAGCATGTACGTCGGTACTGGCGTCATGTTGCAAGCCATCAAGCGTCAGTTTGATGCGTTTGCCGAGTCCAACCTGCGCAACAGCACCAGCGATTTGTCCAGTCAAAAACCCATGGTCGATTACGCCAAGCGCGTGATGGACGTGATGGGCGACAAAAGCGTGGGCTTAAGTTCTGCGTTGGATACCTTCTTTGCTGCTGCTGGCTCTTTGTCGGCCGATCCCGCTTCTAGCGTCTTACGGACCAGTTTCATGACCAGCGCCGATGGCGTGGCTTCGCGTTTTGGCGAGCTGTCATCGCAGATGAATTTGATTTCGACAGAAACCCGTCAAGGCCTAGAAAGCGCAACCGCACAAGTCAACACCTTGACCAGCCAGCTCGCCTTGATCAACCAAAACATGACCAAGTCGCCCACCCTCGAGGGGCAGCCCGCCGAGTTGTTGGACCGTCGTGATTTGACCTTGCGCCAACTGTCTGACTTGGTCCGCACCAAAGTCACCTTCTCTAGCAACGGCACGGTCACGGTCAGTCTTGGCACCACCATGACCCAAGGCTTGGTGGTCGATGGCAATAAATCGCGCCCCATTGGTATCAACAGTGCGGTGAAAGACAAAGTTGAGTTGGTACTCGACCCCTATGGCAACACTGAATCGCTCTCCAGCGTCAGTGGCGGTCAAATTGGTGGTTACCAAAGTTTCATCAGCCAAGTTTTAGAACCCTCGCAAAAAAACCTCAGCGCCCTGGCGCACACCTTTGCGACTGAAGCCAACGCGATCCAGAAAAACGGCATCGACGGTTACGGCCAAATGGGCCAAGACTTGTTCGCGTTTGACCCTGCGGCCACCAGCGATGCCGAAGGCATTCGCTTGGCTTTGAACGATGGCATGCGCATCGCCACCGCGGCACAGTTCCGTGTGAGCGAAGGCAACACCAACGTCACCACCACCCGCGCCAGTGTCAAATTCACAGGGCAAACACCCACCACTGCGCTGAGCAACAGCCAGCTGGTGAACAACCCCAACACCAGCGCCGCTGTCACCTTCAAGGTCGACGGCGCGCACGTCTATACACCGGTGACTTCTTTGTCAGCGGGTGTCAAAGCCACCTTCTATTTAGACCAAGCAGAGCCAGGTCAACAGCTGCAGGTCATGACCAAAGATGGTCGCCAATTGCTGGGTCACGCCTTGACCGAGACTGAAAAGTTTCAGCTCTTCACACCCGCCAATGGTTTTGCGCCCAATGCCAACTACAGCGATGCCTATTTGAACCAATCGGGAGCCAAGGCCTACCGAGGCATTGACATGTTCTATGGTGCCAAAGCCACCGTGTTATACGGACAAAATTTTGACCAATACGGCGCTGCTGGTGCATCCATTCCATTGCCTGCCTCGATGGCCACGTCGCGCATCTCTTCCGCAGATTTCCAAATTGCGGCCGATGCACTCACCCTCAATGGCGTGTCGCTGCCTCAGTTCGATGGCGCAGCCACATCTGCCATCACCATTGCCGATGTCAAGGTGGGCACGACCGCGACCCCGTTCACATTCCAAGCTTTGGTGGCAGGGCAGGTGGTCAATGCCACGGTGCCAAGCACCGCTACGGGTAATTTGACTGACCTCGCTACCTCGCTCAATGCCAGCTTGCAGTCGCGCGGTTTGTTTGCTGTGACCATCAACAATGGCGCCGACTT
>CANFKQ010000135.1 GCA_947447405.1 Comamonadaceae bacterium | reverse complement strand
TGTTGAGCAATGCCTGTGTGTCTTGTATCCAATTGGTGTGCATGAAGTGCCTCTTTAGAAATCGCCTTTGAGGACGGGGAAGCCCAATGCAGCCCAGTCCAACATACCGCCGCGATAGTAATAAATTTTACTGGCGGGGAAGCCGTCACGCGTCATAGCCAGAATGGCCGTGGGGCTTTGTGGGCACACAGGACCATTGCAAAAGGCAAACACTTTCTTGGCACCGGCGCAGTCCCAGCCCTTGGCTGTTTTCTTGCAGCCCAGTTCGTCCATGCGTGCCGAAACTTCGGTGTAGACGATGTGGTGTGAGCCGGGGATGGTGCCTGCGGCACGGTCTTCTGGCTCACGCATGTCGACCAACATGGCGTCGCGGTCATTCATGGCGTTGAGCATTTCAATCTCGCCCACAGGTGTCACGCCCGCCACGGGCACCATGGGTTGCAGCCAGCCTTTGTTTTTGGCGCAGGGTGTCATGACGCGTTTGATTTCGCGCTCTTCGCCTTTCGCGTTTTTGACCACAAACTTGGTGTCAGTGCCAATGATGCGCAAGTATTCAGGCTCAGCCGCAACGCTGGTGAAGCTGATAGAAGCCAAACCAATCGCGGCGAGGAGGTGCGTGAAGCTCAATTTCATAGCTGTCTTTCTTTGAATGAATGCCTAAAAAAAGAGCCTCCCTGAGAAATCTCTGAGGGAAGCTCATCAAGGTACGAGTACCCGCCGTATCACTTGGCGCCTGCCAAAACCCATGCCGCAAGGGCTTTGGCATCGGCATCGCTCAGCTGAGCTTGTGCGGGCATTGGGATAGGGCCCCATTTGCCGCTGCCGCCGGCTTTGATGGATTTGGCCAATGTGGCTTCGGAATCAGCTTGACCAGCGTATTTTTTTGCAACGTCTTGGTAGGCTGGACCGACAATTTTTTTGTCGACTGCATGGCAAGACAAGCAGTTGTTCTTTTTGGCCAAGTCAGCGTTGGCCCAAACGCCTGTTGAGGCCAAAGCGATGAACGCGATGATTGCTAATTTTTTCATGTATCTATCCTTTGGAATTATTAATTCTTTAGTTGCTTATATATAAATTCTAATCACCCTGACTTGCCAGAGTCTCAAGGGATTTCCCTGCTGTCAGCTACCAAACACGTAGCATGCGCTTGGGTTTAATCAGGGATTCTTTGCACATCTTGTCTTCGCCACGTGCGTGCTGCATGTAGGCGATGTTGCGAAAGTAGCTGATCTCTTTGATTTGCTCCACATTCACCACCGCATCTTTACGCAGCTGGCCATCCATTGCGATAGGGCAAGCGATGACTTGCCACCATTTCCGATCTTCTCCGTATTGACTTCGAAGCGCTCTGTCTACGGCGCTAATGTCTTCGGAGCATGTGCTGGCCCACGCGGGTGTGGCCAGCAGTAGTGTGGCGTACACACCAGCGGTAAACAGACGCGGCGTGATCATGGCTTACTTCAGTAGGACGTTGACTTGGCGAAGTTGTGCTTCACCCAGCTCGCCACAGGCAGCAGACAAACGTAGTTGGTCCATGGCGGTTTGAATGCGCAGCTGCATCACCGCCAGCTCAGCTTGGGCAGCATCGTGTTCGGCCCCCAGCCACTCGTTGGTGGTGCGTGCGCCTGTGCGGTGTGCTTGGCGTGTGGCGGCCAAGCGCGCTTTGCTGGCTTGCTCTGATTGTCCCAAAGCTTGCAAGCGGGCTTGTGCAGTGCTAACGCTTTGCCATGCATCACGCACGTTTTGCTCCACTTGCAGCTCGGCAGCCTCTTGGTCGTAGCGTAGTTTTTCAACTTGCTTCAAAGCTTCGCGTTCACGCGCTTCCACCATGCCACCGGTGCTGAGTGGTGCATTGAGCTGGAGGCCCACCATGTACTGCATCATCTGGTTGCTGGCCGAGCCATACATGCCTTGGCCCGACAAGCGATCCATTTGCGCTTGCGCCACCCAATCTACGGTCATGGCGTTGCCCGCTTTGACACGCTTGGCTTCTTGGCTTTGAATGGCTTGCTGTAAGCCCATCATTTGCAAGCTGGGCGACTGCTGTTTGGCGCGTTGCACCCAAGTGTTGGCATCCGCCAATTGTGTGGGTTTCAGGTTGACGTTGACAGGGGTCAATAGATGCGTGGGCTCTTGTCCCACCAGTTGGCGATAGGCCACCTGCTTCATCGCCAAGTTGTTTTCTTGCGTCAGCACGTGGGCGCGAATTTCAGACGTACGGGCTTTGGCCTCTTGCACGTCCATCACACTGGCATCACCCACCGATTGGCGTTTGTTGATTTCGGCCGCTGCTTGTTGCACGGCCTGCTGTTGTCGTTGCAGCACATTGAGTGTGAGCTCGGCACCCACTACATCAAAGTAGCGTTGTGCGGTGCGCATCATGAGGGCTTGTTGTGCCAGTTGCCATTGTGCTTGGGCAATTTGGGAGGACAGTTCTAGCTGCTTGCTTTGTGCCTCACGCTCGGGATTGATCCAAGCTTTTTGTGCCCCGATGCTGACACGCGCCAAAGCACCTGCGTTGACATTGGTTTTGAAGCTCACATCGCTTTGCCCCATGGCTTCTGCGCCTTTGGTGCGGCTGTCCGTGCCGCCCACACCCAATGCCCCCCCCGCAGACACGGTAGGCGCCCACAAAGCTTTGGCTTGCTCTTGGCGCAAGGAGGCTTGCTCATGCAAGGCGCGTGCAGCGGCTATTTCGGGGTCGCGGCTAAGGGCGGCTTGCCATGCGCTCATCAAGTCAGCAGCATGGGTGGCCGAGCCGATGCCTGTTAGGGTCAAGGCTGCAATGAGTGGCAAACGTTTCATGCGTGTTCTCCAGAAATGACAGAGCTTGGCTTGTTCTTGAAAGCCATGAAATAGAGCAGCGGTATCACCACCAAGGTGAGCGCGGTCGAGACAAAAATGCCGAAGATGAGCGAGATGGCTAGGCCATTAAAGATGGGGTCATCCAAGATAAAGAACGCCCCCATCATGGCGGCCAAGCCGGTCAGCACAATGGGTTGCGCGCGCGTAATGGCCGAGGCCACCACGGCGTCTTTCAACGCCACACCTTGCGAGACCTGTAAGCGGATGAAGTCCACCAATAAGATCGAGTTGCGCACGATGATGCCGGCCAAAGCAATCATGCCAATCATGGAGGTGGCGGTGTAGGGCGCACCCAGCAAGGCGTGGCCCGGCATCACACCAATGATGGTGAGCGGGATAGGCGCCATGATGATGAGTGGCACAAGGTACGAACCAAACTGCGCCACCACCAGCAAATAGATCAGCACCAAACCCACGGCATAGGCAGCACCCATGTCGCGGAAGGTTTCGTAGGTCATTTGCCATTCGCCATCCCACTTGACGGCGTAGTGTTGGTAAGGGTCAGCGGGTTGTTGGATGAAGTATTCGTCTACAGATTTGCCATTGGGCGTTTGAATTTGACTCAAGCCACTGCGCATGCCAAACATGCCATACAACGGGCTGTCGACTTTTCCCGCCATATCGCCCACCACGTAGGTCACGGGTAGCAAGTCTTTGTGATAAATCGGTTGTTCTCGTTGGGTGTCACTGATGGTGACCAGCTGGCGAATAGGCACGATTTCGCGTTGCGAGTTGCGTACGCCAAGGCTGAGCAGTTTGTCTAGCGAGTCTTGCTCACTCTTGGGCAATCGAATGACCACCGCGCCTGCGTATTTGTTTTGGTCGTGTGCATACACGGTTGATTCACCAGCCAAAGCGGCACGCAGTGTGCTGACGATGGCTTGTTGCGACACACCCATTTGTGCTGCTTTTTGGCGGTTGATCAACAACACTTGGCGGGGTGCAGCGCTGATGGTGCTGTCGTCCACATCCACCACGCCTTGTTGTGCGCTGAACATCGCACGCACAGACTTGGCCACTTGATTGCGACCTTCGTCCGTCGGGCCGTACACCTCGGCCACGATAGGGGCCAGTACAGGTGGGCCGGGTGGTACTTCAATCACTTTCACATTCGCGTTGAACTGCTTGCCAATGGCTTGCAGTGAGGGACGCTCACGCGTGGCAATGATGTGGCTTTGTGCTTTGCGCAAATGCTTGTCTTGCAGATTGACTTGAATGTCACCCACATGGCCACCGCTGCGCAAATAGTATTGGCGCACCAAACCGTTGAAGTTGATGGGGGCGCTTAAGCCCACATAGGCTTGGTAGTGGATCACCTCTGGCACTGTGGCCAAGTGAGCACTCAAGGCACGTAACACTTTTTCAGTTTCTTCAACGCGTGTGCCCGCAGGCATGTCGACCACGACTTGGAATTCAGACTTGTTGTCAAATGGCAGCATCTTCAAAGCCACTAAGCCAGCCACTGGTAAGGCCACTGACACCACGATGGCTCCAAGCACGGCAGCACCAAGGCTCCATCGGTTGCGTTTGCCAGAGTTGTCATTCAGGAAGGGCGTGAACACACCGTTAAAAAAACGCTTGAGCCATTGTTTGAATGGGCTGATCTCTTCAACCCCATGTGACGGTGTTGCATTCATCCAAATGCGAGCCAACCAAGGTGTGACCACAAAAGCCACAGCCAGCGACAACAACATGCCCATGCTCGCGTTGATTGGGATAGGGCTCATGTAGGGCCCCATCAAACCCGAAACAAACGCCATGGGCAGTAAAGCGGCAATCACGGTGAAGGTGGCAAGGATGGTCGGCGCACCCACTTCATCCACCGCGCCGGGAATGATTTGGGTGAGGGTTTTGTGAGGGAATAAGGCTTGATGGCGGTGGATGTTTTCCACCACCACGATGGCGTCGTCAACCAAGATACCGATAGAGAAGATCAACGCAAATAAAGACACGCGATTGAGCGTGAACCCCCATGCCCATGAGGCAAACAGCGTGACCGTCAAAGTCAAGATCACTGCAGTACCCACGATGGCGGCCTCACGGCGGCCCAAAGCGATGAACACCAAGGCCACCACAGAGGCCGTGGCAAACAACAACTTTTGAATCAGCTTCTTGGCCTTGTCGTTGGCTGTTTCGCCGTAGTTACGCGTGGTGGTGACTTCAACGTTTGCGGGAATCTTGCTTTGCTTGAGTGAGGTCACTTGGGAGACGATCGCGTCAGCCACCTCAATCGCGTTTTCACCCGGCTTCTTGGTGATGGCGATGGTTACTGCTGCGCGTTCAACAGGATTAGCACCTGCCACGCCGTGCCACACGGCCGTGTTGGCCTGTGCGCCATCATCGCGCACTTGAGCAATGTCGCTCACATGCAAGGGTGTGCCAGCACGCACACCCACCACCAAGCTGGCCACATCTTTGGCGCTGCTCAAGAAGGGGCCTGATTCAATGGCAATGGCTTGCTGACCCACCAGCAAGTCCCCCACAGGTGCGCCTAAGTGTGCGGCTTGCAAGGCCATGCGCAGCTCAGGTACCGTGATGCCAGCGGCTTGCATGCGTGCAGGGTCGATGTCGATTTGAATGGCGCGTGAGGGGCCACCTAGGGTGGTGACTTCGCGTGTGCCTTTGACGCGCTTTAAATCTTGCTCAATGTTTTGTGCAATGCGCTCTAGCTC
>CANFKQ010000134.1 GCA_947447405.1 Comamonadaceae bacterium | reverse complement strand
GCGCCTTTCGGTGTGTCAAAGCTCAAGGTGAATTTTTTGTTCGCGTGTTGCAAGTCTCCGTTCCAGCGGTGGCGCATGTGAAATGTCACAGGCATGCCTTGCGCTGGGTGGCGCAAACGGTGCAACCATGCGCGCAGCAGAGGCGCAGCCTTCATGTCGGTGGGGAAGATGCGTTGCGAGCTGCCCACAAACGTGTCCAGGCCTAAGCCCTTGACCCATTCGCAAATGGCCGTCGCATCAAAGGTTTTGAGCCATGCCGCGCAAGCTTGGCTGCGTTCGGCGTAGCGGGTGGTGAAGATGTCAAAAGGCTCGGCGTGTGTGAGGTTGAGTCCACCCAAGCCTGCCAGCAAAAACTTGCGGCCCACTGAGGGCATTGCGTCATACACCTGCACAGAAACGCCTGCAGCGCTGAGCATTTCAGCGGCCATCAGGCCGGCGGGGCCTGCGCCAATGATGGCGATTTGTTGGTTTGTTGTTGTAGTCACCTGTCAAGTGTAGGCGGCTCAGTACTTGAGGCGTGCGCTCACACGCAAGGTGCGTGGTTCGGCGGGGTGAACGTGGACGTCGTCTTGCGATGTTGGCATGCTGGCTGCGCGCGATGCGTAGTAGTAGCTGATGTCGTTGTTCATGCGGTTGGCCAAGTTCAGCACATCCAGCGAGACATCTAAGTTTGAATCAATGCGACGGCTGATGCGCAAGTGGGTCGTGAGCGTGCTGCTCGATTGCAAGCTGTTGTTCTCAACCAGCGGCGCAGCACCTATGTAGCGCATGCCCACCGAGGCTGACCATGGGCCCATGTCGCGCATCGCCACATTCACATGGGCCATGTGTGTGATGGCGTTGACGATCGATGTGCCTACTGCCGCGCCATCGGTGTAGCGCGGGCGCGTCCATGCCAAGTTGGCATCCAGCAGCCAATGTCGGTTGGGGGTCCAGTGGTTGCTCCACTCCACGCCTGTGCGGCGGCTGGGGCGCCCTGCCTCTGTGTTGCCCGCATCGCCCACATAGACCAACTCGGAATCCACATTCAGTTGCCACACAGCCAAGGTGGTTTGCAAGTTGGTGAATGCGTGTGACTTGATGCCCACCTCGTGCCCTCGTGTGCCCACGAGTCCGGGTACGGGGGCGGTGGCATCTGTCATGCCACGCGCATCGTTGCTGTGAAACCCTTTGCCAGTGTTGTAAAAAAACTCGGTGCGCTGCCAAGGTCCAAAGATGAGCGACAGCTTGGGCGATGCGCGTGTCGCGCTGGCCGTGCCGGAGTGGTCTGCTTGGGTGTGGCTTTCAACGTGCGCGTTGAGTTGGTCTAAGCGCAGGCCAGTCACGCTGCGAAGCCAAGGGCCCCATGTCAGCGCGTTGTGCGCATAGAGGCCCAACAATGTTTGGCGCACGGTGTCATCGCGCACGGTGTTTTCGGTTGTACGCGCCACCGTGTCGTATAGGCCCACACGAATGTGGTCTTGCCGTACTTGCACGCCCAGTGTGTTGACCATGGCGCGGTCACCCAACGTGCCTTGCCATGACTGCGACACAGAGCCGCCTATGGCATGGCGTTTTTCTTTTTGCCCAAATTGGTCACCATTTGCACGTTCTTGAAAGTAGGTGAAGTTGGAATACAAATCTAGGTCGTATTGCAGCGCGTACCAATGGATCTGTGTGCGTGCTTGGTCAGACGCTTGGTGCCACGTGCCTGACACGCTGGTGCGTTGCGTGTGTGCGCCGTCGGTGGCATCGAGCGAGTCGTAACGGCCTAAGGCACCGCTGTCGATCAAGCTGAGCGGCACTTGGTCAGTTGCGGACCAGCTGGCCCGATAGGCCGACAGGCTGCTGGTCCAGCCCTCGCGTGGGCTGCCGCTGCTCAGAATGAACTGCGTGTTGAGTTTGCGCAAATGTTCGGGCACCGTCCACGGCCCGTTGTTTTGCATATGCTCGATGGCCGATAGCAAAGTCAGGCCTTCACCCACCGTGCGAGACTCAGCGGCCAAGCCGCGCAGGTAGCCACGTTGGCCAATGCTGAGGTCGAACAAGTCACGCGGCAGCTGTGTGCGGTACACAAACTGTGCCGAACCTGCAGAAGAAAAATCGCCTTCTGATGCAAAGTACGGCCCCTTTTTGTAACGCACGTTTTGCACGAGCTCGGGGATGAGCACATTCAAATCACTGTACCCATGGCCGTGTGCATGGGTAGGCAAATTGATGGGCACGCCATTGACGCTGGTGGCAAAGTCGGTGCCGTGGTCAAGGTTCATGCCGCGCAGGAAATATTGGTTGGCTTTGCCATCCCCCGAGTGCTGTGTGACCACCATGCCAGGGATGAACTCCAACGCTTCGGCGGGACGCATCAAGCCACGACTTTGCAGCAACTCGGCTTGCACCACGCCTTGGCTGGCGGCATCGCTGTTGCCAATGGCGTTGTCGTAGTGGGCCACGACATCGACCACAGGCACGGCATCGTGTGCGTGCGCCAAAGCGCTGCACACAAGAAGCCCCAAACTGAATTGGCAGCGAATCACAAAACCATCGGTCATGCCAAGGTTTCGCAACATCTATGCCCAAGTGCTGTGCGATGGCACGAAGTCTGCAACTTGTTAGCCTTTCATGCACCAAATGCTGTGTGGTTTGTATTTAGACCGCACAGCGTTGGTGCGGATCGCACCTTTCTAGATGCGCAACGATTTAAACAGCACCAAAACAAGGCAATGCATGAGCGGTTGGCAAGCACATCTCACACTCGATTACGGCCGCGCCGCTGAGCGCACGGTCGTCAAGTTCGAGCACGAGGGGCCATTGCGTGTGTTGCAGAGCCTTTACCCTGAAGGCGATGCTGTGTGCCACAACGTGCTGGTGCATCCGCCCAGTGGTTTGGTGGGTGGGGACTTGTTGGACATTCAATTGCGTTTGGCTGCGAACACACATGCGTTGCTGACCACACCGGGTGCCACACGTTTTTACAGAAGTGAACAAGGCTTAGCCACGCAACAAGTCAAAGCGCATGTGGGTGACGGCGCACGCCTAGAGTGGTTGCCGTTAGAAACCATTGCCTACAACGGCTGTCACGGTTTGAACCATGCCGTGTTCGACCTCGCCCCCACAGCAGAGATGATGGCGTGGGACATCACGGCGCTGGGTTTGCCCAATGCCAACCTGCCGTTTGAGCGCGGTCAGTTGCAGCAACACATGGAGGTGGCGGGTGTGTGGTTGGAGCGTGGTTTGATCGACGCACAAGACGAACGCTTGATGGACGGCCCTTTGGGTTTGGCCAAGCACCGATGCATGGCCACATTGGTGTTTGCATGCGGGGCAGACTTGCCGCGTGAGCGACGTGATTTGGCGTTGGCCATGGCGCGTGAGTTGATCGAGGCCGCACCTGCGGGTTTGGTGGCGGGTGTGACGTCGCCGCATCCGCACGTTGTGGTGTTGCGTACCTTGTCGCCGTTGGTTGAGCCAGCGCAGAATTTGCTGCGTGGGGTTTGGGCTTCGTGGCGACGTGGCATGTGGGGCATGTCGGATGTGCCGCCGCGTATTTGGTCTATGTAGCTTTTTTTGCTGGGCTCGCTGGGGGCAGAGGGGTTGGGCAGGTTCCTCATGCTGGAGTACCAGAAATCGTCACCTGCCCAACCCCTCTATCCCCCTCACCGCCTGATGCCCTCCGGCGAGAAACCTTCACGAACGAAACAAAACCTCAGATAGCAACAAGCTGACGAACGTTATCCCGCTGCATATCGGCCCCCAACCCGCGTGCAATCACTTCGCCGCGTTCCATCACCAAGTAGTCGTCGGCCAGTTCTTCAGCAAAGTCGTAATACTGTTCGCACAGCAAGATGGCCATATCGCCACGGCTGGCCAACATGCGAATCACGCGGCCGATGTCTTTGATGATGCTGGGTTGAATGCCCTCGGTGGGTTCATCCAACACCAATAACTTAGGGCCCGATGCCAAGGCACGTGCAATGGCGAGTTGCTGCTGTTGACCACCTGACAAATCACCACCACGGCGATGCAGCATTTGTTTCAACACAGGGAACAGTTCAAACAACTCAGTCGGAATATCTGTGCCCGCAGGCTGCGTGGCGAGACCCATGTGCAAGTTGTCTTCGACGGTCAGGCGCGCAAAGATTTCGCGACCTTGTGGCACATAGCCGATGCCTGCTCGCGCACGTTCGTAGGGTGCGGCACGCTCAATCGATTCACCGTTGAAGGTGATGCTGCCATCGCGAATGGGAACGGCACCCATGAGTGACTTGAGCAGCGTGGTTTTACCCACACCGTTGCGGCCCAATAGAACGGTGATGCGGCCTAGGTTGGCTTCAAAACTCACATCGCGCAGGATGTGTGAGCCGCCATAGAACTGGTTGATGTGGGCGGCTTGAAGGATTGGCATATCGTGTGTTTGCATAGTTAACGTCAGAGTCAGCGGCCCAGGTACACCTCAATCACGCGCTCGTCGGCTTGGACTTGTGCCAGCGTGCCTTGTGCCAACACCGAGCCATCGCACAGCACGGTGACGATGTCGGAGATGGTGTTGATGAAGCTCATGTCGTGCTCCACCACCATCAGCGAGTGTTTGCCTTTGAGGGTCAAGAAAAGTTCCGCCGTGCGTTCGGTTTCAAAGTCGGTCATGCCTGCCACGGGCTCGTCGAGCAGCAAGAGTTTGGGGTCTTGCATGAGCAACATGCCAATCTCCAGCCATTGCTTTTGGCCGTGGCTCAAGTTGCCAGCTTGGCGCGTCACGCTGTCTTCCAAGTGGATGGTGTGCAGCACTTCGCTCAGGCGGTCGCGCTGCGTGCCGTTGAGTTTGAAGAACATGGAGGCCACCACGCCCTTGTGGGTTTTCAAAGCCAGCTCTAAATTTTCAAACACGCTCAGGTGTTCAAACACCGTGGGCTTTTGGAACTTGCGGCCAATGCCGAGCTGGGCAATTTCGGGTTCGTTGTGACGCAGCAGGTCGATGGTGCTGCCAAAGAACACTTGGCCCGAGTCGGGTTTGGTTTTGCCGGTGATGATGTCCATCATCGTGGTCTTGCCCGCCCCGTTGGGGCCAATGATGCAGCGCAGCTCACCGGGTGCAATGTCGAGCGACAAACCGTTGATGGCTTTGAAACCATCAAAGCTCACGTGCACATCTTCTAAATACAAAATGCGGCCATGCGTCAGGTCAAGGCTGCCGTGTTCGTGCACGCGGCCATAGCCTGCACTGCGGTCGCCCGAGGTCACGTCGCTCACCGCACGCCCTTGGTGTGTGGCCAAGCGTTCAGAGCCTTCTTCAAAGAGATCGGGGGTCATACACGCTCCTCGGCATTTTTCTTAGCGCTGAGTTTTTGAACCAAGCCCACCACGCCGTGTGGCATGTACAGAGTTACGCCAATGAACAACGCGCCTAAAAAGTACAACCAAAATTCAGGAGCGGTCACGGTCAACCAGCTCTTCATGCCGTTGACCAAGAACGCGCCCACGATGGGGCCAATCAGTGATGCGCGTCCACCCACGGCTGCCCACACGGCGATTTCAATTGAATTGGCGGTGCTCATCTCGCTGGGGTTGATGATGCCCACTTGCGGCACATACAAGGCACCCGCAATGCCGCACATCACCGCAGAGATGACCCAGATGGTGAGCTTGTAGG
>CANFKQ010000133.1 GCA_947447405.1 Comamonadaceae bacterium | reverse complement strand
TAAGTAAGGCGTGAGATGAATGGACTCGCCGCCCACGTCACGCATTCCAGCCTCAGCTTTGAGGTCGTCTAATAAATTAACTTGAAGCGCTTGAATGGCCATAAGGCCACGTTAATTAATCCAGAAAATAGTTGGGTGACAAGGCCGTCATGCACGAGAAGAGTGACGTTTTTGTCATCCGTCTCACTTAAGCGGCTCGCTGTCGTAACGCCGTCAAACTCACGAGCACCGTATTTCTATCAGTGGTCCGTAAAGTCAAGGTGCCTCGATGTAATTTGGCAATTTCCAAGCAAATACTCAAACCCAAACCCAAACCATCCACACTCCGCGCGTGTGCGGCATCACCGCGATAAAAGCGCTCAAAGGCTCGGTCGTTCAAATCTGCAGGCAGCAAGGTGGTGGGATTTTCTATCGTTAATTTCAATACATCATCTGATTGCGTCAATTCGACACGTATCCAGCCATTTGGCTGGTTGTAATTCACAGCATTGGAGTAAAGGTTGTGAATGAGCTGATTCACCAATGTTTGATCGCAATGCCACATCACTTCTGGCGAGATATAGCTGGTAATTTTGAGACTAGGGTTGAACGTTTGCGCACCTTGAATCATCTGCAACAGCAAAGCGCTCAAATCCACATCCTTCAGATCTTGAATCAGACTGTTGGCATCCGCGCGAGACAGCAACAAAAGCTTTTCCGTGATTTCAATCAAGCGCTCCACCTCATCGCCCATACTTCTCACGCGAATTTGCAGCTCGCTACCTACGGGCAACTCTTGCAGCAAGCGCTCAGCACTTCCTCTTAAAATCGTAAGAGGTGTACGCAGCTCATGCGAAGCATCAGATGTGAAACGTCGCGCTTTTGTAAAACTGTCACTCAAGCGAAATCGTAAGTCCTCAAACACACTGATTAACTTCTCAAACTCCCGGTAAGGCGCTTGAATGGGTTTAGTGAGCAGTAAATTGGATGCATCGAGATTGGACAAGCTTGACTCAATCGCAACAACTGGCTTCATCAAAACACGCATGATGTAAAGATTCAACGCCAACACCATCACAAAAATAATCGGCAAAACTCTAAGCACGTTGCGGTCGCGTAAATCCCACATTTGATGGACCATGTCGTCTGCATTACTTTGCGTGATCCACAGCTCCGGGCTATCTGACCTTTGAGCAAAGCGAACGGCCATCCATTCTTCTCCGGCTAACTGACCTGTTGAATATTGAAGTTTTTCAATATCAACTGGTTCGTTATTGCGCCAAAATTCTACGGCTTCTTTACTGCGACACGGCTTCTCCGTCACCTGACTCAAGGCACGAGCTGGCTCTTGGCACAACACATAGTGATCAGCCACATTACCAAGTAGGCTGCCAGTTTTAAGCGCTTTAAAACACGCAAGAAACCGTTCACGGTCATTGAAGCTAGCCTCACAACTTGCGAGAGCCTTCCCCATATCTTGATGAATTTCATCACGAAGCTGATTTGTCAAAAAATATTGCGCAATCATTCGATTGGCACCGATGATGACAAAAATCATCACGGTCATCTGAACCAATACCAATAACTTAAATGAAGGTCGCATCACCTAGCCCTCCACTTGCAAGCGGTAACCTACACCCCGGACCGACTCAATCGGTGAGGTACGCGCTTCGGGACCTCTGGCAAGTTTGCGTTTGATTCGCAATACACACACATCGACCACATTGGTCTCTGGGTCAAAGCTGATATCCCAAACGTGTTTGAGAATTTGCTGCCTCGAAAAGATATGCCCAGGTGAACGCGCCAAAAAAGCCAACAAACTAAATTCGCGCTGACTCAACAACGCAGAGGTTCCAAACCATTGCACCTTACGGCTCACGACATCTAGCTGCAAATGCTTCAGAGAGATTTGCTGAATTTGCTCGGGTGTTTTGCGATGTAACAAGGCCTTGATACGCGCCACCAGCTCTTCCACAAAAAAAGGTTTGGGCAAATAGTCATCTGCACCTTTGTCAAAGCCCATCAAGCGATCAGGCAAATCAACCTTGGCACTCAAAATAATGACTGGCACCGTGCTGCCAGATGCACGCGTTTGTTGCAAGACCTCAAATCCATTCAGTTTGGGCAGCATCAAATCCAAAATCACCAGATCATGGTGATTTTCAAGAATTAAGGACAGGCCTTTCTCACCATCGTCCACATGGGTGACGTCATAACTTGCTGACGCCAAACCCCTGATGACGAACTCAGCGATCTTTGGCTCATCTTCAATTAGCAAAATTTTCAATTGGAGTTGCCTTTGCATTTTTATTTTATTTTCAACGAGCCGGTCGCTCTATGGCACAACGACTAAATGACATCTGCGTCATCAAGATGTAGGTGACCATCTTGTCACTCATTTTTGGGATGGGTGCACCGATAGTTAGATCATCGCTCACCGTCGAAAGTTTTCATGCCCTCACCTCTCTCTCTGCCAAAGATTGCCCCTGCGCATCAGGACGATGTAGTGGGCGGCATGACGCCAGTTAAACCCAAAATACAAACCAACCCAAACCCAACCATCGAGCCCGCGTATTTAACTAACCCCGTGGCCCTGTCTTTTGCATTTGATATCGCCACTAAATCTTTGAATGTAGTGATCACGGACAAAGCTTCAGGTGAAGTAGTTAGAAAGATGTCATACACACACCTCCCCACAGATGTGCATCAACCCAACAAACTCCACGGACTGTTAATGGACAAATTCGCCTGACACGCAACTTGGTTTGATTGACCTTATAGCTATAAGTTATCTAGCCTGCGAGACAATCGCAGCATGAGCATCAGCCACTACATCAAAGACATTGGACGCGGACGTGACGGTGCCCGTGCGCTGGACCGTGCGCAAGCTGCTGACTTGATGGGCCAAGTCTTAGATGGCCATGTCACTGATTTAGAGCTGGGTGCCTTTTGTATTGCCATGCGCATCAAAGGCGAAACTGACCAAGAGATGGCCGGCTTTTTAGATG
Source organism: Comamonadaceae bacterium (assembly GCA_947447405.1). GTDB lineage: Bacteria > Pseudomonadota > Gammaproteobacteria > Burkholderiales > Burkholderiaceae_C > Limnohabitans. Next base: position 2,868 of record CANFKQ010000133.1, on the reverse strand, counting down.
CCACCCATGCACGCTTACAACGCATCAGCACGTCCAGCCCAGTTGTGGTGCTGCCCAGCTACAACGGTGCACGCAAGCTGCCAGTGCTCACGCCCTTACTGGCCCACCTGCTGGCTCGCGAAGGCTTGGCCGTGGTGATGCACGGCCAAGCCACGGAATCTACGCGCGTCACCAGCCAAGAAGTATTGAGCGCCATGGGCGTGGCGGCCCTCGACCAAACACGCGCTGTTGTGGCGGGTGAGGTGGTGTTTGCGCCCACCGAAATGCTCAACGCCAACCTCAAACGCTTGCTCGATGTGCGTCGCGTAGTGGGGCTGCGCAACACCGGGCACAGCTTGGTGAAGTTGATGAACCCCACCACGGCGACTGACGCCTTGCTGGTGAGCAGCTACACCCACCCTGAATACGCCGTCTCGATGGCAGCCACATTTGAGCTCACAGGTGCGCACGCGCTGCTGCTGCGCGGTACAGAGGGAGAAGTGGTGGCCGATGCACGCCGCACGCCGCAGATGGCCGCATTTGTGCGTGGCACGCGTACGCCCTTGGTCGAGGCCCAAGTCGGCGCTCTCATCAAGCTGCCAGAGCTACCCACCGACATAGACGCCGCCAGCACCGCACGCTACACACAGGCGGTGCTCAAGGGCGATTTGCCAGTGCCAGCACCATTGACCGCGCAAGTACAAGCGGTGTTGAAAGCCTTGGGCCTTTGACCATGACACACACACAGCATCCCCATGTCACTTTAGTCGGCGCAGGCCCGGGCGACCCTGAGCTGCTCACGCTCAAGGCCGTCAAAGCCATTGCCTCGGCCACGGTGCTCTTGGTCGACGATTTGGTGAGCGACGCCATCACTGTCCATGCATCGCCGACCGCTCGCATCGTCCATGTGGGCAAGCGCGGTGGCTGCAAGTCCACCCCGCAAGCCTTCATTGAGAAACTCATGGCGCAAGAAGCACTGGCGGGTGAGGCCGTGGTGCGCCTCAAAGGCGGCGACCCCTTCATCTTTGGCCGTGGCGGTGAAGAGGTGGAGTACTTGCAGGCGCAAGGCATCACGGTCACCGTCATCAATGGCATCACCTCAGGCTTGGCTGGCGTCACTTCTCTGGGCATCCCCCTCACCCACCGCGAACACGCACATGGCGTGGTGTTCATCACCGGACACGCCAAGCAAAGCGCGGCTGACAGCGTGGACTGGGTGGCACTTGGCCAAACTGCTCAGCAAGCCAAGCTCACGCTTGTGATTTATATGGGCGTGAGCGGTGCCGCGCACCTGCAAAACGCGCTGCTGCAAAGCATGCGCGCTGATACCCCTGTGGCAGTGATTCATCAAGTCAGCCTGCCCACACAGCGCCATGTGGTGTGCGAGCTGCAACAGCTGCACGACACCATCGTGCGTGAAGAATTGGCCAGCCCATCGGTCATCGTGATTGGTGATGTGTTCAAAGGCATGCTGGCCGTGCAAAGCGGCGCTGAATTACAAGTCTTTGCAGGCTAAGTGCTCAGCGCCAAAGCGCAGCACCACTAAACTCGTCCCATGAAAACTTTTGACGTTGTGATTGTGGGCGCCGGTGCCGCCGGTTTGTTTTGCGCAGGCGTGGCCGCGCAACAAGGTTTGCAAGTGCTGGTGCTGGACCACAGCGAAAAAGTTGCCGAAAAAATTCGCATCTCAGGCGGTGGCCGCAGCAACTTCACCAACCGCGAGCTCGATGTGCGCGCCCCACACAAACACTTTTTAGGCGACAACCCGCAGTTTTGCCGCAGCGCCTTGTCGCGCTTCACACCGCAAGACTTTGTGGCACTCATACAAAAGCACGGCATTCCGTTTCACGAAAAGCACAAAGGTCAGCTGTTTTTCGACCGATCCGCCGAAGACCTGATTCAAATGCTCTTGGCCGAATGCACCGGGTCAGCCAATGGTGGCAGCGTCACGCGTTGGCAGCCATGCAGCCTGAAAGCCATTCGCTTCTCAGATGCTGCACCTGAGGCACAACGCTACGAGGTCGACACGGGTCAAGGTACCGTGCACGCGGCGGCTGTGGTCGTGGCGACGGGAGGTTTGTCCATCCCAAAAATTGGCGCGACCGACATTGGCTATCGACTGGCCAAGCAATTCAACCTGCGGGTGGTCGAACCGCGACCAGGCCTTGTGCCGCTCACGTTTGACGACAAAGCGTGGGCACCCTACGCCCAGCTATCCGGCCTCTCCTTGCCCGTGCGTATCGAAACGGGGACGAAGAAAACACGGCAAAGCTTTGACGAAGATTTGCTCTTCACCCACCGCGGCTTGTCGGGCCCGGGCGTGCTGCAAATCTCTAGCTATTGGCAGGCGGGCACTGACTTACGCATCAACCTCGCCCCCGAGGTAGACCTACAAGGCGCGCTGATGGCCGCCAAGCAGCACTCTAAAAAACTCATTGCCAACGAGCTCAACGCTTGGGTTCCCTCGCGCTTGGCCGACACCTGGGCCGGTCAAGACCTCGCTTGGCAGCGGCCCGTGATTGAAGCCAGCGACAAAGCCCTGAACCTCTTAGCGGAGCGTCTGAACGCGTGGCCTCTCACGCCTGCGGGCACTGAGGGCTACAAAAAAGCCGAAGTCACGGTGGGCGGCGTGGATACGCGCGACTTATCCCAGCAAACCATGGAATCCAAACAGTCGGGCCTGTATTTCATTGGCGAAGTGGTGGACATCACGGGCTGGCTGGGCGGCTACAACTTCCAATGGGCGTGGGCCAGTGGGCATGCGTGCGCAAAAGCATTGGGCGCGCAGCTAAAACCGGCGGTTTAGTCGCTATAATTTCTGTCTTTGCTGGCAAACCCCCAACGGCCTGATCAACTTAATGTTGGGGAACACCGCAGGCATGGCGCTTA
>CANFKQ010000132.1 GCA_947447405.1 Comamonadaceae bacterium | reverse complement strand
TCCAAACGAGACACTTCTAGCGAGGCCATGCGTTCGCGCAAAGCCGACTCTAGTGCATGTTCCCAGCCCGCTTCAATGTGGATGCGGCTCCACAAGGCTTGCAAACCATCCAAACCGTGCTTGGCGAGCCAAGGCTTGAGCTTGTCGTCGGTCTGCACTTTTTCTTGCAAGGCTTTGAGCGCTTCCAAACGGGCTGACAAATCAGCTTGCTTGCTTTGTTCGGCATTGACAGCTTGTTGTGCCGTGCGGCGTGCTTCATCGAGCACGGGCACATGGGCTTGTAACTCTTCCAGCTGCGCCGCAGTCACTTCGGCGTGGGCTTGCGCTTCTTGCAGCTGCTCTTTGAGGTTGTTCAGACGCACGTCATCAGGTGCGGCCAAGGCGTTTTTGTCAGCGCTCAAGCGCTCTTGGCGTGCGTTGAGGTTGCGGCTTTGTTCTTCGATGTTGCGCTGGTCAGCGGCCAATACTTGAATTTGCTGCTGCACTTGGGCCACGCTGGAGCGTTGCTCGTTGCTGCGTTGTTGGGCGACGCGCAAGGCTTCTTCCAACTCCGGCAGTTGCATGGCTTGCTCTTCCACTTGCGCGGCGAGCATGATGGCTTTTTCTTCGCTGTCCATGGCCATGGAGGCCAAGTTTTCAATCTCTTGCTGCGCTGTTTCGGACTGTGACGCCCAATGCGCGGTTTGCTCTTTGATTTGAATCAGGCGGGCTTCAGCGCGTTGGCGGCCTTCCACCACAAAGCGAATCTCGGCTTCTAAACGTCCCACTTCGGCGCTGGCTTCATACAACGCGCCTTGTGCCTGGTTGACCTGGTCGCCCGCTGCATAGTGGGCTTGACGCACAGTCTCCAGGTCAGCTTCGATGTGGCGCAAGTCGGCAATGCGCGACTCAAGGTCGTTCACGGCTTTGTCCGCTTGGGTTTTGATGCCCACTTGGTCGGCTTCGGCTTCGGCACGACGCAAGAACCACAACTGGTGCTGCTTCAAGGTCACATCGGCGTTGAGTGCGTGGTAGCGCTGGGCCACCTCGGCTTGCTTTTCCAACTTTTCAAGGTTGGCATTCAGCTCGCGCAAGATGTCTTCCACACGGGTCAAATTCTCGCGGGTGTCACTCAGACGGTTTTCGGTTTCGCGGCGGCGCTCTTTGTACTTAGAAACACCGGCCGCCTCTTCCAAGAACAAACGCAGTTCTTCGGGCTTGGATTCAATGATGCGGCTGATCGTGCCTTGGCCAATGATGGCGTAGGCGCGTGGCCCGAGGCCTGTCCCCAAGAACACGTCTTGCACGTCACGGCGACGCACAGGTTGGTTGTTGATGTAGTAGCTCGAACCCCCATCACGCGTCAGCACACGCTTGACCGCGATTTCTGGAAACTGGCTCCACTGGCCGCCGGCACGGTGGTCGGCGTTGTCAAACACCAATTCCACGCTGGAGCGGCTGGCCGCTTTGCGCGTGGTGGTGCCATTGAAAATCACGTCTTGCATGGACTCGCCACGCAGCTCGGACGCTTTGGACTCGCCCAGCACCCAGCGCACGGCATCCATGATGTTGGATTTGCCGCACCCGTTGGGGCCTACCACGCCGACCAATTGGCCGGGCAATAAAAAATTGGTGGGTTCCGCAAATGACTTGAAACCCGATAACTTGATTGAATTCAGACGCACTGAAAAGCCTCTCTACACACAGCCTGAATCATAAAGCGCTGAGGCACGCGTGAACCTCAACCAGCAAGGCTTTCAAACTAGGAACTAATGCAGTAAAGATGGGGCCTGTGACCTCCAACGGCTTCTCGCGGCTGGTTTGGTACAGCTCGGTCATGGCTTGTGCCAAAGACTCAGTGGCGAACAAAGGCAGGAAGCCCTTTAAGGCGTGCAAGGCGTGTTCGACCTTCAAAGCCTCACCAGACGCTAAACCTGCTTGAATAACCGCCATTTCCTGAACCAAACTCTGCTCAAACGTCACCACCAACTTGCGCAGTTGGTCGGCCTCGAATGCAAATTCTTTGGCACGGGTCAGGTCAAGCAAGGAAGATATAGACATAGTATTCAGGTTGATCACAGAGCGCGGGGATAATAGCAGCCATGAATCCCCTTCTTTCGAGTCTGCAGCCCTATCCTTTTGAGCGGCTGAAGCAACTTTTCGCCACCGTCACACCCAACCCCGCTTACGCGCCCATCAGCCTTGGCATTGGCGAGCCACGCCACGCCACGCCACAGTTGGTGCTCGATGCTTTGGCCAAAGCCACCGCTCAGTTGGCGGCCTATCCCGCCACCGCGGGTTTGCCTGCGTTGCGCGAGTCTTGTGTGAACTGGATGCAGCGCCGCTATGGTTTGAAGCTAGACGCTGCGACCCAAGTGCTGCCCGTCAACGGCTCCCGCGAGGCCTTGTTTGCCTTTGCACAAACGGTGATTGACCCCACGCGTGAAGCAGTGGTCGTCTGCCCCAACCCGTTCTATCAAATCTACGAAGGCGCCGCCTTGCTGGCGGGTGCGAAAACCTATTACGCACCCAGCGACCCCGCGTTGAACTTCAACGTCAACTGGGACAGCGTGCCAGCCGATGTGTGGGCCAAGACGCAGCTGCTGTTTGTCTGCTCTCCGGGCAACCCCACGGGCTCTGTGATGCCCCTGAGCGACTGGGAAAAGCTATTTGCTTTGAGCGACAAATATGGTTTTGTGATTGCCAGTGACGAGTGCTACAGCGAAATCTATTTTCGCGAAGAAGCGCCTTTGGGTGGCCTAGAAGCCGCTACCCAACTGGGCCGCACCGACTTTAAGAACCTGGTGGCCTTCACCAGCTTGTCTAAGCGCAGCAATGTGCCGGGCATGCGCAGCGGTTTTGTGGCGGGCGACGCCAACATCCTGAAGCAGTTCTTGCTGTATCGCACCTACCACGGCTCAGCCATGAGCGGCATGGTGCAAGCGGCCAGCATTGCCGCGTGGGACGACGAAGCCCATGTGGTGGCCAACCGCGAGCAGTACCGCCAAAAGTTTGCGGCCGTCACCCCCCTACTCGCAGCAGTGATGGATGTGCGCTTACCCGACGCTGGTTTTTATCTGTGGGCTGCGGTTCCCGGTGGCGACGACGTGGCGTTCGCCCGCGACTTGCTGGCTCAATACAATGTGACGGTGTTGCCGGGCAGTTACCTTGCTCGTGAAGGTCACGGTATTGGCGATGCCAAGGGTTTCAATCCCGGCGCCGGTCGGATTCGCATGGCCTTGGTGGCCGAAACGGCCGAGTGCTTAGAAGCCGCGCAACGACTCGTGGCGTTCATCCAAAACACCCATTCCTAATTCCTTTCTTAATTTCAACGTAGAGAAGACAACCATGACTCAACACCAACTCCAACACGTCATCGACAACGCTTGGGACAACCGCGCCAACATCAGTGCGGACAACGCCACACACGAAGTGCGCGATGCCGTGGACCACGTGATTGCCGAATTGAACGCTGGCCGCTTACGCGTCGCCACCCGTGAAGGCGTGGGCCAATGGACCGTTCACCAATGGCTCAAAAAGGCAGTGTTGTTGTCCTTCCGTTTGAAAGACAACCGCCTCATGAAATCTGGCGACTTGGCCTTCTACGACAAAGTGGACACCAAGTTTGGCCACATGACCGAAGACGAACTCAAAGCCGCTGGTGTGCGCGTGGTGCCCCCAGCTGTGGCCCGTCGCGGCAGCTTCGTTGCTGCAGGTGCGATTTTGATGCCCTCCTACGTGAACATCGGTGCTTATGTGGACAGCGGCACCATGGTTGACACGTGGGCCACCGTGGGTTCATGCGCACAAATCGGCAAGAACGTGCACTTGTCTGGCGGCGTGGGCATTGGCGGCGTGTTAGAGCCCTTGCAAGCCAACCCCACCATCATTGAAGACAACTGCTTCATCGGCGCACGCTCTGAAGTCGTGGAAGGCGTCATCATCGAAGAAAACTCAGTGCTCGGCATGGGCGTGTTCATCGGTCAATCGACACCTATCTTCGACCGCGCCACGGGTGAAATCACCTACGGTCGCGTCGCCTCTGGCTCTGTGGTGGTCAGCGGCAACATTCCTAAAGTCGCAGCCAACGGCGCAACTTACAGCATGTACGCTGCCATCGTGGTCAAACGCGTGGATGCACAAACCCGCTCGAAGACCAGCATCAACGACTTGTTGCGCGATTAATTCGTTTCAAAGCCCTCTTCGATGTCTCACACCCTCCAGCTCACAGAGCAACTCATCTCGCGCCCTTCGGTCACCCCTGAGGACGCGGGCTGTTTGGACATCATCACTGCACGGCTTGCGCCCATCGGTTTTGAGTGTGAGCGCATCGACAGCGGGCCAGACACGTTTCGCGTGAGTAATCTGTGGGCTGTCAAACGCAGCACACACGCCCACGCAAAAACACTGGTGTTCGCAGGACACACCGACGTGGTGCCCACCGGCCCTATGGATCAATGGACCAGCGACCCCTTCACTCCCACCCATCGGGACGGCAAATTGTTTGGCCGAGGTGCCAGCGACATGAAAGCGTCTTTGGCCGCGATGGTGGTGGCGTGTGAAGAGTTTGCTGCTGCTCAAGCTGATGCCAACATCAACATCGCCTTCTTGCTCACCAGCGACGAAGAAGGTCCTGCAATCGACGGCACCGTCAAAGTGTGCGAAGCCTTGAAGGCCCGCGGCGAAAAGCTCAACTGGTGCATCGTGGGTGAGCCCACGTCTGTCGAGCGAACCGGCGACATGATCAAAAACGGCCGACGCGGCACGATGAGCGGCAAGCTCACCGTCAAAGGCGTGCAAGGTCACATCGCCTACCCGCAACTCGCCAAAAACCCCATCCATTTGCTCAGCCCCGCATTGGCAGAGTTGGTGGCGATTGAATGGGACAAAGGCAACGACTTCTTCCCACCCACCAGCTGGCAAGTGAGCAACATTCACGCTGGCACAGGCGCGAGCAACGTCATTCCGGGCGAATGCGTGGTGGACTTTAACTTCCGCTTTTGCACCGAATCCACGCCTGAGCAATTGCAACAGCGCTTGATAGCAGTGCTGCAAAAACACAATTTAGATTTCGATCTCAAATGGACCATTGGCGGTTTGCCCTTCCTCACCACACCCGGTGATTTAGTCGGTGCCGTACAAAGCGCCATCCGTGACGAAACAGGCATTGACACTGAGCTGTCTACTACCGGTGGCACCAGCGATGGGCGCTTCATCGCGCAAGTCTGTCCTCAAGTGATTGAGCTCGGGCCCCCCAATGCCACCATCCACAAAATCAACGAGTTTGTGGCTGTGGCTGATTTGGATCCCCTGAAAAACATTTATCGCCGTGTGCTGGAACAGCTGCACGGCTTGGCCTCACAGGCCAACACGTCCGCACAATGAACCCATCTATGACACTCAGCGCGCTCATTGCACAGAGCGCGCAGCAGCTTGATGCTGCCCACACCGCAGGCAACTTGAGCTTCGGCCATGGGACGACCAACGCCCCCGATGAAGCCGCATGGCTGGTGCTGTGGAAGCTGGGTTTACCCCTCGACACTGATGTGTCAGACGAGGTGCACAACATCGAACTACCCGCCACCCAAGTGGCCAGCGTGCAAGCCTTCATCGCCCACCGCATTGCCAGCCGCAAACCTGCGGCCTACCTCACACAAGAAGCGTGGTTGCAAGGTGTGTCGTTCTACATCGACGAGCGCGCCATCGTGCCGCGCTCACTCATTGCCGAAGTGTTGGCCGAAGGCAGCATTGACCCTTGGCTTGACCCCAACACCACGCGCGTGCTCGACCTGTGCACGGGCAACGGCAGCCTTGGCATCTTGGCGGCCTTGGCTTTCCCAGACATCACAGTGCAAGGCTTGGACTTGTCCAAAGACGCTTTGGCTGTGGCCCACATCAACATTGAGCGTCATGGCCT
>CANFKQ010000131.1 GCA_947447405.1 Comamonadaceae bacterium | reverse complement strand
TAATTACAGCCTGTGCTTTGCCAGAAATTTCTGTGAACATATCAACCATCCTTTCAGCTTGCCAAAGGCGGCAAGAACAACGTGTATACGCTGATCGACAGAAAGGAGGAAAACTTTAGCGGTGAGATTGAAAATAATTGAAATAAAGCTTTTCAAGCACCGCTATTAACTATTAAATATTAAATATTAACCACTCTTACCCGTCAGACTCGCCATCATGCCGTCGAAGGTGGACTTCAAACTGGTTTTCTGAGAGTTAATGCTGCCCACCAAACTATCCATGGATGAGAACTGCTTCTTGTAGCGCAACAACAAAGCATCCATGCGGGTCTGCAATTTGGTCAAGTCGGCTTGGTACTTCGTATTTTGCGTGGTCGCAGATTCACTTTGGCTCAACAACGGACCGGTCTTGCTCAATATTGAGCTGAGCTTTTTAAATGCATCGCCGGCAATTCCAGCAGATGTGACCGTGTAGGCACTCACCCCGTTTTGATTGCCCGTGAACGCTTTAACCACATCCGTGTAATTACTGGCCAGCACTGAGTCGAGCTTGGTGGCATCCAAGGTCATGACGCCTGTTTGATCAATGCTTAAACCCATTTGTGCCAGAGAATCAATAGATTTTCCTGGGGTAGAAGATGGGCTAACAATCATGCTGCGCAGCTGTGCTTTCAAAGTACGCGCAGTTGAATCACCCAACAACGTTTTACCGTATGTATCTAGCGTGGACTTGGGGTCAGAGACATCTTTGAAAATTGTGATGGCATCGTTGTAGGCTGTGACGAGCGCCTGAATTTTCGTTTTGATGGCACTGGTATCACGTGTTAAGTCAACGTTAGCGGGCGTGGATATAGGTGTAGGAGCCTTGATGTTGATCGTTAAACCAGTGACGACGTCAGACAAAGCATTGGTAGATCGGGTGTAAGCCACACCATCAACTTTGACAATCGCATCTGCTGCGGTTTGTCTCGCTTGATTGGTACCAGAAAAAGTAAGTCCAGGCGATCCAGTACCCGAGCCATAACTGGTATTTAGATTGAAAGCCCCTGAAGAACCCAATGGTCCAGTCAGCATGAGTTGATATGGGCTGCTCGAACCATCACCCGTATTTACCAATTGCGCAGTGATCCCAGACGATGATGCATTGATGGCATCCACAATATCTTGCGGGGTATCTTTACCTGCGGCTAATTGGATGTTGGCAGTAGCAGCTGAAACACTCATAGTGTTGACATCTGTCAGTGCTGACGCCACCGTGAATCGCAAGCTAGCACTACCTTGGCTTGCTTCAGCATTGAAACCGGTCAAAGAACCAGAGAAGGTTCCCGTTGATGGATTAGATGGCGTCGCATTGCTGGCACTCAAACCAGAAAAGGCAGACGCCACTTGTGCAGCAGTGGTTGCAGCTGATGCAGTGAACGTTAACCCCGCCACGGTCACAGACTGCCCTGCTGTCAAATCTTTAAAAGTAATCGCAGAGGATCCCAGACTAATGGGGTTGCCTTGCGTCGTCACCGCAGTCGGTGCAAGGGCAGCATCCGTCGACAAATCAATATCAGCAACGTTAGTGCCTGTTGTCGTTGAACTGAAGGTTAATGCGCCATTTGAAGCCGTGGCACTTGCATTGAATCCCGCCAAGTTGCCAACGAAAACGCCATTCGATGGGGAGGCTGGTGTGTTGTTCGGATCTTCAGAGAGACCAGCAAAGGCCGCAGCAACATCAGCGGCAGTTGTATCTTCAGAAGCGATGAAAGTCAGACCTGCAACAGTGACAGACTCACCTGTCAACAAGCCCTGAAATGTCACCACACTCGATTCATTGGTGGGTAAAACAGTGGGCGTATTAAGCTTGGTCGGCGTGATAGCTGAAGTTGGCCCCATGCTGAATGACAGTGACATGGCTGCATTGCCATTCAAATGCATCGCTGGATCACTGAGTCCATTGCTCACATCTCGTTGAGCCTTAGCAACTTGCACCACTTCTACACTGTGGCTGCCTTCGGCAGCAGAGGCATTTGTAACGATGCTAAACGCAGAAGAATTAGAGTTGGTAACAGAAACAGCATTAAAACTGCTCTGATCTTTCAAATCAGTCAATGCGGTTTTAACGTTATTCAACACAAAAGATAATGCTGCATAGCCGGAAATTCGCGCTTCGTTCTTGGTTATTTTGGTGTTGATTGCATTTTGTTGAGGCAGCCGTTCTGCATCTACCAAATTTTGAGCAAGTGAAGCCACGTCCACACCGGAGCCAGCGCCCAGCGATGTGATTAATTTTTGTGCATTTGCACTGTTGGTTGCTGCTGTTGCCGCAGAAGTGCTTGCTGAGCTAGCAAGCGCAGAGGCAGTTGATGAGCTGAGTGCAGTGGTTGCCATTTTTAATTTTCCGAAATATCAATCGACGTGGGGCCCGAAAGCTTTAGCGCTTTAATTCAAAAATTTGAACAAACTCAACTGAGAAATCTTGGCAAAGCTACTTTGCGCCGCCTCCAAAGCCAACTGGTCTTTGTTCATTTTGGTGATGGCCGAGGTGTAGTCCAAATCTTCCACATCGGAGCGCGTGGTTTTGAGCTGCAGCACCACTTGGTCGAGCACCGTGTTTTGCATGTCAACTACCGTCAGATCTGAGCCCACTTGGCCTAAGCCTTGGCTGATGCCGTTTTGTAAAGTGTCAATTTCTGCAATGCCGCGTTGCATGTTTGGATGGTCACCTGCTTTCACGGCAGTGACTAAATCATCTAAGGACTGAAAAAAATCAACGCCCACTTTGCCGCCTTGGCCATCATCACGCACCACACGGGTGAAGGCATCGGAGCCCGGCATGTTGAGGTTCATGCGACGGCTGTCGCCCACGTTGACTTTCATGCGGGCTTGGTCGCCTTGGTAAAGCACGCGGCCTGAAGCATCTTTGCTGAAGGCCGGCACACCGGTGCGGCTGCCAGAAAACAAATAGTTGCCGTTGGTGTCTTGGCTGTTGGCCAAGCTCAGCACTTGGTCTTTCAAATTGCTCAGCTCTAAGGCCACGCTTTGTCGGTCTTGCGGGCTCAAGGTGTCGTTGGCAGCTTGAACGGCCAACTCTTTGATGCGATACATCACATCACTGGTGTTCTTGAGTGAGGTTTCTTCAGCCGTCAAACGGATGTTGACGGCCTTCAAGGTGTCTTGGTAGCCAGTTTGACGGCTCAACTCGGACTCTAGGCGCGTCACCAAAGCGGCCTTATCAGGCGCATCGCTGGGTTTGACAATTTGCTTACCGACTGAGAGCTGCTCTTGCGTTTTAGACAGCTCGCCTTGAACGTTAGACAGCTGCGTGGTGGCGTTACTGAAATAGAGGCTGGTTGAAATTTTCATGTTGTTTTACCTCGTTCACCGAATTTGAATAATGGCATCAAACAGCTGACCCGATGTCTGCATCACCTTGGCACACGCTTGGTAGGCTTGCTGATAACGAATCAAGGAAGCAGCTTCTTCGTCTAAGTTCACGCCCGACACTTTGTCGCGCGCGGCAACCGCTTGGTCATTGACCACCGTCAACGCTTGTTGTGTGATGGTGGCTTGCTGGGCCAAATTACCCACGCTGTTGATTTGGTCGATGTAGGTGTTGGCAATGGTTTTGCCATTGGTGACCGGTTTTTTATTAAGGTCCACCATGTCGAGCATGTTGACGTTGTTGCCCAAGCCGTCGTAGTTACCGTCAATCTTGTAGCTGTCGCCCACAGAGGGTGCATGGCTGAGTTTGATTTGCAGACCTTCAAAATCAATCACAGGCTCCAGCACGCTGGGGTCGTAGTGTCGATCGGCCAACTCGGTGCCTGTTTTGGTGTCGATGATGCTGTAGCGATCAGCCGCCGTGAACTTGACACTCAGAGACTGGCCGCGCAAGCTGTCGCGCACGTTGTCGGGCTGACCATCAAAGCCAACCGCGACGTTGGCCGCACCTTTGCCGGTGACAAACAAGAGCAAGTCATCGGGGCAACCGTTTTGCACATAGGCACCGGTGCGCAGACCGATTTTGGACAAATCTGAGGGGTCACCCGCCGAACCAAAAGACATACGGATGTCTGGATTGAAGTCGGGGTCTAGCTGCATGCGTTTGAGTCGCGCAGTGACGTCAAAATCTGCGGGCTCTAAACCCAATGCATTCGGCGCAAAGTGACCCGTCGCATCTTTGCCAGGGCCGATTGAAATGGGGCCTGTGCCTTTTTCGTCGGTGGTGCTGAGTTGCAAGTCGCCGTTGATGTCCAAAGCCGCCACCACACCAGTGGCATCGCTGCTGGCGGTGATGCGGTCGACCAAATCAGACAGTTTTTTGAGCGTGCCTTGAGGTACCAAGGCATCGCCGCTGGACTTGACGGTGAAACGGTTGGCAATGTCAGCGTCTGAGAGGTCTGCACTCAAAGGTGAAATGACCAAACGCACGCCACTGACGGAGGCTTTGAAGCCAGCCGCGAAATCTGTATTGCTGTTCAACGCATCCGCTAAAGCTTGAGGAGTTGTGGCCGATACAGATTGGACCGGAGATCCGAAATCAACTGCGTAACTTTGAGAAGAAGACGCAGGTAAGTCGTAAGCGCTTTGGTTCAAGTTGACGCCATTGATTTGAAGTGGTTTCTTCAGATCCACATCGGTGGCGGGCACCCGCATGTCGCGCAACACTTGCACCATGCGCACTTGGCCACCATACGTCGTGGGTTGAATATCCAAGGCATTGCCATCGGTGGTGGCATCGATGGTGATAGGGCTACCCAAGGGATCCGAGATGACCAACTCACCGTTGGCCTCAATGCTGGCCTTGACGCCAGCACTGGAAGCGTTGATGCGATCGACCAACTCATTGGGCGTTTTGAAGCCCGTGATGGATTGGCCGTTGATCTTCAAGGCTTTGGACAAATTCAACTGCGCCACGGGCACACGCACCTCAGCAAACACTTCAGCGCGCACATGGGTTTGCGACAGGTTGCTGTTGGTGATCGTCACCTTACCCCCTGTGGCCAACGAGGTGCTGTCGGCGGGGTTCAAAGAAAAATCTTTGAAGGCACGACCACGTGCATCGGTGACTTTAAGGTTGGTACCGTCCACCACCACAGAGATAGCAGCGCTCTTGTCTTGGGTGCGGAAGGCTTGTTGCAAGTCGCTGGCCAAAGTGGCCAAGTTGGTCGAGGTGTGGACATCCAAATTGAAATGCACGCCGCCGACTGTGGCTTGAAATTGCGAGAAGCCAGGGTTGGCGCCAGCGCCGAACTGTGGGTTGACCACCATAGCCTCGGAGGTGCCGTTGATCCAGTCGGCCACTTGGACCGAGGCTGAGCTGACGTTGATGTCGCCCACGGACGCCCCTGCAAGCGTTGAGGTGGGCTTCAAAGAAACGCCACTGACGTCGCGTCCTTTGGAGTCGGTGATACGCAAGTCGGCGCCATTGTTGATGGTCACAGCAAACAAACCGCGCGACTGCAAGCTGGTGTTGAGCGCGGTGGCGAGGTCTGTCAAATTGCCAGTGGCGGTGCTGGGCACTGTGGCGTTGACCACCTGCCCTGCCACCAAGGCTTGGAATGTGAACGGGGTCGCCGTCGTACCCACCTTGACATCGGCAATGGTGATGGCAGAGGTGGTTGCACCCTCAAACTGAGGCAACGACACACCATTGAGGGTGAGTGCGTTGGCTGCGATGTTGAAATCTGCTGAAGAGATGCGGGCGGTGTCCATCGATGCAGGCAACGGAATAGACGCACCGGCAGCACCGTATTGGTCAAAGTTTTGGCCATACAACACGGTGGCTTTGGCGCCATAGAACATGTCAATGCCGCGGTAAGCCTTGCTGCCCGATTGGTTCAGATAGGCATCGCTGTAGTTGGCATTGGGTGCAAAGCCGTTGGCGGGCGTGAAGAGCTGAAACTTTTCAGTCTCGGTCAACGCGTGGCCTAGCAACTGACGGCCGTCTTTGGTC
>CANFKQ010000130.1 GCA_947447405.1 Comamonadaceae bacterium | reverse complement strand
TGCCCGGCAACATCGAAGCCATTCGTCCGATGAAAGACGGCGTGATCGCCGACTTCACCGTGACCGAGCAAATGCTCAAACAGTTCATCAAGATGGTGCACCCACGCTCGGTGTTGAAGCCCAGCCCACGCATCATCATTTGCGTGCCTTGCGGCTCAACCCAAGTCGAGCGTCGCGCCATTCGCGAATCTGCTTTGGGCGCTGGCGCCTCAGAGGTGTACCTCATTGAAGAACCCATGGCAGCGGCCATCGGCGCAGGTTTGCCTGTGTCTGAAGCGTCCGGATCCATGGTGGTCGACATTGGCGGTGGTACCACCGAAGTGGGCGTCATCTCCTTGGGCGGCATGGTCTACAAAGGCAGCGTGCGCGTGGGTGGCGATAAGTTTGACGAAGCCATCATCAATTACATCCGTCGCAACTACGGCATGTTGATCGGCGAGCCCACCGCTGAAGCCATCAAGAAGAATATCGGTTCTGCATTCCCTGGATCTGAAGTCAAGGAAATGGAAGTCAAGGGCCGCAACCTCTCTGAAGGCGTGCCACGTTCTTTCACGATTTCGTCGAACGAAATTTTGGAAGCGTTGACAGATCCACTGAACAACATCGTCTCCGCCGTGAAAAACGCGCTCGAGCAAACACCTCCCGAATTGGGCGCAGACATTGCCGAGCGCGGCATGATGCTCACCGGTGGTGGCGCGTTGTTGCGTGACTTGGACCGCTTGTTGGCTGAAGAAACTGGCTTGCCAGTGTTGGTGGCCGAAGACCCACTCACCTGTGTGGTGCGTGGTTGCGGTTTGGCCCTTGAGCGTATGGAGCGTTTGGGCTCCATCTTCACGAGCGAATAATTAAGTGCCACTGGGCACCCTAGACAGCTCCCCCCCGGCCTTCTTTAAGCAAGGCCCGTCTGCCGTCTCCAAATTACTTTTCTTCAGCGCCTTGTCGGTGCTGCTGATGGTGGCCGACGCCCGGTTTGGCATGACGCAGCCCTTGCGTGCTACTTTGTCTGTGGCGCTGTATCCCGTGCAGTGGTTGGCCATGCGCCCGCAAGCGTTGGCTGAATATTCGGGCGACTACATGCAGGCCCGCGATGTGGCGCAAGCCTCTGAGCGTGATGCGCGTGAGCAGTTGCTGGTCCAAGCACGTCGTTCTGGGCAAGTGGAACAGCTGGCGTTGGAAAACAAGCAACTGCGCGAGTTGTTGGACTTGAGCAAGCGCTTGGAAACCAAAGGCCAAGCGGCCGAGGTGCTGTACGACGCAGCCGACCCCTACACCCGCAAGCTGATCATCAACAAAGGCATGACCGACGGCATCAAAGCCAGTTCGCCCGTGATGGATGAGCACGGTATCTTGGGCCAAGTCACCCACGTGTTGCCCTTGGTCAGCGAGGTGACCTTGGTGACAGATCGCGAACACTCCATCCCTGTGCTCAACACCCGAACGGGCGCGCGCGGTGTGGCGTATGGCGAGTCGGGTGGTGCGCCCTTGTTAGAGCTGCGCTTCATGGCGACCAACGCCGACATTGAAGTGGGCGACATGTTGTCAACCAGTGGTGTGGACGGCATTTACCCGCCGGGCGTGTTGGTGGGCAAGGTCACCAAAGTCGAGCGTCGTGCTGAAACCGCATTTGCGCGCATCTTGTGTGAGCCCGTGGGGCGTGTGCAGGGCGCCCGTCATGTGATGGTGTTGGATCCTTTGAGCGACCAATTGCCACCGCGCCCCCAAATTGAAAAGCAGGTGCCAGTGGCTGTGCAAAAAGGAGGGCGCCGATGATCATGCCGCGCGGTCAACAGTTGTTGTTGCCAGCCAATCCTTTGTTTGTTTTGTTCACCTTGATTGCCGCCTTGTTTGCCAACATGGTGGTGAACATCAGCCTCGTGGGTAATGCGGCATGGATGCCTGATTTCTTGGCCTTGGTGCTCGTGTTCTGGTGTGTGCATCAACCGCGCTTGGTGGGCATTGGTGTGGCTTTCTTTTTTGGGGTGGCCACCGATGTGCACCAGTCCGCATTGCTCGGTCAGCATGCGCTGACCTACACCGCGTTGGGCTTCATGGCTATCCTGGTGCACCGCCGTTTGTTGTGGTTTACCGTGCCTTCGCAGGCCATGCAAGTGTTGCCAATGTTCGCGGTCGCACATGCTTTGGAATTGATGGTGCGCATGATGTCTGGCGCATTGTTTCCTGGTTGGACCATCTTTTTAGCGCCGCTGTTGGAGGCTGTGTTGTGGCCTGTGGTGAGCGTGTTCCTATTGGCGCCTCAACGCCGCGCACCCAACCCTGACCTGAACCGACCGCTATGAGGGTGATACGCGACATCGAGTCCGACCTGCGACGCTTCAGGTCGCGCATGGTGGTGGTGACGGGCGCGATCTTGGTGTTGTTTGGCCTGCTCTCGATTCGCTTGTTTTATTTGCAGGTGGTGCGCTATGACGAGCTCAACGCGCAAGCCGAAAACAACCGCACAGCCATCGTGCCCATCGTGCCAAACCGTGGTGTCATCATGGATCGCAATGGCATTGTGTTGGCGACAAACTATTCGGCCTACACCTTGGAAATCACAGCATCCAAAGTGATCGTGCCGCTTGAAGAAGTGATTGAGCAGTTGTCGAGCGTCATCGACATTCAAGCGCGCGACAAACGCCGTTTCAAAAAGCAATTGGGTGAATCGAAGAGTTTTGAATCCGTGCCGATTCGCAATCGATTGACTGACGAAGAGGTGGCGCGTTTTGCGGCGCAGCGTTATCGGTTTCCGGGCGTTGAGATTCGTGCGCGCTTGTTCCGCAACTATCCATATAACCAGTTGGCCAGCCATGTGATTGGTTACATCGGCCGTATCAATCAAGCGGAAAAAGGCAAGATCGAAGAGTCAGATGATGCGGGCAATTACCGCGGGACCGACTACATCGGCAAGCTCGGCGTTGAGCAAAGCTACGAAACGCAGCTGCATGGCACCACCGGCGTGCAAGAAATGGAAACCTCGGCGGGCGGTCGGGCTGTGCGTCGCCTCAACAGCAGCCAAGCTGTGCCTGGCAACAGCGTGGTCTTGTCCATTGATATCAAGCTACAAAAGCTGGTCGAGGATCTGTATGGCAAGCGTCGTGGCGCTTTGGTGGCGCTCGATCCCAAGACCGGTGAGGTGTTGGCTTTTGTGAGCAAACCCACATTCGACCCCAACTTATTTGTGGACGGAATTGACTCTGAAAATTGGGCTGCGCTCAATGAGTCCATGGACAAGCCTTTGCTCAACCGCGCCTTGCGCGGCACGTATCCGCCTGGCTCGACGTACAAGCCATTCATGGCGCTCGCCGCATTGCAAACGGGCAAACGAGCCGAGAAAACCATCATTTCTGACCCTGGTTTTTTCATGTTCGGTAACCACCGTTTCCGCGATGACAAAGAAGGCGGCCATGGCTCGGTGGACATGTACAAATCCATTGTCGAGTCCTGCGATACCTATTACTACACGCTGGCACGTGACATGGGCGTTGATCTGATGTACGAACAAATGAAGCCTTTGGGTTTTGGCCAAATCACGGGCATCGACATCTTGGGTGAGTCGCGTGGTGTGTTGCCCTCCACTGAGTGGAAGCGCACCACCTACAAAAAGCCAGAGCAGCAACGTTGGTATTCGGGTGAAACTATTTCATTGGGTATTGGCCAAGGCTATAACAACTTCACCATGTTGCAAATTGCACATGCGATGGGGACGGTCGCCAACAACGGTTTGAAGATGCGACCGCACCTGGTGCGCGAAGTGTTGGATGTGGAAACCAAAGCCTCGACGCCTGTGGCCAAAGAGCCCGTGGGCCAGTTGCCCCTTTCGCCAGAGAACTTGGAAGTGATCAAAAAAGCCATGGTCGGCGTGAACATCGAAGGCACATCGGCTACCAGCTTTGCGGGGGCGCAATATGTGAGCGCAGGCAAGACCGGCACTGCGCAGGTGTACACGGTGAAGCAAAACGAAAAGTACAACGCATCCAACATTGATGAGCGCATGCGCGACCATGCGCTGTTTGTGGCCTTTGCCCCTGCAGATGACCCTAAAGTGGCCTTGGCCATGGTGGTGGAGAACGCAGGCTTTGGCGCGCAAAATGCAGCACCCATTGCGCGTCGCGTATTTGACTTTGTCATCATGGGTCAATACCCCTCGCAAGAGGACATTGAAGCCGTGCAAAAGGGTCAAGCGACTCGCCCGATTGGCAAACCGCGCGCCGTGGCCAGTGTGCCTTGGCCACCTAAGGCTGCGGAGTTGGCAGTGGAAGAGCCCGTGGTTGCGGCCTCGGCGGCTGAAAAAGCAGCGTCAGCAGCGGCGGCGGCAGTCAAGTCGGCTTCAGCGGCAAGCAAGGCTGCGGCTGCCCCCGGTACCTCTGCTGCTCAAAAGCCTGCGGCAAGCGCCGCACGTTAACGCATTTAAAGTTTGGCCGACGCGCTTGTTTAGCGCAAAAACGCGTCGTAGCTGGTTTTGCAAATCAGCGCACTCACCACCACGATGAACATGCCGCGCACAAAACCTGCACCGTGCTGCAAAGCCATGCGCGTGCCCAACAAGCTACCGGCTACGTTAGCCATGGCCAATGGCAAAGCCATGTGCCACCACACATGGCCCTTCATGGTGAACAGGGTGAGTGCGGCGATGTTGCTGGAAAGGTTAAGTAGCTTGGCTGCCACCGAGGCATTGAGAAAGTCGTAGCCTAACCAACGCACCAGCAAAAATACAAAAAAACTACCTGTACCTGGGCCGAAAAACCCGTCGTAAAACCCGATCGTCAATCCGATGGCGCTGGTGGCCAGCAGTTCGGTGCGACCCTGAAAACGCGGTGCGTGGTGGCGGCCCATGTCTTTGCGTAGGAGGGTGTAGACCAACACCACGAGCAAGACAATGGGCAGCAAGCGGCGTAAGAACTCAGGCGACACCATCGTGACGAGCCAAGCGCCAGCGAATGCCGCCAGCATGGTGACAGTCGCTGCAGGCCACAGCGTGGCCCAGCGCACATGCACGCGGCGGCTGTATTGCCAAGTGGCAAAAGCGGTGCCCCACACCGACGCGCTTTTGTTGGTGCCAAACAGTGTGGCCGGCGTCGTGGCTGGGTAGGCTGCAAACAGCGCGGGCAACAAAATGAGCCCGCCACCGCCCACGATGGAGTCCACAAAGCCGGCCAAAGCAGACGCGAAGGTGGTGAAGAAAAGTTCCATGCGGGAATTGTGGTCTGAATTTGAGGCGCAGAAAAAGCAAGAGAGAAAAGCAAAAGGCACCGGGGTGACCGGTGCCTTTTCCAGGGTGACGCTACCTTAGGTAGCGTCTGTTGTGTTTGTCTCCTCAGACCCTCGTGATACAGCGCGTACGCCGTTTCGAGTGCCATAACTGTAAGCGCCGTTCGGGCTCAGCCTGCCTAGGATTTTCCCTTGCTGGCTTACACCCGATGGCGCTCGTGCGTTTAGGCTTGTTCAGCATCGTGTGCCAGCCATTGGGCTGCCTTTTCGGCCATCATCAAGGTGGGGCTGTTGGTGTTGCCACTGGTGATGATGGGCATGACGCTGGCGTCCACCACGCGCAGGCCGCGCACCACGCCGCCGCGACCATCGCGCACGCGCAATTCGGGGTCAACCACGGCCAGCGGATCGTCGATGCGGCCCATGCGAGCGGTGCCCACAGGGTGGAAGATGGTCGTGGCAATGTCGCCCGCCAAGCGTGCCAAATCTTCGTCGGTTTGGTATTGAACGCCCGGCTTGAATTCCTCAGGCTTGTACTTGGCAAGTGCCGGTTGTGCGGCAATGCGGCGTGTGACGCGCAGTGAGTCAGCTGCGACTTGACGGTCTGTTTCGGTGCTGAGGTAATTGGGCGAAATCTTGGGCGCATTTGCAAACTTGGCGCTGGTGATGTTGACTGTGCCGCGGCTGGTCGGGTTCAAGTTGCACACGCTGGCGGTGAAGGCGGGGAAGCTGTGCAGCGGTTCACCAAAAGCATCCAAGCTGAGCGGTTGCACGTGGTATTCGATGTTCGGATAAGGCTGGTCTGGGCT
>CANFKQ010000129.1 GCA_947447405.1 Comamonadaceae bacterium | reverse complement strand
TTGGTATTTATTGTTGACGACGATGCCGGCGTGCGCGAAGCGCTGGCGTGGCTATTGCGGTCGCGTCGCTTGCCTAGCCAATCGTTTGAAAGTGCCGATGCTTTTGCTGAATTTCTCAGCACTAGCAGTTTTCCTTGGCAGCCAAGCCAACCGGGTTGCTTGTTACTCGATGTGCGCATGCCCGGCATGAGCGGTTTGGCCTTGTTTGAACAACTCATCGGACGCCAACTGCTGGATGTGTTGCCCGTGATTTTTCTGACAGGCCATGCCGACGTGCCGACGGCCGTGGACTCTGTCAAGCGCGGCGCATTTGATTTTTGTGAAAAACCGTTCTCTGACAATGCGCTGGTGGACCGCATTGAGCAAGCCTTGGCCCGCTCTGCGCAAACGTTGCAAAGCTTGCGCACCAAGCAAAGCCTGAAACACAACTTGGCAGACCTCACCGAACGCGAACGGGATGTGATGCACTTGGTGGTAGAGGGCTTGCCCAACAAACTCATTGCAGACCAGCTGGACATCAGTGTGCGCACGGTGGAGGTGCACCGCGCCCGTGTGTTTGACAAGATGGATGTGAAGTCAGCTGTGGAGTTGGCCAACTTGCTGCGCGGTGAGTGAGTTAATCAGCGCTCTTCTCTGCCTCTTGTCGCGCTGCCGCGTGCTCCGCCTCTGTTTCTGCGCGGCCTGAAAACATGGTCCACCATACGATCACCACCAAAATGCAACCTGCGCCTAACGCTTCTAGCAAAATTAACAGCATGAGACAAATCCTGTGGCGTTTGATGTTGGCCTGCATTGTAGGAAGCTTGACGGCTTGCAGCACGCCACACCGTGCACCCGTCAACGACTATGGCCGCTCTCCCCCTGCGCCACGCGTGGCAGCAGACGCGCCGCGTGCCAGCGGTAGTTTGGCAGGCACTCCGGGTACCCCTAGTCCCCAACAAAGCTACCGTAGTCGATGGGTGGCCACTTCTTGGAACGATGTACCCGGCTGGCAAAACGACCCACTGCAAGACGCATGGAATGCCTGGCTGCAAAACTGCGAGCGCCCTGGTCCCTTGTTTGCGCCGCTGTGCAAAGACGTGCGTCAACTCATGCTGGGCAGCGATGACGACCGTCGTTTGTGGATGATGAGTCATTTGCAGCCCTACCGTGTCGAGGCACTCGATGGGGCGGTGGACGGTTTGCTCACCAGTTATTACGAGCCCATGTTTGACGCCTCGGCCCAAGCGCGTCCAGGTTTTGAGGTACCTTTGTATGCGCCGCCCGAGGGGTTGACCGAGGCCCGCCGCGCAGGCCGTCCATGGTTCAGTCGCCAAGAGATAGACACCCACCCACAAGCGCGTGATGCTTTGCGCGGCCGTGAAGTGGCGTGGTTAGCGGACCCGATGGATGCTTTGGTGCTGCACATTCAAGGTTCAGGCCGCGTGCGGATGGCCACCCCCGATGGCAGCACGCGTGTGGTGCGCTTGGCCTTTGCAGGCTCGAACGAGCAGCCCTATCAAAGTGTTGGCCGTTGGCTACTCGACCGAGGATTGATTCGCGATGCCTCATGGCCAGGCATCAAAGCGTGGATCGTCAGTGCTCAACAAAGCAACCCGCGGTTGGTGCAAGAGATGTTTTGGAGCAACCCGCGTTATGTGTTTTTCCGCGAAGAAGTGCGCAGCGCTGCTGATGCCGATCTTGGCCCCCGTGGCGCACAAGGCGTGCCGCTCACTTCGGGTCGATCCATCGCGGTCGACAAAGATTCCATTCCTTATGGCACGCCCGTGTGGCTGGCCAGTGCAGGGCCGAACGCCAATTTGCAACGCCTGGTGTTTGCGCAAGACACGGGCAGCGCCATTGTGGGTGCGGTGCGGGCAGATTACTTTGCGGGCACTGGAGTTGAGGCGGGTGAGTTTGCAGGGCGTATGAAACAGGGCTTGCGTCTGTGGGTGTTGTGGCCGAAGTAATGCGATGAGTATCAAACAGTTCAATGGCGAGTGGGTGTGCGCGCAAGACCGCGTCTTGTTTCGCTTTAACACCAGTGAAGACCAAGAGTTCAACTTTTGGCTCACTCGCTATGTGCTCAAAGGTTTGTTGGAGGGCGCGCACCAGCTCAATGTGCAGGCGTTAGCGCAAGTGCATCCACCTCAGGTGGCGCAAGTCATGCAGTCGTTTCAACAAGCGTCTGTGACGCAACAACTCAATTTTCAAGAAACCTTCCAAGCGGCCAAAGAAAAGCCTATGGGTGAAACGCCTTTGTTGGTCACGGGCTTGTTGTTGAACCAGCGGGGTGAGGTGGTCACCCTCAAGTTCGATTTGGAATTGGGTAAGTCCGTGCAGGTGCAGATGACACCATCTGTGCTGCATGTGATGCTGGCGTTGCTTGACAAGCTACAAGGCATTGCCCAGTGGGGTGTGGGCTTGGCGGAGGAGCAGGCCAGCTCGAGCACGTTGGGTATGAAAGCCTCGCCCGTGATTCACTGATTGCGGGAAGACCATGAGCCTTAGGTGTCAGCTCAGGTATCTGTGGTGCGTGATCTCGCTCTAAACTTTGGAAAAGCACGCCATTGACTGGAGCTAACCATGAACGCCCCCCTGCCCGAGCACATCCGCCGCGCACTCGACACCGTGACGCTGGACGACAAATACAGCCTCGATGTCGGCCGAGCCTTCATGAGCGGCGTGCAAGCGCTGGTCAAGCTGCCCATGTTGCAACGCCAACGCGATGCCCTTCAAGGCAAGAACACGGCAGGCTTTATCAGTGGCTATCGTGGCTCACCCTTAGGGACGTATGACCAATCCTTATGGAAAGCCAAGTCTTACTTAGAAGCCCAAAACATTGTGTTTCAACCGGGGGTGAATGAGGAGTTAGCGGCGACCGCGCTGTGGGGCACGCAGCAGTTGGGCTTTGCACCGCCGGGCAGCAACAAGTTTGATGGCGTGTTTGGTATTTGGTACGGCAAAGGCCCGGGTGTGGACCGTTGTTCCGATGTGTTCAAGCACGCCAACATGGCGGGGACTACGCCTTGGGGCGGCGTGCTGGCTGTGGCAGGTGACGACCATGTGGCCAAAAGCTCGACTGCCGTTCATCAAAGTGACCATATTTTTAAAGCCTGTGGCACGCCCGTGTTCTTCCCCAGCAACGTGCAAGAAATTTTAGATTTGGGTTTACACGCCATCGCCATGAGCCGCTTCAGCGGTGTGTGGTCGGGCATGAAGACGATTCAAGAGATCGTGGAATCCAGTTCCACAGCCGTGATTGACCCGCACCGTGTGAACATCGTCACGCCAGAGTTTGAAATGCCTTCGGGCGGTTTGCACATCCGTTGGCCCGACACAGCGCTGGAGCAAGAAACCCGTTTGTTTGACTACAAGTGGTACGCGGCCCTTGCCTATGTCCGCGCCAACCGTTTGAATTACAACGTCATCGAAGGTCCGAACGATCGCTTGGGTTTGATCAGCAGTGGCAAGGCCTACAACGACACGCGTCAGGCCTTGCTTGACTTGGGACTGGACGATGCCACGTGTCGCCGTCTGGGCATCCGCTTGCACAAAGTGGCGGTGGTCTGGCCGCTGGATGCGCAACTCACGCGCGAGTTTGCAACGGGCTTGCAAGAGATTTTGGTGATTGAAGAAAAACGTCAAGTCATCGAGTACCAACTCAAAGAAGAGCTGTACAACTGGCGTGCCGATGTGCGCCCCAATGTGCTGGGTAAGTTCAACGAAGTGGGTGATGATCACAGTGGCGGTGAGTGGTCCATGCCCAACCCCAGTGCCAATACTTTGCTGCGCGCGAATGCCGATCTGAACCCCGCACTGATTGCAAAAGCCATTGCGCAGCGCGTGCTCAAGCTGGGTGTAGATGCTGACACCACCGCACGCATCAACGCGCAGCTGGCCATCATCAGCGCCAAAGAAACGCAGATTCAAACCGTCACGCTCAAGGCAGATCGCATGCCTTGGTTCTGCTCGGGCTGCCCGCACAACACCTCCACCAAAGTACCCGAGGGTTCGCGTGCGATGGCCGGCATTGGCTGTCACTTCATGGTGCTGTGGATGGACCGTGACACGAATGGTTTCACGCAAATGGGTGGCGAGGGGGTGCCTTGGGTGGGCCAGCAACCGTTTGTGAATGACCCGCACATCTTTGCCAACTTGGGCGACGGCACTTACTTTCACAGCGGCATTTTGGCGATTCGCCAAAGCATTGCGGCAGGTGTGAACATCACCTACAAACTGCTGTACAACGACGCTGTTGCGATGACGGGGGGTCAACGCGTCGGTGAAAGGCCCGAGGGCCACAGTGTGTTGCAAATCGCCCAAAGCATGAAAGCCGAAGGCGCACAACGCATCACCGTGGTGACAGACGAGCCCGAAAAATATGAGGGTGCTGGCTTGGTCGAGGGCGTGGCGGTGTTCCATCGTGATGAGCTGGACCGTATTCAACGCGAGATGCGCGAGATCAAAGGCTGCACCGTCATCATCTACGACCAAACCTGCGCCACCGAAAAACGCCGCCGTCGCAAACGCGGCACCATGACGGATCCTGCCGTGCGCGTGTTGATCAACGACTTGGTGTGCGAAGGCTGTGGTGACTGCGGCGTGCAAAGCAATTGCATGAGCGTAGAACCACTCGAGACCGAGTTTGGCCGCAAGCGCACCATCAACCAAAGCACCTGCAACAAAGACATCAGCTGTGTCAAAGGTTTCTGCCCGAGTTTCGTGACAGTCGAAGGTGGACAGCTGAAGAAAAAAGCCAAAGGTGTGTCGCGTATCGCGCTGCCTGCATTTGCCTTGCCCGAACCCACATTGCCTGACGCCACACAAGCGTGGGGCATGGTGGTCGCGGGCGTGGGGGGTACCGGCGTCATCACCATTGGTCAGCTGTTGGGCATGGCCGCACACATCGAAGGCAAAGGCGTGGTCACGCAAGATGCGGCGGGCCTTGCGCAAAAAGGCGGCTCTACTTGGAGCCATGTGCTGATCGCCAACCACCCAGACGACATTCGCACCACGCGAGTTGGTCTTGCGGCGGCAGACCTTGTCATCGGCTGTGACCCCATCGTGGTGGCGGGCAAAGAAACCTTGCAACGCATGCGGGCCGGTCGCACGCACGTGGCGCTCAATGCGCACAGCACACCCACCGCAGCCTTTGTGCGCAACGCCAACTGGGAAAACCCCGGTGAAGCATGTGTGGCTGAAATCGTGCGCGCCGTGGGCGCGGAAGGTGTGAGCGCGTTTGATGCCGACCGCGTGGCCACGCAAGTGCTGGGTGACAGCATTTTTGTGAACCCCATGGTCTTGGGCTTTGCTTGGCAAAAAGGCTGGGTGCCTTTGGGGCATGAAGCTTTGATGCGAGCCATGGAACTCAATGACATGGCGGTGGCACAAAACAAGGCCGCGTTTGAATGGGGCCGTCATTGTGCTGTGCATTGGGCTGAGGTGCAGACCTTGCTAGCACCGGCCCAAGTGGTGCAGTTCCACAAAACTGAAAGTGTGGATGCGCTCATCAACAAGCGCGTCGCTTTTCTCACCGACTACCAAAGCGCAGCCTATGCCAACTCTTACCGTGCGGTGGTAGAACGTGTGCGAACCGCTGAAGCCGTGTTGAATAAAACCACGCTCGCCGAAGCGGTGGCCCGTAACCTCTTCAAACTCATGGCCTACAAAGACGAGTACGAAGTCGCGCGTTTGCACACAGACAAAGCCTTTTTGCAAAAAATTGAGGCCATGTTTGAGGG
Organism: Comamonadaceae bacterium; assembly: GCA_947447405.1. Classification (GTDB taxonomy): domain Bacteria; phylum Pseudomonadota; class Gammaproteobacteria; order Burkholderiales; family Burkholderiaceae_C; genus Limnohabitans. Next base: position 335 of record CANFKQ010000129.1, on the reverse strand, counting down.
CAACTTCACCGTCAATTACCACTTGGCTCCGCCACTCATTGCAAAGGTCAACGAGAAGGGCGAATTGCAAAAACAAAAGTTTGGACCCCTCATGCTGATGGGCTTCAAAGTGCTCAAGCATTTCAAGTGTTTGCGTGGCACCGCTTTGGATGTGTTTGGCTACACGCATGAACGTCGCACGGAGCGTGCTTTGATTGCGCAATACCAAAGCAGTGTCGATACCATGCTGGGTCAACTCAAGACCAGTAACCATGCCGTGGCGTTGGAGATGGCACGAATCCCTGAGCAAATCAAAGGCTTTGGCCATGTCAAAGCGCGCCACTTGGCCGCAGCAC
>CANFKQ010000128.1 GCA_947447405.1 Comamonadaceae bacterium | reverse complement strand
TTCCTTCACGTGTCAAATCATCACAGGCCCATGACGGGCCAACGATGCCTGAGGGACGTCAGAGAACGAAGGGAATTGCCGCTGAGACCGTCGCCTCCACGCTAATCAATGTGAGATCAGCGCAGGGGACGGTGGGTGGGCGCGTGGATAAGGGCAAGAAGTCGCGGTTGTCCTGTTGTCGAGTGCGTGGCTTGATGAGCCGGTGCAGGGGAGACAGGGCTGGTCCAGCTGGCAAGGGTGTGACGCGCAACGCTGCACACAGTCGGTGGCAAGAGCCACTCTGTGCAGAGTTCCATCAACATCAACATTGCCACAACCATCGTTTTTACTTCTCGCAGTGATCCGTCATGAAGGCTTTTCAAAAAGAGCCTCCACAACTTGGGGTATTCCGTTTCAGTGTTTTCTGAGCGTCGGCTCAACTTTTGGGGCGAGTGCCACTCAGTCTCTTGGGTACTGGGTCTGCGTCTCGGGCACAAAAGGGGCATCGACCTTACCGCGTTCGTCAGTACATGGTCTAATCTGTGTTAAATCAAGCACTTAGAGCAAAACGCTGGTGAATCACATTATAGGGGCTTTGACCCCAACCCCCGCCCCCTCGGTAAAAACACTGACTGTCGACGAAGACTCGGCTGGTCAGCGTTTAGACAACTTCCTCATGCGCCACCTCAAGGGTGTGCCGAAAACCCACGTCTACCGCATCATTCGCTCCGGCGAAGTGCGGGTGAACAAGGGGCGCGCCTCGGCCGATCAACGGGTGGAGGCCGGCGATTTGGTGCGCTTGCCACCTGTACGTATCTCAGCCCAAGTGCAGGCCAAGGCCGATGCCCCCGCCCCAGCCCGTGAATTTCCTGTCCTGATGGAAGACGAGGCCATGATGGCCATCGACAAGCCCGCAGGCGTGGCCGTGCATGGCGGCAGCGGTGTGAGCTTTGGCGTGATTGAGCAACTGCGCCGCGCCCGCCCAGCCTCGACCAACTTAGAGCTGGTGCACCGCTTGGACCGCGAAACCTCGGGCGTGTTGCTAGTGGCCAAAAAGCGCAGTGCCCTCAAAAACTTGCAAGATCAGTTCCGCGACCGGGAAACGGGTAAAACCTATTTGGCTTTGGTGTTGGGCCTATGGCCGTCCAACAAGAAGGTGATTGACTCACCTTTGTTCAAGTACACCGTGGAAACTGGGGTGGGCGAGGGCGAGCGCCGCGTCAAAGTAGTGGACAAAGATGACCCCAGTGGCATGCGCTCCATCACGCTAGTTCGTGTGGCGCGCACCGTGGGGCCCTACACCTTGCTGGAAGTGACCATCAAGACCGGTCGCACCCATCAAATTCGGGTGCACTTGGCTAGCCAAGGCCACCCGATTGCCGGTGACGACAAATACGGCGACTTCGAGCACAACAAATTGCTGCACAAGATGGGCCTCAAACGCATGTTCTTGCACGCGTGGCAGCTTAAGTTTCAGCACCCGCAAAGTCACCGCCCCGTTAGCCTGCAAGCGCCGCTGCCGCCTGAGCTGAAAAACTTTGTGGACGGCATTCAGCCGCCCATCATTCAACCGCACCTTGACGTATGACCACACGCCCGCGCCAGTTTGATTTGATTGCCTTCGATTGGGATGGCACGCTGTTTGACTCTACGCAAATCATCACCCGGTGCATTCAGGCTGCAGTGGTCGACGTGGGCGGGGCTAAGCCGACTGACGAGGCTGCTTCGTATGTGATTGGCATGGCGCTCTCGCAGGCGCTTGCTTATGCTGCGCCTGATGTGTCGCAAGATAAATACCCTTTGCTAGGTGAGCGTTACCGTTTTCATTACACGAAGCACGTCAACGACATTGCCTTATTTGAAGGTGTGTTACCTCTGTTGGCAGCTTTGCGGGAGCGCCACCATTGGTTGGCCGTGGCCACAGGCAAAAGCCGCCGGGGTTTGGATGAAGCCTTGCACACCAGTGAACTCAAAGGTGTCTTTGATGGTTCGCGTACAGCAGACGAAACCGAAGGCAAGCCCCACCCGCGCATGCTGCACGAGCTGATGCGCGAGTTTGGCGTGGAGCCCGAGCGTACCCTGATGATTGGTGACACCACACACGACTTGCAGATGGCTGTAAACGCTGGTTGTGCCAGTGTGGGTGTGAGCTACGGCGCGCATGATCATGGTCAGTTTGAACCTTTGAATCCACGATTCATCGCGCACTCTGTGAAGGAGTTGCACGACTGGTTATTGGCCCACGCTTGATGTTTATGTCTGGTTTAGACGTTCAAATCATTCCTTTGTGCAACAGCGCCGACTTGGCCGAAGGTGGCCGCGCTGTTCCCTTTGATGTGGTGTTCGCTGGCCAAACCTGCCGCGCATTTGCCATTCGCTTTGAGGATCAGCCTTACGCCTACCTCAACCGTTGCACCCATGTGGCGATGGAGATGGACTTTCAGCCGGACCAGTTCTTTGACGCCTCAGGCCGTTGGTTGCTGTGTGCCACACACGGGGCCGAGTACGCACCCGACACGGGAGAATGTGCTGGTGGACCGTGCCGAGGTGGCTTGGTCAAAGTTGAGTTGTCCGAGGTGGATGGCGTGGTGCACTGGCATACTGCGTACAACTTAAAACCTTTCGAATTTCTAGATTAATTTGTGAAAAGCTACTGATATGTCTGAACATCATGCAAATCCCGAAAATCCCAGCCACAAAACTGTGTGGGAGCGCGACACCTTAGAGCGCTTGGCGTTTGCCACGCTTGCAGAGCAACGTGCCAGCCGCCGCTGGCGCATCTTTTTCCGCTTTGCGTGGTTGGCTTTGATCATCGTGTTGCTGTGGACGGGTGCACACAAAGGTGGCATGGGAGGGGCTAGCCCCAGCCAGCCGCACACAGCTGTGGTGGCCATCAAAGGTGAGATTGCCGATGGTGCTGATGCCAGCGCCGAGTGGGTGGTGACGGCTTTGAGAGCCGCATTTGAAGATGAAGGCTCGCAAGCCATTGTGTTGCAAATCAACTCGCCCGGCGGTAGCCCTGTGCAAGCGGGCATCATCAATGACGAAATTCGCCGTTTGAAAGAAAAACACAAGAAACCGGTGTATGCCGTGGTGGAGGAGTCTTGCGCTTCAGCGGCGTATTACATCGCTGTGGCCGCAGACGAAATTTATGTGGACAAAGCCAGCATCGTAGGCAGCATCGGCGTACTGATGGACGGTTTTGGCTTCACCGGTTTGATGGACAAGTTGGGCGTGGAGCGCCGCTTGATGACGGCTGGCGTGAACAAAGGCTTCTTAGACCCGTTCAGCCCGCAAACCAAAAACCAACGTGCCCATGCGCAAACTTTGCTGGATCAAATTCATCAGCAGTTCATCCAAGTGGTGCGTGAAGGCCGTGGCAAGCGCTTGAAAGAAACCCCAGAGTTGTTCAGCGGCTTGTTCTGGAGCGGCGAACAAGCGGTAGACCTTGGCTTGGCCGATGGCTTGGGTAACCTTGACTACGTGGCCCGTGAAATTGTGAAAGCCGAAGACATCATCGACTACACCCGCCACGAAAACGTGGCCGAGCGTCTGGCCAAGCGCTTTGGTGCTGCCATTGGTGAAGGTGCGGTTCACGCACTCCAAACCATGCCTGCTGTGCGTTGATAAGACGAATGTTGGGGCTGCTAAGTTCGCTGCGGCAGTGTCAAAGAGAATGGCTCCGAAAGGAGCCTTTCTTCATCTTGATTGATCAAGAAGCGTAGTTTTATTTGCCAATCAAAAACACCGTGGGTTCCCCTGACATTTGAGACTTGCCTGCACTACGCCACGCCTGTACTGTTTTGCATTGCACCTGCATGCTTTTCATGGTTAAACCGCTGGCGCGTGCTAAGCGGGTGTTGCCTTGCAGGCCATTCACCAGCGCGTCCCACAGGACTTGGTTGCGGTAGGGTGTCTCGATAAACATTTGCGTTTGGCTGTGTTTCGTGGCGAGGCTTTCCAGCTCACGCAAGCGCTGCGTGCGAGCCGCGCCGTCTTGCGGCAAGTAGCCAACGAACGCAAAGTTTTGGCCGTTCAAGCCACTGGCGGCTAAGGCCAGAAGCAGCGACACGGGGCCGACCATTGGCACCACGCGAATGCCCAGCTCATGCGCGGCGCGCACGACCGATGAACCTGGGTCAGCAACAGCTGGCATACCTGCTTCGCTGACTAAGCCCACGTCGTGGCCCACCAAGGCGGCTTTGAGCAAGGGCTTGGCATCAAATTCACCCGTGTGGTCGCCTTTTTTGTGAACCTCTCGGGGCAGTTCGGTGATGGTGTTTTCTTGAATGGTTTTGGCCAGCGGCACATGCGCGTCAACGCGCTTTAAAAATGCGCGAGTGCTTTTGGCGTTTTCGGTAATCCAGTGCGTCACGCCAGCTGCCACGCGCAAAGTTTCTTGTGGCAGCACATCGGTAATAGGGGCTTGGGTGTCGCAGCCAAAGTCCAGCGGTGTGGGCACGAGGTAGAGCGTGCCTTTTTGCGTTGTTGTGTTGGGTATGTTGCTCACGGTTTCATCGCTCCCAGCAGGTCAATGCCCGCCGCACGCAGCAGGCGTGCGGTGCGAATCATGGGCAACCCAATGAGGGCGGTGGGGTCGTCGTTGTCGATGGCCTCGAGCAGTGCAATGCCTAGGCCTTCGCTTTTGGCGCTGCCGGCGCAGTCGTAGGGTTCTTCTGCTCGTAGGTAGGCATCAATTTCGGCGTCACTCAGGTCGCGAAAGCGCACCTTGATTTGAGCGAGTTCGGTTTGTTCAAACTGGCTGGCCAGGCAGACCACCGACACGGCGGTTTGAAACACCACGGTTTGGCCGCGCATGCGTTGCAGTTGCAAAACGGCACGTTCATGTGTGCCAGGTTTGCCTAGCGGCTCGCCGTTGAGGTCGGCCACTTGGTCCGAGCCAATCACCACCGCGTTGGGGTGGAGGGCTGCTACGGCTTTGGCTTTGGCCAAGGCCAAGCGGGTGGCGAGGGCGTGCGGGGCTTCGCTAGGTAGTGGCGTTTCGTCCACATCGGGGCTGACCACGTCAAAAGGCACACGCAAACGTTGCAGCAGTTCACGTCGGTATCGGGAGGTAGAGCCCAAAATCAGGGCGCGTTGGAGCTTAGACATGGATGGATTCTCTTACACTGGCGCGCATGCAAACACCAAAGAACCTTCACGCCCTCGATGTCAAAGCTTTTGCTAAAGCGCAAATGCACCTTGAGGGTGACACCCCAGTGGCTGAGTTTGAGCGCCTGGTCGCTGACTGCAGTGGCGAGGTGACGGGCCAAGTGTCGTGGTCGGCACAAGGCGCCATTGATCCTGAGCAACGCGGCAAAGACGATGCTTGGTTGCACCTCGAAGCGAAAGCAACCGTACCTCTGACTTGCCAGCGCTGCTTACACCCCGTGCCTGTGGAGTTGCTGATTGAGCAAGATTTCCGCTTTGTGGCCGACGAAGTCACCGCCTTGGCCGAAGACGACGAGTCAGAAGAAGACCTGTTGGTCTTGGAAGATAGCTTCGACTTGATGGCCTTGATTGAAGACGAGTTGCTCATGAACTTGCCCTTGGTACCCATGCACCCTGCATGTTTGAGTGAGCACGTGCCAACTTCGAAAGAGGAAGAGGCTATCTTGGCCGAGGTCAAACCCAACCCATTTGCGGTATTGGCATCGCTTAAAACGCGCAAGGACTAAGAGACAAGTAGTTGGGCTATAATTTCAGGCTTCGTGTCACGCTGACCCCGGTTAGTTTGTGGCCCAACGGTTAACCCACATTTAGTTCCAGGAGCCGATCATGGCTGTTCAACAAAACAAAAAATCTCCTTCCAAGCGCGGCATGCACAACTCGCATACAGCTTTGACAGCTCCCGGTACAGCCGTTGAGCCAACGACTGGTGAAATCCACTTGCGTCATCACATCAGCCCCACCGGTTTTTACCGTGGTCGTAAAGTGTTAAAGACCAAGTCTGAAGCTTAATTACTTCATTCTTCACTGGCCCGTGGCTGTCTTTGGCGCCTCGGGCTTTTGTTTTTTTGACGAGAAGAAACCTGCATGACCACTCTTGCTGTTGATTGCATGGGTGGCGACCATGGCCCGCGTGTC
>CANFKQ010000127.1 GCA_947447405.1 Comamonadaceae bacterium | reverse complement strand
GTGCAAGCCAGTGGCGACAGCAGCAGCTCTAGCACCGACCTGCATAACTTGCTGCAGCGCATGGATGCGGTGCTCGCACGCGACAACCAACTCATCTAAGCGCGCCTACAATCACAACGTCTGCAAGAACTCGGGGCTTTATATTTCCATGAACCAATGCTCATAGAGCTCGGGCTTGGAACATCGGTTGATGAGCGTGATCGTCTCGCGTCAGATGAACCCAACGTTGACCTGACCTCGCCCACCTGAACCCCCGGTTCAGGATGACGGCCTTGAGGAGCCTTGCAGACACCCCCTATTCACACAAGGCCGGCACGCTCATGGACCTCCAACCCCAACTGATTCTTGAACTCGCCACATTGGGCATTTGCACGGGCTTCTTAGCCGGCCTACTTGGCATTGGCGGCGGCATGGTGATGGTGCCCTTCCTCACCTTTATGCTCTCGCACCGCGGTGTAGATGCAGACCTCGCCGTCAAGATGGCCATTGCCACATCGATGGCAACCATCATCTTTACGTCCGTCTCAAGTGTGCGCGCGCACCACAAGCGGGGTGCGGTGCGTTGGGATTTGGTCAAAGGCTTGGCGCCTGGCATTGTGCTGGGCAGCATGATCGGAAGCTTGGGCGTGTTCGCCCTGCTCAAGGGAGCTTACTTGGCCATCTTCTTTGGTTTGTTTGTGGGCTTCTCGGCCACGCAAATGTTTCTCGACAAAAAGCCAGCGCCTACGCGCCAAGTGCCTGCCACCGCGGGCCTGATGGGGGCTGGCGGTGTGATTGGCTTTATCTCTGGTTTGGTGGGGGCAGGTGGTGGGTTCATCAGCGTGCCGTTCATGACTTGGTGCAACGTAGCCATTCATAACGCTGTGGCGACGAGCGCAGCTTTGGGCTTTCCGATTGCCGTGGCCAACGTGGTGGGCTACATCATCAGCGGTATGTCTGTAGAAGGCTTACCTGCTGACGCGTTTGGTTTTATTTGGTTACCCGCCTTAGTAGTCATTGCCGCTTGTAGCGTCTTCACTGCGCCTGTGGGTGCTAAAGCAGCACACATGCTGCCAGTTAAAAAACTCAAGCGCGTGTTTGCCAGCGTCTTGTATGTACTGGCGGCTTATATGTTTTATAAAGGCATCACCAGCTAATCACTGAGGGACCAAGCACCACGGGGCTTGATACTCGACAAGGCCCATCCACAAGGCCCAACCAGAACTGGCAAGCAGCGCCAAGCCCGCCAAGCGCACGCCCCATGCGCCGCTCCCCGTGGACACAACTTGTCCTCCTCGCAAACGTAGCCAAACCCAAGGGCCAATCGTTAGTACCACGGCACTGCCCAAGGCAAACAAGGCCATCACCCCTGCCCCCTCAACAGGGCTGTTGCTGAGTGCGGCGACCAAGAGCGCACCATAGAGCAAGCCGCAAGGCATCAAAGCCCACAACACACCCAGAACGACTGCGCCACCATGGCGCAACTTGAGGTGTGCGGTCATGCTCTGCACACGACGCCAAACACCACGACCAAAGTCTTCGAGCCAAATCGGTTGCTCACCACGCCAGAGCAACAAGCCCCCCACCATGAAAGCCAAGATGTGCAGCAAAGTCCAAACGGGTCTAAACACCGCCGACTGTGTGCTGAGCCAACCCACCCCCTGCATGGTGCTGGCGGCTACAGCACCTAAAGTGCTATAGCCAATAACGCGACCCAGTTGAAACAAAAGCATGGCCGAGGTACCCTGCCCGCCTGTTTGTTTTTGGGCTGCGCGCCCAATGCCTGCACAGGCCGCACCGCACATGGCCAGACAGTGCGGTCCACCTGCAAGCCCCATAAGGAGTGCGGTGAGGGCCAAAGTTGTATTCATCAGATGATTTTAGAGAACCTTGCGCGGTTCTTGTCGACTTGCAAGTATTTGTCAAACACCATGGCCACGCCACGCACAAAGAACCAGCCCAGCTCGGTCACTTGGATGCCCGACTCGTCGATAGTCAAGAGACCCTGCTCTTGCATGGCTGCCAAAGTGTCCATCTCTGTTGCAAAGTACTGTTTGAAGTCCACCAAGTGGGACAGCTCGACCGATTCAAACAGCACGCGGCCCTGACACATCAGAGCCATGATGACGGTGCGGCGCACCAAGTCATCACGCGTCAAGGCCATGCCACGCACCACAGGCAAACGGCCTTGATTAAGCAGGTCGTAGTACTCGTCCAAGGTCTTGACATTTTGACTGAAGGTCGGACCGACGCGGCCAATCGAGGACACGCCCAGAGCGACCAAGTCGCAATCAGGTTGTGTGCTGTAGCCTTGGAAATTACGGTGCAGGCGTCCTTGGCGCTTGGCCACAGCCAAGGCATCGGTAGGCAACGCGAAATGATCCATACCAACATACACATAGCCACAAGCCATCAACACACGCATGGCACTCGACAACATGACCAGCTTAGATGCGGCAGCCGGTAAGTCTTGCGTGTGGATACGGCGTTGCGGTTTGAAGCGTTCGGGCAAATGCGCATAAGCGTACAAGGCAATGCGGTCTGGGCGCAGCTGGGTAACTTGCTTTAGCGTGCGCTCAAAGGTTTCTGGCGTTTGCATGGGCAGGCCATAAATCAAATCCACATTGACTGACTCAAAGCCCAACTCGCGCGAGGCCGCCACCAAATCAAACACCTGCTCGGCGGGCTGAATACGGTGCACGGCTTTTTGCACAGCAGGCTCAAAGTCTTGCACGCCAAAGCTCAGGCGGTTAAAACCCTGCTCTGCCAAGTGCGCCAAGCGTTCACGCGTGACGGTGCGTGGGTCAATCTCGACTGAATATTCACCACCCGGTGCAAATTGAAAATTGCGACGCAACATGGTCATGAGTTGAGTCAACTCTTCATCGCTTAAGAAGGTCGGACTTCCGCCACCTAGATGCAACTGAGACACCATTTGGCCTTGGCCTAAGTGAGCCACATTGAGGTCAACCTCTCGCTCGAGGTAATGCAAATACTCAGCGCCACGCGCGTGGTGCTTGGTGATGATCTTGTTACAGGCACAGTAATAGCACAACGATTCGCAAAACGGAATGTGCACATAAAGAGACAAGGGATAAGCGTTGGCACCCACACCATCTCTGCGTTGCTCTAAGGCTTGCAAATAATCAGTCTCGCCAAAAGCCTCAACAAATCGGTCAGCCGTTGGGTACGAGGTATAGCGTGGCCCTGCCACGTCGTAGCGCTGCAATAGTTCTGGATTTAACACAAGAGAATGCATAAGTTCACACCTAAATTTGGGCTCCATAATAGATGTGCAGCAACTTTAAAAAGTTGACCTGTATCAACACAAACGACTATCAGCACACATGAATTCCACCAGTATCAAAGTCGCCTGTTCCAACTGCAATTTGCGAGAGCTTTGCATGCCTTTAGGCTTAAACGAGAGCGAGATGGAACGTGTCGATGAAGTGGTCGCTACCCGTCGAAAAGTAGCGCGTGGTGACAACTTGTTTAGAAATGGTGACAAGTTCAACGCACTGTTTGCTATTCGCACGGGTTTCTTCAAGACTCGAATCTCTGCAGAGGACGGTCGCGACCAAGTGACGGGCTTTCAGATGGCTGGCGAGATCATTGGCTTAGATGGCATCGTGAGCGATCATCACACCTGCGATGCGGTGGCACTGGAAGACGCCGAAGTGTGTGTCATGCCATTTGACCGCATTGAAGAGTTATCACGTGAAATCACCTCACTGCAACGCCATGTGCACAAGATCATGAGCCGTGAAATCGTGCGTGAAAACGGTGTGATGTTGCTGCTTGGCAGCATGCGCGCTGAAGAGCGTTTGGCTGCTTTCTTGCTAAACCTCGTGCAACGCTTGCACGCGCGAGGCTTCTCGAAATCAGAGTTAGTTTTGCGTATGACACGCGAAGAGATTGGCAGCTACCTAGGTCTCAAGTTAGAGACCGTCAGCCGCACTTTCTCGAAGTTTGCAGAAGAGGGTATTGTTGAGGTCAAACAACGCCACGTACGCATTCTGGATGCAGATGGGCTCAAGCTCATCGTGAATGCACAAAGCTGCCAATCAAATTAAGCGATCACAGGATCGCAGCACACCTCTTGCTTAGGACAACCGTCGGGTCGGGTCGTTGGCACCAGCGGGCAACGGTTGATCTCGAAGGGTGACAACGAGAGCAGCGTCGTCAAGGCGCTGGATGCCGCTGTGACACCCCAGAAAGCAAAAAACGACAAGGTATAAACACCTTGTCGCGACAACTCAATTGGATGCCCAAACCATTGCAAGTCTTGCGGATCTACAAATGCAAACACCAGCATTTCTAAAACACCCGCCACCAAAAAGGCGGGCCACGCAATCCACATCATTCGCTGAGCCAACATACTGAATCTCCTTTAAGGAATAAATTCAGTCTAGACCCTATTCACACGAGATAGTTATGGGGTTTTCGCGGGGGTCTCTTGCTTGACGGCCTCTACCTTGGGCGTCACCACATGGTTACGCGCTTGCATGGCAGGCGCCAATTGCATGTCCTTTTCAGCCGCCAAGGTTTTGTTGATGTCCAAGCCTCGTCGGTAATAATCGTCAGCCACGACGGGATCTGGAACGCGAATCGCAATTGCCAATGTGATGAAGCCAGCGACAACAACGGCAGCAGGACCGGCGATGATGAGCCATACATGACCGTATTGCCACCAACGCTTGGTATCAGGTTTCATTTGTTTCATGCTTATTTACCTAGGAACGATGAAGACAGATTTTTCGACCACGAAGTCATCGGTACCTAGGGCCTGAATTTCAAACATAATTTTGTGCGACCCACCTTCGACAGAGCCATAAGGGATGTCCGCACGCAATACCACCCAGCGCGCTTGTGCAGGGTCAACCATCACTTGAGTTTCGGTTGTGATTTTCAAATTCGGTAGACCTTTGACCGACAAACGGTAGGTTTGCACAGTCTCAGCAGCGTTCATGATTTGCAAGCGGTAAACGTTCTCCAAGGTGCCGTATTCGGTGATACGTGACAAGGTCGAACGGTCACGCACTACGTCCACTTTGAAAGGCGTACGTAGGCTGAGCGAGACAAACAGTCCCATTGTCACAGCCACCAAGATCATGGTGTAAATCTGAATACGCGGACGCTTCAAACGTTGCCAGATTTGTTCGGGCGTCCACTTGTTGTCCATCGCATTTTGCGTGGAGTAACGCACCAAACCTCGGGCGTAGCCCATCTTGTCCATCACGGTGTCGCACACATCGGCGCAAGCGCCACAGCCAATGCACTCGTATTGCAAACCATCACGGATATCAATACCGGTGGGGCACACTTGTACGCACAAGGTGCAGTCTACGCAGGCGCCTAAGTTCAAAATGCTCGCATCCGCACTCTTGGCACGCGCACCTCGCGGCTCACCTCGCTCAGTGTCATAGGTCACGATCAGGGTGTCGTTGTCAAACATGGCGCTTTGGAAACGTGCATACGGGCACATGTACTTGCACACCTGCTCGCGCATGAAGCCAGCGTTACCGTAAGTTGCAAAGGCGTAGAAGAAAACCCAAAAAAGCTCCCATGAACTCATTTGCGTCAAGAAAAACTCCATCGCCAATTCTCGAATCGGCGTGAAGTACCCCACAAACGTAAAGCCAGTCCAGATCGAAAAAAAGATCCAGATCAGGTGCTTGTACCACTTCTTAACCAATTTCTCGAGTGAAAAATCTGCATCATCCAAACGCATGCGGGCAGAACGATCGCCTTCAACTTTGCGCTCGATCCACAAGAAAATTTCGCTGTAAACGGTTTGTGGGCATGCATAACCGCACCACAAACGTCCTGCCACGGCGGTGAACAAGAACAAGGCCAAAGCAGAAATCACCAATAAACCGGTGAGGTAAATAAAGTCCTGTGGGTACAAGACCAAACCAAAAATATAAAAACGGCGGGATGCCAAGTCAAACAGCACCGCTTGACGTGTACCCCATTCAAACCAGGGTAAACCGTAGAACACCAGCTGCGTCAGGACAACAAGAATCCAACGCCAATACGCAAAGAGACCCTCAACAGAGCGGGGGTAGATTTTTTTGGATGCAGCATAAAGCGAAACCATCG
>CANFKQ010000126.1 GCA_947447405.1 Comamonadaceae bacterium | reverse complement strand
GCAACCGTGACGTGGCGTGGAAACGCCTGCGCTCGCGCCTGTACGACTTTGAGATGCGCAAGCGCCAAGAAGAACAGCAAAAGCTCGAAGACACCAAGACCGATGTGGGCTGGGGTCACCAAATTCGAAGCTACGTGCTGGACAACAGCCGCATCAAAGATTTGCGCACCAACGTCGAAGTCTCAGCAACACAAAAAGTCTTGGACGGCGACCTCGATGCTTTCATCGAAGCCTCTCTCAAGCAAGGCATCTAAGGAAATTTATGTCCCGTGAAGGCACAGCCCAATTGATTCAACGCGCCGACTACACAGCGCCCGCGTTTTGGATTGACACCGTCGATCTGACGTTTGACTTGGATCCCGCCAAGACCCGCGTGCTCAACAAAATGAGCGTGCGCCGTAACCCAGACGTGGCGGCGCAGCCCCTGCGTTTAGACGGCGATGAGCTCAACCTCGCACGCGTTTTGGTCAACGGCCAAGGCACCTCGTTCAAGATGGACGGCAGCCAATTGGTGCTGGAAAACTTGCCCGAAGGCCACGAACCCTTCGCGCTGGAAATTTTCACGACGTGCCTGCCCGCCAAGAACACCAAGCTCATGGGCTTGTACGTCAGCAACGACTCGTTCTTCACCCAGTGTGAGGCAGAGGGCTTTCGCCGCATCACGTATTTCTTAGACCGCCCTGATGTCATGTCGAACTACAGCGTCACGCTGCGTGCCGACAAAAAAGCATTCCCCGTCTTGCTGAGCAACGGCAACTTGGTGGAAGAAGGTGACCTCGAAGAAGGCCGCCACTTTGCCAAGTGGGTTGACCCCCACAAAAAGCCTTGCTACTTGTTCGCCTTGGTCGCAGGCCAGTTTGTGTGCCGCGAGCAGCGCGTCAAAGCCCCATCGGGCAAAGAGCACTTGTTGCAAGTGTTTGTGCGCTCTGGCGACTTGGACAAAACCGAGCACGCCATGAACTCACTCATGGCCAGCATCAAGTGGGACGAGCAGCGCTTTAACTTGAGCCTCGACTTAGAGCGCTTCATGATCGTCGCCACCAGCGACTTCAACATGGGCGCGATGGAGAACAAAGGCCTCAACATCTTCAACACCAAGTTTGTGCTGGCCAACTCTGCCACAGCCACCGACATGGACTACGCCAACATCGAGAGCGTGGTCGGCCATGAATACTTCCACAACTGGACCGGCAACCGCGTGACATGCCGCGACTGGTTCCAGCTCTCGCTCAAAGAAGGCCTCACGGTCTTCCGCGACCAAGAGTTCAGCCAAGACTTAGCGGCTGAAGCTTTGAAAGACAACCCAACTGCGGCAGCCTCTGCCAAAGCGGTCAAGCGCATCGAAGATGTGCGCTTGCTGCGCACTGCGCAGTTCCCCGAAGATGCAGGCCCCATGGCCCACCCCGTGCGTCCTGACAGCTATGTAGAGATCAACAACTTCTACACCGTCACGATTTACGAAAAAGGCTCAGAGGTCGTGCGCATGATGCAGACCCTGACCAGCAGAGAAGGCTTTGCCAAAGGCATGTCGCTCTACTTCGACCGTCACGATGGTCAAGCCGTCACCTGCGACGACTTCGCACAAGCCATTGCCGATGCCAACCCTGGCTCAGCCTTGGCTGCGCACCTGACGCAGTTCAAGCGCTGGTACGCGCAAGCAGGCACACCACGCGTGCAAGCCGCAGGCAGCTACAACGCTGACACCCGCACCTACACACTGAGCTTGAGCCAAAACTGCCCACCTAGCCCCGGTCAAGACCACAAAGAACCGTTTGTGATTCCTGTGCAAATGGGCTTACTCGGTGCCGATGGCCGCGAAGTTTTGCCCACCCAACTCTTGGTGCTGACCGAAGCCACACAAAGCTTTGAATTCAAAGACTTGTCATTGCAAGCGGGCGAAGCACCTGTGCCATCTATCCTGCGTGGGTTCAGCGCCCCTGTGGTGTTGGAAAAAGACTTCACCCCCACCCAACTGCTCACACTCCTCGCGCACGACACCGACCCATTCAACCAATGGGAAGCCGCACAACGCCTTTGCCTGAATGCGGCCCTCACCGCCGTCGCTGCCAGCGATGCGCCCGTACAAGTGCTAGATGCCGCTCTGGTACAAGCTCTGCAAACTGTGCTGCGCAACCCTGCTTTGGACGCTGCGTTCAAAGACTTGGTGCTCACCTTGCCTTCTGAAACCTACATCGCTGAACAGCTCGATGTGGTGAACCCACAGCGCATCCACGCCGTGCGCGAAGCCATGCGCACCCAACTCGCCCGCGCGTTGCACGACGATTGGGCTTGGGCCTTTGAGGCACACAGCGAAAACGGCGCTTTCAGCCCAGACCCCGTGTCGAGTGGTCGCCGCGCCTTGAGCGGCATGGCACTCACCATGTTGTGTTTGGACGCACGCACCACGGGTGACTTGGTGTGGCCTGGCCGTACCTTCCAGTGCTTCAAAGACGCACACAACATGACCGATCGCTTCAATGCCCTGAGCGCCTTGGTCAGCGCAGGTCACGAGCTGGCCGGTGATGCCCTGCAACGCTTCTACAACCTGTTCCGCAACGAAGCCTTGGTGATGGACAAATGGTTTGCCCTGCAAGCGGGCAGCACCGACCGTGGTGGCAACATCTTGTCGCTGGTGCGCAACCTCATGCTGCACCCAGACTTCCACATCAAAAACCCCAACCGCGCACGCAGCCTGATCTTCAGTTTCTGCAGCGCCAACCCCGGCGCCTTCCACCGCAGCGATGCGGCGGGCTATGTGTTCTGGAGTGAGCGCGTGTTAGAACTCGATGCCATCAACCCCCAAGTTGCCGCCCGTTTGGCGCGCGCCTTGGACCGTTGGTCCAAACTGGCCGAGCCCTACCGCAACGCTGCGCACGAAGCCATCAAACGCGTCGCCGCCAAAACCGATTTAAGCAACGATGTGCGTGAGGTTGTCTCCCGCGCCCTTTCCAATTAAGGACTTGTCATGAGCATTTCTCTCACCCGCTATCTGGTCGAACAACAACGTGCCAAAGGTCTGATCCCCTCAGAGCTGCGCTTGTTGCTCGAAGTCGTGGCACGCGCTTGCAAAAGCATCAGCCATGCGGTGAACAAAGGTGCCTTGGGCAGTGAGCTGGGTGACGTCATGGGCTCGGCTGGCAGCGAAAACGTGCAAGGCGAAGTGCAAAAGAAACTCGACATCATCGCCAACGACGTGTTGATTGAAGCCAACGAATGGGGCGGCCACTTGGCCGCCATGGCATCCGAAGAAATGGACAGCATCCACGTTGTGCCCAACCGCTACCCACAAGGCGAATACCTCTTGATGTTTGACCCACTCGATGGTTCGAGCAACATCGAAGTCAACGTGAGCATCGGCACCATCTTCAGCGTGCTCAAAAAAGTCGACCCCAGCAAAGGCGTGAGCGAAGACGACTTCTTGCAGCCCGGCACCCAACAAGTGGCCGCTGGCTACTGCGTGTACGGCCCACAAACCACCTTGGTACTCACCGTGGGCGATGGCGTGGCCATGTTCACCTTAGACCGCGAGCAAGGCTCGTTTGTGTTGACCCAAGAAAACGTCAAAGTACCTGCAGACACCAAAGAGTTCGCCATCAACATGAGCAACATGCGCCACTGGGATGAGCCCGTCAAGCGCTACATCGACGAGTGCTTGCTGGGCGTTGAAGGCCCACGCGGTAAAAACTTCAACATGCGTTGGATCGCCTCCATGGTGGCCGATGTGCACCGCATCCTCACCCGTGGTGGTGTGTTCATGTACCCCTGGGACAAGCGCGAGCCAGGCAAAGCCGGCAAGCTGCGCCTGATGTACGAAGCCAACCCCATGAGCTGGTTGATCGAGCAAGCCGGTGGTGCCTCCACCAACGGCCAACAACGCATCTTGGACATTCAACCCACGGAGTTGCACCAACGTGTGAGCGTGATCTTGGGTTCTAAGAATGAAGTGGACCGCGTGACCAGCTACCACGTGAAAAACTAAACATTTACACCTCAAAAAAAGGCCCGCTTCATGCGGGCCTTTTTCTATGTGCTATTTCTGTAATGTACGGAAATAAAAAACCGCTGGGCCAGTGCTAGGCTTGCACGAATTTTCTACATGTCTTGATGCTGTTTTTGATACGCCACCTTCCCCGTCTTTTCTTACTCGCATGCGTGCTGTTTGGTGCCAGCTTGTCAGCCTTGGCTGATGTGCATGACCACATCAGCCAGCGTGCGTATTGGGAAGATGTATCTGATCAAGCCTCATTTCAGCAGGCACAAGCTGCAACATTCACTTCCTATGACGGCATCTTGAGTCGTGGCTACACGCCGCATCCCATTTGGATTCGACTTGAAATCACACCCACCGAAAAAAGCAACGCCAATGACACTCTGATTCTCAGAGTGCGTCCCGTTTACTTAGACGCCATCACACTCTATGACCCGCTCGACACGAGCGGAAAACTGCGCACGACAGGCGATCAAACCGAGTACCGAGACGAAGAATACAAATCGCTGTCACACACGTTTGTCATTCCTGCAGGGGATCACCCCCGCACCGTGTGGCTGCAGCTCAAAGCGACCAGCACCTCATTGATGCATGTTGAAGCGCTGTCGCTTGAAGGAATGCAGCAAGATGAACACCGGCTGATGGTGTCCTATTATTTTTCGTTGTCATTCATCTTGATTTTCTTGATCGTGGTCTTGCTGAACTGGATCAACTACCGCGAATTCTTGTATGTCGCATTTGTCATTCGAAATGCCATTTACTTGGTCTACACAGCCTCATTTTTTGGCTTTCACCGTTACTTGCTGAGCGATTGGATGGATGCACACGCCATTGACCTCAGCTACAACTGGCTCATCGTTGGCACCACCGCTTTTACATTTTGGTTTGAAACACGTTTCTTAAGCGAATACAAGCCACCTCGATGGGTGCGCAACGTGTTCAACGCCATGTGGCTGTGGTCTCTCACCGCCGCTGTTTTATTGGCACTTGGAAGTATCAACCTCGCCCTCAAAGTCAACATGATGCTCAATGGCGCAGGCATCCTCATCTTGCTGTTTTTAGCCATTGCTTTCATTGACGACAAAAAAGCTGCAACCTATCGCAGCGCCTCCCTGCTAAATAAGAAGTTTGTGGTGGGCTACTACCTCACCCTGACGGTCTTCCTGCTGTTTAGCGTCCTGCCTTACCTCGGCCAGATGGCGGGCAGCGAATTCTCAGCCAACGGACTGGTTTACTACGCCTTGACTTCAGGTTTTGCCATGACCTTTTTGTTGCAATTGCGTGCCAATCAACAGCGCAAAGCCAACGTACAAATTGAAAAAGACTTGGCACTGTCTACACAACAAGTTGCGCTTGAAAAAATTCGCCGCGAAGAGCAAAACCATATGCTCACCATGCTCATGCATGAACTCAAAAATCCGCTCGCGGTGATTGACCTTGCGCAACACGCCTCTGAGGACATCAAGACCAAAGACTATGTCAGCCGCAGCGTATTGACCATTCGCAATGTGCTCGATCAATGCATGAGCGCTGACCGTTTGTCAGACGGCAAACTCAGCATTCAAAAACAAAACGTGGACTTGGTAGAACTCATCGACGATCTGGCTGAACAAAGCCCTGACGATGCACATCGATTCGAATTCAATTTTTCACATCACACCGGCGCACTGCACACCGACTACCAATGCTTGCGGATTGTGTTGAACAACCTCATGGGCAACGCTTTGCGCTACAGCGATGCAGGCCAACCCATACGCATCACAGTCGAAACACAAAGCAATGCTGCAGGCAGTTTAGGTACTGCCATCACCGTGTCCAACACACCTGGCATTGCCTCGTGGCCGGAGGCTGACAAGGTGTTTCACAAGTACTACCGCAGCACCGGCGCAAAAACCATTTCTGGCACAGGCCTAGGGCTTTTCTTGGTCAGAAGCATATGCACCCTACTCGGCGGCATTTGCACCTACGAGCCAGACGATACCCATGTGAAATTCAAAGTATGGCTACCCAACTGAACCTCGTTGTCGTTGAAGACAACACCGACCTGCGCACCCTGCTGTGTAACGCGCTGCGCAAAGATGGCCACCACGTCACGCCCCTGTCGTGCGCTGAGGAACTTGAAGACCAAGCGGGTAGCGAGCATGCGGATGCTTTTTTAATCGACATCAACCTGCCGGGTGAAGACGGCCTGAGCTTGGCCAAACGTATTCGTCATGCGCACCCTTTGGTGGGCATCATCATCTTGTCGGCACGCTCTGCGCTGGACGACAAGCTCAGTGGTTACGACTGCGGCGCAGACATTTACCTCACCAAGCCCGTGTCATTGCCTGAG
>CANFKQ010000125.1 GCA_947447405.1 Comamonadaceae bacterium | reverse complement strand
TTTGTGGATCGGTTGCTCGGACAGCCGTGTGCCTGCCAACCAAATCACAGGATTAGATCCAGGCGAGGTGTTCGTGCATCGCAACGTGGCCAACTTGGTGGTGCATTCCGATCTCAATGCCTTGTCTGTTATTCAGTATGCGGTTGATGCGCTCAAGGTGGAGCACATCATGGTGGTAGGGCACTACGGTTGTGGTGGCGTGTTGGCCGCCACGCGTGGCACACGTGTGGGCTTGGCCGATAACTGGCTGCGTCATGTGCAAGACGTGCGCTTGCGCCATCGCCAGCGCCTGAACCATTTGCCGCAAGCCGAGCTTGAGTCGGTCATGTGTGAGATGAACGTGATCGAACAAGTGGGCAACGTTGCTTTGTCCAACGTCATGCAAGACGCATGGGGCCGTGGCCAAAAGGTCACCGTGCACGGTTGGATTTACGGCCTCGACAACGGCTTGGTCAAAGACCTTGGCGTCAGCATGAACCATTCTGGTGAAGTGGTTGACGTCTTTCGCAACGCATTCAAACGCTACCCCCGTGGTGGCATGCTTCCCGCCGCGTGACCCTCGGGGTCAGCGTGGCATTTTTCATCGTGTTTTGGAGAACTTCATGTCCGACCCCATCGTTATTGTCAGCGCTGCTCGCACACCTATGGGCAGCTTTCAAGGCGACTTCTCTAGCTTGGCCGCGCACGACCTAGGCGGCGCAGCCATCAAGGCCGCAGTGGCGCGTGCGGGCATCAGTCCAGAGCTGGTCACAGAAGTTTTGTTTGGCAACTGCTTGATGGCCGGCCAAGGCCAAGCCCCTGCGCGTCAAGCTGCGTTCAAAGGCGGCTTGCCCAAGTCTGCTGGCGCAGTGACCTTGTCCAAGATGTGTGGCTCAGGCATGCGTGCTGCGATGTTTGCGCACGACATGTTGATTGCAGGCACACACGATGTGCTCGTGGCCGGTGGCATGGAGAGCATGACCAACGCGCCCTACCTCATGCTCAAAGGCCGTGGCGGCTACCGCATTGGCCACGACCGCATCTTTGACCACATGATGCTCGACGGTTTAGAAGACGCCTATGAGCCAGGCCGCAGCATGGGCACTTTTGGTGAAGACTGCGCCGCCAAGTACAGCTTCACACGCGCCGAGCAAGATGCATTCGCTACAGCCAGCGTGCAACGTGCCAAGGCAGCTATTGAGAGCGGTGCCTTCGCCACAGAAATCACACCCGTGACCGTGAAGACCCGTGCAGGTGAGACCGTGGTGTCGATTGGCGAAGGTCCAGGAAAAATCAAGCTCGACAAAATCACCTCGCTCAAGCCCGCCTTCAAAAAAGACGGCACCATCACCGCCGCTTCTAGCTCGTCCATCAACGACGGCGGCGCTGCCATGGTGTTGATGCGCGAGAGCACAGCGAAGAAGTTGGGTTGCAAGCCCTTGGCCCGCATCGTCAGCCACGCCACACACGCGCAAGAGCCTGAATGGTTTGCAACAGCCCCAGTGGGTGCCACACAAAAAGCCTTGGCCAAAGCCGGTTGGAAAGTGGAAGACGTAGACCTGTGGGAAGTCAACGAAGCCTTCGCGGTGGTGCCCATGGCCTTGATGAAAGAACTCAACGTGTCGCATGACAAAGTCAACGTCAATGGTGGGGCTTGTGCTTTGGGTCACCCCATCGGTGCATCAGGTGCGCGCATCATGGTTACGCTCATCCATGCCCTCAAAGCACGCGGCCTGAACAAAGGCTTGGCCACCTTGTGTATCGGCGGCGGCGAAGGCACGGCCGTTGCACTCGAGATCATTTAAGGACGCGCCATGTTGCTCACCCCCGACCAAACCATGATTCGCGATGCCGTGCGCGACTTTGCCCAACAAGAACTTTGGCCTCACGCCGCCAAGTGGGACAAAGAACACACCTTCCCGCACGAGGTGCACAAGGGCTTGGCTGCACTCGGCGCCTATGGCATTTGCGTGCCCGAAGACTTGGGCGGTGCGGGTTTGGACTATTCCACGCTCGCCATTGTGTTGGAAGAAATCGCCGCAGGCGACGGCGGGACCAGCACGGCCATCAGCGTGACCAATTGCCCCGTCAACGCCATCCTCATGCGCTACGGCAACGACGCGCAAAAGAAACAATGGCTGACCGAATTGGCGCAAGGCAACATGCTCGGCGCGTTTTGTTTGACCGAGCCACATGTGGGCTCGGATGCATCCGCACTGCGAACCACTGCCACTAAAGAAGGCGATGCGTACGTCATCAACGGCGTGAAGCAATTCATCACCAGCGGAAAAAACGGCCACGTGGCCATCGTCATTGCCGTGACCGACAAAGGCGCAGGCAAAAAAGGCATGAGTGCCTTCATCGTGCCTACCAGCGCACCTGGCTATCAAGTGGCGCGACTCGAAGACAAGCTTGGTCAACACAGCAGCGACACCGCGCAAATCAACTTTGATAACTGCCGTATCCCTGCCGAGAACCTGATTGGTGCGGAAGGCGAAGGCTACAAGATTGCCTTGTCTGCTTTGGAAGGCGGGCGCATCGGCATCGCCGCACAAAGCATTGGCATGGCCCGCAGCGCGTTTGAAGCGGCCTTGCAATACAGCAAAGAGCGCGTGAGCTTTGGCACGGCCATCTTCAACCACCAAGCCGTGGGGTTTCGTTTGGCCGATTGCGCTACGCAGCTTGAAGCTGCACGTCAGTTGATGTACCACGCCGCCGCTTTGCGAGATGCAGGCTTGCCGTGTCTGAAAGAAGCGGCCATGGCCAAACTCTTTGCCAGTGAAACGGCAGAGAAGGTGTGCAGCGTGGCCATTCAAACCTTGGGCGGTTACGGTGTGGTGAATGACTTCCCCGTCGAGCGTATCTACCGCGATGTGCGCGTGTGCCAAATTTACGAAGGCACCAGCGACGTGCAAAAGATCATCATCCAACGCGCGTTGGCTTGATGACCAAATACGCTTGCCCCTGCGGGCCGGTCGATGCGAAGAAACGCGCTGTGGCCTATACCGATTGCTGCGGGCGTTTTGTCGATCACTTCAACGATGCGTCCGCGCCCGACGCCGAACACCTCATGCGCTCGCGCTACAGCGCCTTTGTGCATGAGCAGGCCAACTACTTGCTCGCCACATGGCACAGCAGCACGCGTCCTGCATCGCTTGACTTCGATGCGGGCGCCAAATGGTTGGGCCTTGAGGTGCGCGAGCACAAGCGCACAGGTGCTGACACAGCCGAGGTGGAATTTGTCGCGCGTTACCGCGTGGCAGGCGCCGCTGTGCGCTTGCACGAACGCAGCCGCTTTGTGCGCGAAGATGGCCGCTGGTTTTATGTCGACGGTGATCAGCGCGGATAATTCCTGCATGACATTTGAAGCGGTTTTGTTTGATTGCGATGGCGTGCTGGTCGACAGCGAAGCCATCACTTGCGGCGCACTGCGCGACATGCTCGATGAAAACGGCTGGCGCTTGAGCTTGGTCGAATGCATGGCGCATTTCGTGGGCCACACCGTGCGCAGTCGAGCAGCGCTGATAGAGGCGCACACCGGCAAGCCCCTCACCGACGCGTTCATGGACGAGTTCTACCGTCGTCGCAACATCCGACTAGAAAATGACATCACCGCCATCGATGGCATTCACGATGCGGTGCGCCACATGCATGAGCGTTGCGAGGGCCGCATTGCGGTGGCTTCTGGTGCAGACCGTTACAAGGTCGAGATGATGTTGCAGCGTGTGGACCTTGCTCAATTTTTTGAAGGCCGCATCTTCAGCGGCCATGAAATGCCGCGTAGCAAACCACACCCTGACGTGTACTTGGCTGCTGCCACGCATTTGAAAGTCAGTCCGACACGCTGCTTGGTGGTGGAAGACACGCCCGTGGGTATCACCGCCGGTGTCGCGGCAGGGTCGACGGTGTGGGCTTATGCGCCGCCTCCCGCGCCTACCGACGTACTGGTGCAGGCGGGCGCCAAGCATGTGTTTGCGCACATGAACGACTTGCGCATCTGAAGTCAAACGCAAGGCGACGCGCTATGCGCTTTGTCGGAAAGATTCAGGTGTCTGACCTGTCCACGTTTTGAATGCGCGAATGAAACTCTTTTCATTCAAAAACCCCACCTCGGTAGCAATTTGCTTGAGCGGCTTTCGGGTGCGCAGCAGCAGCGTGCGCGCACGTTGCGCGCGTACGCTGTCTTTGAGTTGTTGCAAGCTCGCGCCTTCTTCTTCCAGCTGGCGGTGCAGGGTGCGGGCTGACATATTCAGCCACGCAGCCAAGTCGTCGGCATTTCGGCTGTGCTCGGGGTGCTGGGCCAAGGTTTGACGAACCTTCTCAACCAACAAACGGTCACGCCGATAGGGGCGCACGGTCAGCAGCAGGGCGCGCTCCAGCATCTGCTGCAGCGCGGCTTCGTCGCGGCGCACGGGTAAGGCGAGGTAGCCTGCATCAAACTGCAAAGCATTTGCTGGCGCATTGAAATGGGTGGGACCATCAAACAGCACGCGGTAGCTGTCGGCATGTGCAGGCGGTGGAAAACTCAGGTGTGTGGCGGTGAGCGGGATGCGCGAATCGGTCAGCCAACACGCCACGCCCAGCGCATTGCGCAGCACCGATACCACGCAAAATTCGCGGAACACGCCTAGGTCGCACACATCATCGAGTTGCAAAGTGGCCAAGCCGTGACGCTCAGTCAAGCTCAGCCGAATGTCTTCGGTTAACAAGCCATGGTGCCTGCACCAGCGCCCCAGTGCCAAGCCCAGTGTGGGCGAGGTGAGTGAGGCCCGCACCAGCATGCCATAGCTCCCCCAAGGCAAGCGGCGACTGAACCAGCCCAAGCCTTCGTCATCCAACTCTTGCATGGCAATGCCCGACATCAACTCCATTTGCATGGCTGTGACACGGGCGTTATTTTTCTTGAGAATTTTTGGCTCGATTTGTGCCTTCTTCAGCGCCTCGTCCATGCGCATGCCACGCTGCGCGTAAGCCGTGGAGATGGCTTGAATAAAAGCAATGGGTGTCTCGGCACGACCCAGTGCTGGCGTGTGTGCTGCGGTGGAGCTCGGACTAACCATAAGAAGCCTCATTGTGGCAGGATTTGCAACCCATCTGACGCATGGCGTGCCCGCAAAAGGCCTAAGCTTGCACACAACGCCTTATCAAGGATAAACACGATGACTGTTTTGCATTCCCAGCTCAACCCACGCTCTGCCGATTTCGCCGCCAACGCTGCCGCTATGCGCACAGTGGTGGAAGAGCTCAAAGCCCATCTCGAAAAAATCGCCGTCGGTGGCGGGGAGGCCGCGCGTGCCAAACACACGGCACGTGGCAAGCTGCTGCCCCGCGACCGCGTGCACATGTTGCTAGACCCTGGCACGCCATTTTTAGAAGTGGCCCCACTCGCTGCGCTCAACATGTACAACAACGATGCACCGTGCGCGGGGTTGATCGCAGGAATTGGCCGCGTCAGCGGTGTGGATTGCATGATCGTGTGCAACGACGCCACGGTGAAGGGCGGCACGTACTACCCCGTGACGGTGAAGAAGCATTTGCGTGCACAAGAAATCGCGCAGCAAAACAACTTACCGTGCATCTATTTGGTCGACTCAGGCGGAGCCAACTTACCCAACCAAGACGAGGTGTTTCCGGACCGTGACCATTTTGGGCGCATCTTTTTCAACCAAGCGAACATGAGCGCACAAGGCCTCGCGCAAATCGCGGTGGTGATGGGCAGCTGCACGGCAGGCGGCGCGTATGTGCCGGCTATGAGCGACGAAACCATCATCGTGAAAAACCAAGGCACCATCTTCTTGGGCGGCCCTCCATTGGTGAAGGCTGCTACAGGCGAAGTGGTGACAGCTGAGGACTTGGGCGGTGGCGATGTACACACCCGCCTGTCGGGCGTGGCCGATCACTTGGCGCAAAACGATGTGCATGCGCTGGCGCTGGCACGCCAAGCCGTGAAGAACCTCAACGCACAAAAGCAGTCCAACATTGCCACCCATGCGCCCGTGCCTCCGAAGTACGACGCGCAAGAGTTGTATGGCGTGATTCCCACCGACACACGTAAGCCCTTTGATGTGCGCGAAATCATTACGCGTATTGTGGATGGCAGCGAGTTCGATGAATTCAAAGCGCGCTTTGGCACCACGTTGGTGTGCGGCTTTGCGCGCATCGAAGGCATGCCTGTGGGCATCATTGCCAATAACGGCATCTTGTTCAGCGAGTCCGCGTTGAAAGGCACACACTTCATCGAGTTGTGTTGCCAACGCAAAATCCCACTCGTGTTTTTGCAAAACATCACCGGCTTCATGGTGGGACGCAAGTACGAGAACGAAGGCATTGCACGTAACGGCGCAAAGATGGTCACGGCTGTAGCCACCGCTGCGGTGCCCAAGTTCACCGTCATCATCGGCGGCAGTTTTGGTGCGGGCAACTACGGCATGTGCGG
>CANFKQ010000124.1 GCA_947447405.1 Comamonadaceae bacterium | reverse complement strand
CCACTACGCACATGGCCGAGCGAAATGACGCAAGCACCGGTAAGCGTGGCAATATCAATCACCGCACGGGGTTTGAAGCGTGTGGCATAGGTCAAGGCGTCACACAAAATTAGGCGGCCTTCGGCGTCGGTGTTGAGCACCTCAATGGTTTGGCCACTCATGCTTGTGATGACGTCACCGGGCTTCAAAGCTGTGCCATCAGGCATGTTCTCGCAAGTGGGAATGAGGCCGACCACGTTGATGGCAGGCTTCAAGTGTGACAACGCTTCAAATGTACCCAGCACGCTGGCTGCACCGCACATATCGAACTTCATCTCGTCCATGCCGGGACCGGGCTTGAGCGAAATACCGCCCGTATCAAACGTGATGCCCTTGCCCACCAACACAGTAGGCGCCACAGACTTGGCTGCGCCCGTGTAATGCAAAACAATAAATCGCAAAGGCTCGACCGATCCGCGGGCCACCGCAGCAAACGATCCCATGCCGAGTTTTTCAATTTCTTTGGGGCCAAGCACTTGACAATGGATACCGGCCTTCTTACCCAAGGCCTTGGCTACATCGGCCAAATGCGTGGGGGTGGCATGGTTGGCGGGGCGATTACCCCACTCTTTGGCCAATGACACCCCGGCCACTTGGGCGCGGGCAAGGTCAAACGCGTATTTCGCTGCTTTTGTTTTGTCATCTGAAGGCAACGCCAACACCACACGCTTCAAGCCAGACGCTTTGGCCGATGGCTTGGTGGCTGTGTACACATAGCTGGTGTCAGACACAGCTTGGGCGGCGACTTGCAGGCGGTGTTCGCTGGCATCAGCCAACCACAGGGTAATGTGCGCAGGTTTGGCTGCTTTGAGCGAAGCCACTGCAGCGGTCACGGCTTGGCGCACCATGCGCGCACTGCCGTCACCACTAGAGACCAAGACCACGCGCTGAGCACTCACGCCTTGGGGGCGCCAAACCGTCAGCAGCTTGGCAGGCGACTCGTCCAAATCACCACTTTTACGGGCGTCTGAAATAAGTTGCGCCAAAACGCTTTTGGTCGGCGTGTCCTTGGCAGTTACCAAGATAATCAATGCATCTGTTTTATACGCAGCGGCTGCGTTTAAATCTAGGGTCTTGAGCTCGAAGTTCATAATTGGGTTTTTCCTCTGTTGCTGATGTTATTCCATTCCTCTATTCGCAATGAGCTGGCGCGCAGCTTTGGCGCCACGTTGGTCGTGCTGGTCACTATTGTCATGACCATCATGCTGATCCGCACATTGGGCCAAGCCTCGCAAGGCAGCGTGAACCCAACCGAAATCAGCTTGGTCATGGGCTACACCATGCTGGGCCATTTGCCCACGGTGCTCACCATGAGCTTGTTCATTGCATCAGTGGGCACGCTTTCACGCACCTACCTCGACAGCGAAATGGTCATTTGGCTTGTCAGCGGCAAAGGTTTGAGGGCATTCCTGACCCCCATGTTGCGTTTTGCGTGGCCCATGCTGCTCACCGTTGCAGCGCTCGTGCTGCTGGTGTGGCCTTGGTCCAACCAACAAATCAGCGAGCTCAAAGAGCGCTTTGAGCGTCGAGGCGACCTTGAACGCGTGTCTCCTGGGCAATTCCAAGAGTCAGCCAACGGACTGCGTGTGTTCTTTGTGGACAAAGACAGTGTCGAAAACAAGCAAGGCAAAAACGTTTTCATTTCATCCACCGATCATGGCAAACAGGCCATGACTTCGTCAAAAGCTGGGCACATTGAATCCATCGACGATGACCATTTTTTGATTCTGGACGTTGGCCAACGGGTAGAGCAAACCGTCGGTGAAGGTGAGATCAAAATCAGCGAGTTCAAGGTCTATGGCACACGCATTGGCCAAGACGTCAAGGCCGCCTCGGTCATACCTGCCAAAGCCACCAGCACCCTTCAGCTCATTCAACAACCCACCCCCAACAACCTTGGTGAGCTCTCTTGGCGATTGGGCATGGCCATGGCCGCATGGAATTTTGTGGTCATCGCATTGGCAATCACCAGTGCCAACCATCGCGTGGGGCGCGGCGGTAATTTGGCCTTGGCACTGTTTATTTTTGTGGTTTATTACAACTTTATCAACCTTGGTCAAGGCTGGATCAGCTTAGGTAAAGTTCAATTCGCTCCCTTCTTAATAGCTCTGCATGGTGGTGTTTTGTGTGCGGCCTTATTGTGGTTGTCGGTGCGCCACAACAATTGGAACTGGCGCCAACTGATGCCCACGTCCCCACCAACATCAGAGGCTCGACCATGAAAACACTGCGGCGCCTGATTTATGGTGAAGTGCTGGTTGCCGTCGGCTTTGTCACCCTCGGCTTTTTGGGCTTGTTCTTCTTCTTTGATTTTGTCGACGAACTGCAGGGCGTGGGCAAAAACAACGGTGCCTACCAGCTCAAGCACGCGCTGACCTATGTGTTGCTTTTGGTGCCCAGCCATTTGTATGAGTTACTGCCCATCACAGTGTTGATTGGCACCATTTTTGTCATGGCGCGTTTGGCACAAAGCTCCGAATTCACCATTTTACGAACCAGCGGCTTGGGCCCCACCTTGGCGTTGCGTAATTTGATGGGCTTGGGCCTTGCATTTGTGGTGCTGACCTTTGCTGTCGGCGACTACTTATCGCCTTTGTGCGACCGCTATGGTCAGCTCCTCAAGTCACGCTACCTGGGACAAATCAAAGTGGGCAACACAGGGGCTTGGTTGCGTGAGCGCCAAGGCGATAACAGTTATGCGGTCAACGTGGCCACCCTCACCCCAGAGGGCAACCCGAGTGGCATTCGAATTTTTGAATTCAACAAAGATGGGGAATGGGTGGCCTTGATCAAAGCGCGCGAGGGTCTGCTGTCTAACAACGACACATGGACATTGCTGCAAGTCGAGCGCAACCAATTGAGCCGCGCATCCTCGGGTGAATCAGCCCTACAGCGCACACACAACGATACACAGAGATGGCCAACCAGCATCACCTCTGAAATGGTTTCTGTCGCGCTGCTCAAGCCCGACCGCATGGCCACTGTTGACCTGTTTCAATACATCCAACATTTGAGTGCCAACGGTCAAAGCACGCAACGTTTTGAAATTGAGTTTTGGAAAAAAGTGTTTTACCCACTCAGCTGCTTGGTGATGGTGGTGCTAGCGCTTCCCTTTGCGTATTTGCATTTCCGCAGTGGCAACATTGCAAGCCATGTATTCGGCGGCGTGTTGGCAGGCATCAGTTTTTTCTTGTTGAACAACGTGTTCAGCTACATCGGCAATATCAACAGCTGGACACCTTGGTTTGCAGCCGCTGCGCCTGGCATGCTCTACTCACTTGCCTCACTGGCCGCATTTGGCTGGCTGGTCATTCGCCAATAAGGTTTTTATGCACGCCATCATTTTGTTTGCCCACGGTTCGCGTGACCCGCTTTGGCACAAGCCTATTCAAGCGGTGGCCGAACGCATCACCCAACGCTCCCCCAGCACCGTGGTGCGCTGCGCCTACCTTGAGCTGACCGAGCCCGACCTGCCGCATGTGGCCGACGCCTTGGTGGCCGAAGGTGCCAACAGCCTGTGCGTTGTACCCATGTTTTTGGGTGTGGGCCGACATGCACGTGAGGACTTGCCCCAACTCATCACAGCACTGAAGGCCACACACCCAACGGTAAACATCAGCTGCCAGCCTGCTGTGGGCGAACAAAGTGCCCTGCTGGACTTGCTGGCCGACATTGCGCTCAGCCAAACCCATAACGCGGCTTGAGCAAGGCTTGGCGCTGAGCACTGAACGACCACAGAGAGAGGCCGGGCGGGTATAAAGAAACGATTAGTTAGATGCCCAAGGCATAATGAATGGCAAATTACAAAACCAAGCCATGAACCTACATCAATTCCGTTTCGTCCAAGAAGCCGTCCGCCGCAACCTCAACCTCACCGAGGTGGCCAAGTCACTGCACACCTCGCAGCCAGGCGTGTCCAAAGCCATCATTGAGCTGGAAGAAGAGCTGGGCATCGAAATCTTCTCGCGCCATGGCAAGCGCCTCAAGCGCGTGACAGAACCCGGCCAGCATGTGCTGCGCAGCATCGAAGTGATCTTGCGCGAAGTGGGCAACCTGAAGCGCATTGGCGAGCAGTTCAGCGCCGAGGACAGCGGTACCTTGTCCATCGCCACCACCCACACACAAGCTCGCTATGTGTTACCCGTGCCCGTGGCCAAGCTGCGCGAGACCTACCCCAATGTGAACATCAGCCTGCACCAAGGCGCGCCTGCGCAAGTGGCACAAATGGTGATGGACGAAGTGGCCGAGATTGGCATTGCCACCGAATCGCTCGCTGAATACCCCGAACTGGTGACATTACCCTGCTATGAGTGGGAACACATGTTGGTCATCCCCAAATCACACCCGCTCGCGGGCAAAGTGCGCATCACGCTCGAAGACTTGGCGGCTGAACCCATCATCACCTACCACCCCTCGTTCACTGGCCGCACCCGCATTGACAAGGCTTTTGCAGCCAAGGGCCTCACGCCACGTATCGCGCTCGAAGCGATTGACTCAGACGTCATCAAAACCTATGTGCGCTTGGGTCTAGGCGTGGGCATCGTGGCTGAGATGGCCGTGAAAGATGGCTTGGATGACGACCTAGTTGCGCGCCCCGCCTCTCTGCTGTTTGGCAAAAACGTCGCGCGTATTGCGTTCAAGCGCAGCGCCTACATTCGCCATTTTGTGTATGACTTTGCAGCGCTCTTGAGCGACCGCCTAGACCGCAACCTGATCATGAAGGCCCTCGATGGCCACCCCACCGACTTCAACATGTAAACCACGCCACATGACTACACCGCACCTCGACACCAAGTTCCCCAAAATCGGCACCACCATCTTCACGGTGATGTCGGCATTGGCCACAGAAAAGAACGCCGTCAACCTCGGCCAAGGCTTCCCTGACTTTGACTGCGACCCCAAGCTCGTCGCCTGCGTCAACGACGCCATGACCCACGGCCTCAACCAATACCCGCCCATGACCGGCGTGCCTGCGCTGCGAGAAGCGGTGGCCGACAAGATTGAGTCGCTCTACCAATACCGCTACGACCCCACCAGCGAAATCACCATCACGGCGGGGGCTACACAAGCCATCCTCAGCATCATCTTGGCCATCGTGCGTGCGGGTGACGAAGTGATTGTGTTAGAGCCCTGTTACGACAGCTACATCCCCAACATCGATATGGCCGGCGGCGTGGCCGTGCGCGTGCCGCTCACGCCTGGCACCTTCCGCCCTGACTTCGACAAGATCACAGCGGCCATCACGCCCAAGACGCGCGCCATCATCGTCAACAGCCCGCACAACCCCAGCGCTACGGTGTGGACGCGCGAGGAAATGCTCAAGCTTCAAGAGCTCCTCGCGCCCACCCACATCGTGCTCATCAGCGACGAGGTTTACGAGCATATGGTCTACGCCCCGCTGAAGCACCTCAGCGCATCTAGCTTTCCCGGCTTGGCCGAGCGCGCCTTCATCGTCTCGAGCTTTGGCAAAACCTTTCACGTCACCGGCTGGAAAATTGGCTACGTCGCAGCCCCTGCGGCTTACAGCGCCGAGTTTCGCAAGGTGCACCAGTTCAACGTGTTCACCGTCAACACACCTGTGCAACACGGCCTGGCCACATTCCTCAAAGACCCACAGCCATACTTGCAACTGCCTGCCTTCTACGCCGCCAAGCGCGACCTGTTTCGCCAAGGTTTGTCACAAACAAAGTTTGAGCTGCTGCCCTCGGAAGGCAGCTACTTTCAGTGCGTGCGCATCGACAAATTGGGTGTGCCTGAGAAAGACCTGAGCGAAGCAGACTTCTGCAAATGGCTCACCTCCGAGATTGGCGTGGCCGCCATTCCCCTTTCGGCCTTTTACGCCGATGGTTTTGACCAACGCGTGGTGCGTTTTTGTTTTGCCAAAAAGGATGAAACCTTGAAGTTAGCGCTGGGCCGCTTGGCGCAGCTTTGATGAATCAAGCTCAATAACTCAACTGCTGCCAAGCCTTATCCAATCGCTTCACACTCACCGGCTGGGGCGTACGCAGTTCTTGCGCGAAGAAGCTCACGCGCAGCTCTTCCAGTAACCACCTGAACTCTTGCATGCGCGCATCGGTCACGCCTTTGCGCTCGGCCACCAAGCGCCAATACTTTTGCTCCAGCGGTTTGAGCTCGGCTAATTTCGTAGCGTCGCGCGCCGCATCGGCACGTAGTTTTTCTAAGCGCAGCACCACGGCTTTGAGGTAGCGCGCAAAGTGCTGCAGCTGTGTGTAAGGCGTGTCGGCGATGAAGCGTTTTCCCACCAAGCGTTGCAGTTGTTGCGCAGCGTCGGCCACGCTGTCGGGACTGATTTTGGTGTCTTTCACTTTGCGGCTGGCCGCTGCAAACTCGGTCAGCACGGTGCTGGCCAAGCGAGCTATCTCGTTAGCGATCAGCGTCAGCCGGCCACGGCCTTCATCTAGGCGGCGTTTGAAATCGGCTTCGCTTGTGGGCAATGGGTCGAGCAAGAAT
>CANFKQ010000123.1 GCA_947447405.1 Comamonadaceae bacterium | reverse complement strand
TTGGGCGAAATGCGCGTACGCATCAAAGCCATGCGTCAAACGCTGGTCGACGGCCTCAAAGCTGCGGGCGTGAAGCAAGACATGAGCTTCATCACCACCCAAATCGGCATGTTCAGCTACTCAGGTTTGAGCAAAGACCAAATGGTGCGTTTGCGATCTGAGTTTGGGGTGTACGGTACCGACACCGGCCGCATGTGCGTGGCTGCGTTGAACAGCAAGAACATTGACTACGTTTGCAAGGCCATTGCCGCTGTCATGTGATCGCAAGCTTTTGAACCAACAATCAAGGGCCTTTACGGGCCCTTTTTTGATGTCCACTGCGGTCTCAGCAACCGAGTAATAAGGTCTTAGACAAAGGCCTGTCCTCAGTAAATTGGGGGACAGACTCCAATTTGCACCTAGCGTCAGCTGCTATATTGCACTGCAACATTTTTGAGACAACACCATGCTTTACCAAATCTTCGAAACACAACGCAGCCTCATGGAGCCGTTCGCAGACTTTGCGCAAGCCGCTTCCAAACTTTACGGCCAAACCAACTCGCCGATCGCGCAAAATCCTATGGCACAGCGGGTCTCTGCCGGCTACGACTTGCTGTACCGTTTAGGCAAAGACTATGAAAAGCCTCAATTTGGCATCAAGTCAGTTGAAGTGGAAGGCACGGAGGTCGCCATTCACGAACGCATCGAAATGGACAAACCGTTTTGCGAACTGCGCCGCTTCAAACGTTTCACCGACGATGCTGCCACACTGACCAAACTCAAAGCACAACCCGTGGTGCTGATCGTGGCCCCCTTGTCTGGTCACTACGCCACCTTGCTGCGCGACACCGTGCGCACCATGCTCAAAGACCACAAGGTCTACATCACCGACTGGAAGAACGCACGCTTAGTGCCGTTGAGCGAAGGTGAATTCCACCTCGACGACTATGTGAACTATGTGCAAGAGTTCATCCGTGACTTGCAAGCCAAGTACGGCAACTGTCACGTCATGAGCGTGTGTCAACCTACAGTGCCCGTGTTGGCTGCCGTCTCACTCATGGCGAGCCGTGGCGAGAAGACTCCCATCACCATGACCATGATGGGCGGTCCAATTGACGCGACCAAATCCCCCACGGCCGTGAACAACTTAGCCATGAACAAGAGCCACAGCTGGTTCGAGAACAACGTGATCTACCGCGTGCCCGACAGCTTCCCAGGTGCAGGCCGTCGCGTGTACCCAGGCTTCTTGCAGCACACAGGCTTTGTGGCCATGAACCCCGATCGCCATTTGAAGAGCCATTACGACTACTTCAAAGACTTGATCAAGGGTGACAACTCCAGCGTCGACTCACACCGCGATTTCTATGACGAATACAACGCGGTGCTCGATATGGATGCCGATTACTACTTAGAAACCATCAACACCGTGTTCCAAGACTTCAAACTGGTGCGCGGCACTTGGGAAATCAAAAACTCACAAGGCAAGCTGGAACTGGTTCGCCCACAGGACATTCGCACCACTGCTTTATTAACGGTGGAAGGTGAACTCGACGACATCTCTGGCTCAGGCCAAACCGAAGCTGCACACAAGTTGTGCAGCGGCATCGTGCGCCAAGAACACCACCACCTAGAAGCAAAAGGCGCAGGCCACTACGGCATATTCAGTGGTCGCCGTTGGCGCGATGTGGTTTATCCACACGTCAAGAGTTTCATCTTGGAACATAACAAAGGCCTAGGGAATGGCGCTGTAAAGGCCGTTGCAACCAAGCCCAAAGCTGTGGTCAAGAAAGTCAGCCCTGCAGCTAAAAAAATCGCCACCGCTAAAAAGTGAGTCTGGTCGAACAACTCAACAACGCCCTGCCACAAACGCAATGTACGCGCTGTGGCTACCCTGACTGTCAGCGCTACGCCGAAGCCATCTGCCAAGGCGAGGCTGAGATCAACCAGTGCCCCCCAGGCGGCACAGAGGGCGTTGAACGGCTGGCCGCCCTCACAGGAAAGCCAGCCACTCCCCTGAACCCTGAAAACGGCCTAGAAGGTCCGCGCACGATCGCCATCATTGACGAAGCGTGGTGCATCGGCTGCACGCTGTGCATCGCCGCCTGCCCGACCGATGCCATCGTAGGCGCCAACAAGCGCATGCACACCGTGGTGGAGCCCTATTGCACCGGCTGCGAGTTGTGCATTCCGGCTTGCCCTGTGGATTGCATTTCGCTAGAACCCATCGACATCAACTTGAGTGGCTGGGCCTCCTGGCCCCAAGAGCTGGCTAACCTCGCGCGCCAGCGCTATGACAGGCGCACGGTTCGCCTCAAACGCGATGCGATTGAGCACGACGAACGCTTAGCGGCCAAAGCTGTACAAAAGTTGGCGGACTTACCAGCCCACACCCAAGGCACCGAACACGCCCCCGAGGTTAATCGTAAACGTGCGATCATCGAGGCCGCACTCGCTAAGGCTAAAGCGCGTCAAGCCAACCAGGCTTAAACGTAATTGAGGGGCTCCTTCTGCCCCCTGCGCGAAATTCCATACTTTTATGCACACACCACTCACTGCACGCAGAGAACTTCTGCTTCTTTTGTCACTCGCTGGCATTCAGTTCACGCACATCGTGGACTTCATGATCATGATGCCGCTCGGCCCTCAGCTCACCAGCCTGTTTGGCATCAGCTTTGCTGAGTTTGGTTTACTGGTCTCGGCCTACACCGTGGCAGCGGGTCTATCAGGCTTGTTTGCCACCACCTTCATTGACCGCTTTGACCGCAAACACTTGCTGCTCACGCTGTATGTGCTGTTTGCCCTCACCACTGTTGCTTGCGGCATTGCGCCCACCTATGGCTGGCTGATGGCTGCACGCATTGCCTCTGGCTTTTTTGG
This sequence comes from Comamonadaceae bacterium, assembly GCA_947447405.1. GTDB lineage: Bacteria > Pseudomonadota > Gammaproteobacteria > Burkholderiales > Burkholderiaceae_C > Limnohabitans. The sequence continues at coordinate 3,673 of CANFKQ010000123.1, read as the reverse complement.
CGGCGTCTTGTCCACCATGACGCAAACCATCATTGGTGATGTGGTGCCGTTCGAGCGCCGTGGCCGTGCCACCGGCATCGTGATGACATCCTTCTCCGTCGCTACCGTAGCCGGCGTGCCTGCGGGCTTGCTGTTTGCCAACCTGTGGGGCTGGCACACCGCCTTCTTTGGCATTGGTGTGATGTGCTTGGCTGTAGGCGCACTGGCCAATTACAGCGTCCCCAAGCTCGATGCCCACGTGGCTCACGCCAAAGACAAACATGTACTGCACGCCATGGGCCAAGTGTTGGGCGAACACAACCAACGCATGGCCCTGCTCTTGTCAGCCACCATGATGTTTGCCGCCTTCACCATCATTCCTTACATCACGCTGTATTTGCAAAACAACCAGGTCATGGCCCCCAATGAAATTCCGTGGCTTTACTTTTGTGGTGGTGTCGTCACCCTGTTCAGCGGTCGCTGGGTAGGTGGTCTGACAGACCGTTTGGGTAAGCGCCAAACCTTTCAACGTGCTGTGTTGTTCTCGATCATCCCGATGTTTGCGATCACATTGATCGAACCGGTGCCTATGTACCTTGTGTTGCTCGTCACCAGCAGTTTGTTCTTTGCCATGAATGCCCGCATGATTCCGGGCATGGCCTTGCTCACGTCAGCGGCGAACCCCAAATTTCGCGGCACATTCATGTCGCTCAACGGTGCCGTGCAATCGTTCTCCATGGGGGTAGCTGCATGGGTGGGCGGTATGTTGCTACAAAGCGAACCCAGCGGGCAAGTGACGCACTATTGGCTCTGTGCTGTGGTAGCAACGTGCGCATCTTTGTTGGCATACCAATTGGCCAAGCATGTGTCGATGCACGAGTAACCTTGCTGCACCGCAAAACTGACCATGAAAAAGCCGCTTAACTTAGCGGCTTTTTCTTTGAGCGTATTCACTTGGAACACACACCTGCGCATCTTATGCGTGAGAAGCGGCCAAGGCCTCAAAAGCATTGACCACTTCTGAAGGTGCTTGCACCAACTCAATCAACACACCTTCGCCACCTATGGGGAACTCGTCGTTCGCTTTGGGATGCATGAAGGTGATGTCAAAGCCAGCCGCGCCCTTGCGGATGCCGCCGGGTGCAAATCGCACGCCTTGCCCGGTGAGCCATTCCACGGCCACAGGTAGATCATCGATCCACAAGCCGATGTGGTTCAACGGTGTGGCGTGAACCGCAGGCTTTTTCTCAATGTCCATGGGCTGCATCAAATCGACTTCGACCTTGAATGGGCCAACGCCGATGGCACAGATGTCTTCGTCCACGTTCTCGCGTTCGCTTTGAAACGTGCCCGTGACTTCGAGGCCGAACATGTCAACCCACAGCTTTTTCAAGCGGCCCTTGTCAGGACCACCGATGGCGATTTGCTGAATACCAAGAACTTTGAATGGGCGGCTTGCGGCGCTCATTTATTCGAACTCCACAATCAGTTGGTCTACCGTGAGTGATTCGCCTTTGGTAGCCACCACTTTTTTGACCACACCGTCTGCCGCTGCAAACAACACGTTTTCCATCTTCATGGCTTCGATGACAGCCACGCGCTCGCCGGCTTGCACTTTTTGGCCAGGTGTCACAGACACTTCGACCAACAAGCCTGGCATGGGCGACAACACGTATTTGCTCAAGTCTGGTGGGGCTTTGAATGGCATGAGTTTGTGCAGCTCGGCCATGCGTGGCGACATCACCAAAGCTTCAATGCGCGTGCCGTTATGCTGTACTTGCAAGACCAATGGGTTCTTCAAAGTGCCGCGCTCGATTTGTGCTGTGAAAGGCTTGCCATTACAAGTACCTTCGATGCGGATATCGTTCAAACGTGACTTGCTTTCAATCGCGTAAGTTTTGCCAGCGATGGTGATTTGTGCCACACCGGGCTTGCCGATGAACTCATCCACATGCACTGACACGTAGCGGTTGTCGCCGCCTTGGCCCAATTCGACCACAGCGTAGTCTTGACCAATTTGCACATCGTAGCCAGGCAACTGACCGCTCAAACCTGCAGCGCGTTCGCGTGATTTGCGACGCACAAACGCAGCCAAGGCAGCCAAGAAGTCGTGATCCTCGTGTGGTACATCTTCAGCGCGGAAGCCATGGGCGTATTGCTCAGCAATGAAGCCCGTGTTGAAGTCACCCGAGACAAACTTAGGGTGCGCCAACAAAGCCGCTTGGAAAGGAATGTTCGAGCTGATGCCACGAATCACAAAGCCGTTCAAGGCTTCGCGCATTTTGGCGATGGCGTCGTTACGGTCTTTGCCGTGCACGATGAGCTTGGCGATCATCGAGTCGTAGAACATCGGAATCTCGCCACCGTCTTGCACACCAGTGTCCACGCGCACGCCGAGTAAGTCAGCGGTGTTGCCTTGGAACATGGTTTGTTTTGGCGTTTGAAAACGCACCAAACGACCTGTGGAAGGTAAGAAATTACGGAACGGGTCTTCGGCGTTGATACGGCACTCAATGGCCCAACCGTTGCGCTTGACATCGGCTTGCGTCAAGGTGAGTTTTTCGCCTGCTGCCACGCGAATCATTTGCTCCACCAAGTCGAGGCCAGTGATGGCTTCGGTCACAGGATGCTCCACCTGCAAGCGGGTGTTCATCTCGAGGAAATAGAAGCTCTGGTCTTTACCGACCACAAACTCTACCGTGCCAGCCGATTGGTATTTCACCGCCTTGGCCAACTGAACCGCTTGCTCGCCCATGGCTTTGCGCGTAGCTTCGCTGATGAACGGAGATGGTGCCTCTTCAATCACCTTTTGGTGACGGCGCTGAATCGAACACTCGCGCTCGTTCAAAAACACTACGTTGCCATGGCTGTCGCCCAGCACTTGGATTTCGATGTGGCGAGGCTCTTCCACAAACTTTTCGATGAACACGCGGTCATCGCCAAAGCTGTTGCGCGCTTCGTTGCGGCAAGAGGTGAAACCTTCAAAGGCTTCTTTGTCGTTGAACGCCACGCGCAAGCCTTTGCCACCGCCGCCGGCCGAAGCCTTGATCATCACGGGGTAGCCAATGCCTTGGGCAATCTTCACCGCTTCTTCGGCGGTGTCGATGGCGTCGTTGTAGCCAGGAATGCAGTTCACGCCTGCAGCGCCAGCCAACTTCTTGGATTCAATCTTGTCGCCCATGGCGGAGATCGAGAAGTGGCGTGGGCCAATGAAGGCAATGCCTTCGTCTTCGCAGCGCTTAGAGAACTCTGCGTTCTCGCTCAAGAAGCCGTAGCCAGGGTGAATGGCTTGTGCGCCCGTGGCCTTGGCAGCTGCGATGATTTTGTCAGCCACAAGGTAAGACTCGCGCGAGGCCGCTGGGCCAATCAACACAGCTTCGTCGGCCAGTTGCACATGACGCGCTTCTTTGTCGGCTTCAGAGTAAACGGCCACGGTTTTGATGCCCATCTTGTGAGCGGTGGCAATGACGCGGCAAGCAATTTCGCCACGGTTTGCAATCAGGATTTTTGTAAACATGTTCTTCTTCTCCTAGCGGCTCAGAGCGGAATGTTGCCGTGTTTGCGCCATGGGTTTTCAATCTTCTTGTCTTTCAACATCACCAGCGAGCGGCAGATGCGCTTGCGTGTTTCGTGCGGTTGAATGACGTCGTCGATGAAGCCGCGTGCACCAGCCACGAATGGGTTGGCAAAGCGG
>CANFKQ010000122.1 GCA_947447405.1 Comamonadaceae bacterium | reverse complement strand
TCAGCTGCACGTCTTGCGCGAGCTGGGCCATGCTTTGCACGTCTAGCTGGGCTTCGGTGGGCAGGTCAGACTCGGGCGACTCAGACCAATCGTTGAGGATGCTGACCAAGCGCTGCGAAATCACATCGGCCTGCTCTAAAAACAGCAGGTGGTTGATGACTTGCAAGCTGTCTTCCACAGGCTTGTCGTGCTCGTTGAACTGCTCGCGCAGCTGCAAACCACTCAGCACCTGCGAGGCGGCACTAGCCTCGGCTTCTTCAATGCTGCGGTTGGGGGCCAAACGCAGGCCTTCAAAAAAGTGGGTGGCCAGCGACCAAAAAGTGCGCCAGCCAGTCAGCGTTTCAGCGTCTAGCTGACGCTGGCACAACAGCTCGAGCTGTCGCGCTGCTTGCAAATCTACCGCTGGGCGCTGGCGCAGCAAGGCCAACACATGGCTTTCAAACTGCGCACGTACTTCCATGGTGATTAGATTTGCACCATTTCAAAGTCTTCTTTGCGCGCGCCGCACTCGGGGCAGGTCCAGTTCATAGGCACATCGGCCCACGCGGTGCCAGCGGCAATGCCGTGCTCAGGCGCGCCGGCCTCTTCGTCGTAAATCCATCCACAAATCAGACACATCCAGGTATTAGCCACAGTATTTCTTTCGTCAACGCATAGAATGAAAAGCATTGTATCGACCCACTCATGGCGCCAGAAAACACCCCCCTCACCACCGAAATTGTCTTGTCTGATGAGACCAGCGGCGCCCCCCCATGCGTGCTGGTGTTCAATGCCAACGATCCCAGCGGTGCCGGCGGCTTGTCTGCGGACCTCTTGGCTGCCGCTTCAGTCGGCGCTCACGCGCTGCCCGTTGTGACGGGTGCCTACATGCGCGATACCGCTGAAATTTTTGATCACATAGCCTTTGATGACGATGCCGTGGCCGAACAAGCCCGCAGCGTGCTGGAAGACATCCGTGTGCAAATCATCAAGGTGGGGTTTTGCGGCAACCCCGACAACTTGAGCGTGATTGCGGAAATCAGCACCGACTACGCCGACGTACCCGTCATCGCCTACATGCCCAATCTCTCGTGGTGGGAAGACGAAAAGATTGACGCTTACTTAGATGCGTTCCGCGAACTCATCCTTCCCCAAACGACCGTACTGGTGGGCAACCACAACACCTTGTGGCGCTGGCTGCTGCCCGACTGGAGCAACGAAAAAAGCCCCAGTCCGCGCGACATTGCACGCGCCGCCGCCGAGGTGGGTGTGCCCTATGTGCTGGTGACGGGCATCAACCACCCAGACCAACACATCGAAAACGCCTTGGCTACAGCCCACACCGTGATGGTGAGCGAGCGCTTTGAGCGCTTTGACGCCATGTTCTCTGGTGCGGGCGACACCCTCAGCATCACGCTGGCCGCTGTGTTGGCCGCAGGCACTGACCTAGAGCTGGCCACCCGCGAAGCGTTGAACTACCTTGACCAAAGCCTCAACAGCGGCTTCAGGCCTGGCATGGGCCACATCGTGCCCGACCGGATGTTTTGGGCCGAAGAAGACGACGAAGGCCAAGAAGGTGATGCCACCGACGCCCTGCCCGCCACGGCCGAAGACTTCTCGCTGCCTCGTCATGAAACCAAACATTGAACCCTAGAAGACTATGACCGATTTGAACCAAACCCTGTTTGACCGTGCAGCCAAAGTCATCCCTGGTGGTGTGAATTCGCCCGTGCGTGCCTTTCGTGCCGTGGGCGGCACACCCCGCTTTGTGCAACGTGCGCAAGGTGCTTACTTTTGGGATGCCAACGGCCAAAAGTACATCGACTACATCGGCTCATGGGGCCCGATGATTCTGGGCCACGGCAACCCGGTGGTGTTGGAGGCTGTGCAAAAAGCAGCCCTCGACGGATTTTCATTCGGTGCACCCACTGAACGCGAGATTGAACTGGCCGAAGAAATTTTGAAACACGTACCGTCCATGGAAATGGTGCGCTTGGTCAGCTCAGGCACGGAAGCCGGCATGAGCGCCTTGCGCTTGGCACGAGGTGCCACAGGACGCAGCAAGTTCATCAAGTTTGAAGGCTGCTACCACGGCCACTGCGATGCCTTGCTGGTCAAAGCAGGCTCGGGCCTGGCCACGTTTGGCAACCCCACCAGCGCAGGCGTGCCGCCTGAAGTGGTGCGCGACACCTTAGTGTTGGAGTACAACAACATCGCGCAACTCGAAGAAGCTTTTGCATTGCACGGCAAAGAACTGGCATGCGTGATGATCGAACCCATCGCAGGCAATATGAACTTTGTGCGTGCGAGCGTGCCATTTATGAAACGCTGCCGCGAGCTGTGCACCGAATACGGCGCATTGTTTGTGTTTGACGAAGTGATGACGGGTTTCCGCGTCGCGTTGGGCAGTGCCCAAAGCGTGTATGCCAAACTCATTCCTGGGTTTAAGCCTGATGTGACGGTGTTGGGAAAAGTCATTGGTGGCGGTATGCCATTGGCTGCGTTTGGTGGCCCACGCGCCATCATGCAGCAGCTGGCGCCCACCGGCCCTGTGTACCAAGCAGGCACCCTCAGCGGCAACCCTGTGGCTACCGCTTGCGGCTTGGCCACCTTGCGCGAAATTGCCAAGCCCGGGTTCTTTGATGCATTGGGTGCACGCACACAAAGCTTGGTGGATGGCCTAACAGCAGCCGCAGTCAAAGCAGGTGTGTCCTTTAGCGGCGACTGCCAAGGCGGCATGTTTGGCTTCTTCTTGTTGCCCGAGTTGCCACACAACTACGCCAAAGTCATGACCAGCGACAGCCCCAAGTTCAACAAGCTCTTCCACGGCTTGCTTGACCGTGGTGTGTACATCGCGCCCGCGTTGTACGAGGCAGGCTTTGTGAGTGCCGCGCACACCGACGCCGACATTGCGCAAACCGTAGCGGTAGCTGCAGAGGTCTTTGCACAACTATGAAAACACTTGTACTTGCCTTAGCGCTTGTGGCAGCTGTACCTGCAGCCTTGGCTGATATATGGGTCAACCCAGGCTTTTACTCGCACCACTTCGACACTTCGAAAAATCTGAACAACAACAACCACGGGTTTGGCATTGAGGCCACCATCACCAACACTTACTCGCTCACGGCAGGTGTGTTTGAAAACAGCGACCGTGCCACCTCGCATTACCTTGGCGCTTATGTCATGCCGTTCAAAGTCGGTTCAGTCAAAGCAGGGGCAGCTGTTGGTGCGTTTGACGGCTATCCCAAAATGCGAGATGGCGGTTGGTTTCCTGCCATCGTTCCCACCATGGCCATCGAAGGTCGACGCGTAGGACTGAACATCAGCTACACCCCAAAAATTGGCGACAAAGTCAACAGTGCCTTGAGCTTTCAAGTCAAATTCAACCTCGCGCCTTAAATCGCTTTTCCCTCTTACCTTCTCGTCCTTCTCGGGCGCATTTCACCCAAAGGACCCTCATGAAAAAAAACATTCCAACTCCAAGTCGAAGGCTAGCATCCCGAGCGTTTGCTTGAAGCCATCAAGCACGACATTCGCAAATATCTCAAACGCGAACGCCGCCGCGACGTGCCTGAAGGTGCAGACTTTTGGGACTTTGATTGCAAATTTGGCTTAACCGAAGAAGCCGCAGAAGTGGTGCATTTGGCCAACGTCATCACCTGCATCGACAACGCTGTGGCCAACCAAGCCACGCAGTTTTACGTTGAACTCTTGGCCAAGCCAGGCGTGCGCACCAAGCGTCCCGCAGGCGAAGCCCTAGAGCATCAAGAGCGCCACGCCTTCGACGGTTTGGATGACGACAACAACGATTGATCTTGAATGGAGCGCTCGCGTTGATTCGCAAGTACTCACAAAAAAGCCACCTTCACAGGTGGCTTTTTCCTTGACAGACGTTTTAACGCTCAGGGCTTGGACACCTGCTTTTCCTGCTCGGCTTTGGCAGCCGCAGCCGCTCTTAACTTGTCTTTCTTGCTCGGTCGTGCGCCTTTGATACCTCCCGTGCCGTCGTTCAATGGTGATGCTGGCGGTGGTAATTCGGTGAGCTCAAAGCCTTCCAACACTTCAAGTGGCAGCTGTACTTGGGCGCGTTTTTGAATCAGCTGCCAATGCGCTAACGTAGCGGCAGTGATAAAACTCACCGCTTCGCCATGCGCGCCTGCGCGACCCGTACGGCCAATGCGATGGGTGTAATCGGTGGCTGAGCGCGGCAGGTCGTAGTTGACCACCACGGGCAGCTGCGCGATGTCGATGCCGCGTGCGGCGAGGTCGGTGGTGACCACCACTTCCCAGCGTTCTTCTTTGAACTCGGCCAACACGTCTTGGCGTGCGCCTTGGCTCATCTCGCCATGAAACGCGGTGGCAAACACGCCCGCTTTGTAGAGCTTGTTGGCCACATGCTCACACGCGTAACGCGTGGCCACGAACACCAACACACGCTTCCACGAATGAGTTTTGATGAGGTGGCGCAGCAAAGCCGTGCGGCTTTTTTCGTCCACCTGAATAGCCCGTTGCGCAATGTCGGGCGTGTGCGCTTCAGTCTGCGCAATGGTGATGCGTGCAGGGTTGCTCAGCAGCGCCTCAGCCAAGGTTTGCACCGCGGGCTCGAAGGTTGCGCTGAACAACAGGTTTTGGCGCTTGGCGGGCAGCAGCGCCAAGATGCGTTGCAGCTCTTCGGCAAAGCCGAGGTCGAGCAAGCGGTCTGCCTCGTCCAACACGAGGTGTTGCACTTGGCTCAAGCTCAAGGCGTTGTGGTCCACGATATCCAGCAAGCGCCCAGGCGTGGCTACCACCACATCGGCACCGCTTCGCAGGCTCATCATTTGCGGGTTGATAGACACGCCGCCAAATAAGGTGCCCACCTTGATGGACTGCGCCAAAGGCCGCGCCAAATCGCGCAGCACGTCGCTCACCTGTGTGGCGAGTTCGCGTGTAGGGACGAGCACCAGCACTTGGGTGATGCGCTTGGTTTTGGCATTTCTTGGATCTGCGGCTTCGTCACGCGAGGCGGCTGTGGCCATGAGTAACTGCAACACGGGCAGCACATAGGCCGCCGTTTTGCCAGAGCCAGTTTGCGCAGTCGCCAACACATCGCGGCTATTGAGCACATGGCCAATGGCTTCGACCTGCACTGGTGTAGGTGAAGTAAAGCCTGCTTGGGCGGCTGAGCTTTGCAGCTCGGCGTTGAGGCCGAGCTGGGCAAAGCTCAGAACAGATTGCGCCGCATCGAGCGGCGCGTTGGTGTGATCAATGTTCAATGTGGGCGATCAATGACGGAAGTGACGCACACCGGTGAACACCATCGCCACGCCACGCTCGTTGGCGGCGTCGATGACCTCTTGGTCGCGCATGGAACCGCCGGGCTGGGCAACGCAGGTCGCGCCTGCGTCCACCACCACGTCGAGGCCGTCACGGAAGGGGAAGAAGGCGTCACTCGCCACCACGGTGTTTTGCAGGCTGAGCTTAGCCGCTTCGGCCTTGATGCTGGCGATGCGGGCTGAGTCGAGGCGGCTCATTTGGCCTGCGCCTACACCCATGGTCATGCCGTTTTTGCAGAACACGATGGCGTTGGATTTGACAAACTTGGCCACTTTCCAAGCGAACAGCAAATCGTTGAGTTCTTCAGGCGTGGGTTGTTTGACGGTGACGATTTTGAGGTCAGCCAAAGCCAACTCGTGGTTGTCGGCGCTTTGCAGCAAAAGGCCCGAGCCCACGCGTTTGGTTTCGAGCGCGTTGCGTACATCGCCGTAGTTGGCAGGCAACGCAATTTTCATCAAGCGCACGTTGACTTTGCTCTTGAACACGTCGAGCGCTTCAGCGCTGAAGTCGGGGGCCATGAGCACTTCGACGAATTGCTTGCTCACAGCTTCAGCCGCAGCTTTGTCCACAGGACGGTTGAAGGCGATGATGCCGCCAAACGCGCTGGTGGGGTCGGTCTGGAAGGCTTTGCTGTACGCCTCCAGCGGGTTCGCACCCACGGCCACGCCGCAGGGGTTGGCGTGTTTGACGATCACGCAGGCTGAGGTGTCAAAGCTCTTCACGCATTCCCACGCAGCGTCTGCGTCGGCAATGTTGTTGTAGCTCAGCTCTTTGCCTTGCAGTTGCACGCCTGTGGCGAGCGAGCCTGCAGCGGGTGCCAGGTCGCGGTACCAGGCGGCTTGCTGGTGGCTGTTTTCACCGTAGCGCAGGTCTTGCACTTTGACGTATTGCTCGTTGAATTGGCCGCTGAATTGGGCGCGCTCGGGCACGTACTCTTCGCTCAGCTTCTCGGCTTCAAAGTTGACGCTCGACAAGTAGTTGCTGATCGCGCCGTCGTATTGGCTGATGCGGTTGAACGCGGCCACAGACAAAGCAAAGCGCAGCTTGTCGCTTAACTTACCGCTGGTTTTCAACTCAGCCATCACGTCAGCGTATTGGCTCGCGTCGGTGACGATGCCCACATCTTTCCAGTTCTTAGCAGCTGAGCGCACCATGGCGGGGCCGCCAATGTCGATGTTTTCAATCGCGTCGGCCAATGTGCAGCCGGGCTTGGCCACGGTGGCTTCAAACGGGTAGAGGTTGACGATGAGCAAATCAATCGTGTCGATGTTGTGCGCTTTCAAAGCCGCCATG
>CANFKQ010000121.1 GCA_947447405.1 Comamonadaceae bacterium | reverse complement strand
GAACGTCAGGTCAAAGAAGCTGCCGCTTCTTATTGCCAAGAGCGTTTAGCCCCGCGTGTCTTAGAGGCTTTCCGCCACGAAAAAATGGACGCCACTATTTTTAAAGAAATGGGTGAGCTGGGCCTCTTGGGGGCCACGATTCCAGAGGCTTATGGTGGTGCTGGCTTGAACTACGTTTGTTACAGCCTCGGTTGACATCACGGCGATTCTCAAGCGCAACAGTTGCGGCAAGGCTTTGGACATTGCACGTATGGCACGCGACATGATGGGAGGCAACGGGATCAGTGATGAGTTTGGCGTGGCTCGCCATTTTGTGAACCTTGAAGTCGTCAACACCTACGAAGGTACGCACGATGTGCACGCGCTGATTTTGGGGCGTGCCATCACTGGGATTGCTGCGTTCAGCAATTAAAACTGCGCATCATTCGATGACATTCAAGTAAAAGGGCCACCATGTAAAAACATGGCGGCCCTTTGTTTTGGTGAGTGGCGTTTAAGCGTATTCGGCCAAAGCGGCTTTCATTTTCTTCATGGCGGCCACTTCGATTTGGCGAATGCGCTCTGCGCTCACGCCGTATTCGGCTGCCAAGTCATGCAGTGTCATGCCGCCTGAGCCGTTGTCTTGCACTTTGAGCCAGCGCTCTTCCACAATGCGGCGGCTGCGCTCATCCAGCACGTTCAGCGCAGCGGCAATGCCGTCAGATGCCAGCACATCGCGCTGATGCGCGGCCATCATGGCTGTGGGTTCGTGGTTGGTGTCTGTCAAGTAGGCGATAGGGCCAAAGGCTTCGTCGCTGTCTTCATTGGGCGTGGGGTCTAGCAGCACATCGCCGCCGGACATACGCATTTCCATTTCCAGTACTTCTTCAGGCTTGACGTTGAGCTTGGTCGCGACCGCCATTACTTCTTGCGTGTTGAGGGTGTTGCGGTGCGTGGCATCCAGCGCGTCGGACTTGAAGCCCTGCTTCATGGAGCGCAGATTGAAGAACAGTTTGCGCTGGGCTTTGGTGGTGGCCACTTTGACCATGCGCCAGTTTTTCAAGATGTATTCGTGAATCTCGGCCTTGATCCAGTGCATGGCGTAGCTCACCAAGCGTACGCCTTGGTCGGGGTCGAAGCGTTTGACCGCTTTCATCAAACCAATGTTGCCTTCTTGAATCAGGTCAGCATGTGACAGACCGTAGCCTAAGTATTGGCGCGAAACAGAGACCACCAAGCGCAGGTGCGAGAGCACCAACTTTCCAGCGGCCTCGAGGTCGTTGTTGTCTCTGAGTTGACGTGCAAACTCCTGCTCTTGTTCAGGGGTGAGCATGGGCAAACGGTTGGCAGCGGTGATGTAGGCATCGAGGTTGCCCAGAGAGGGGACCAATGCCCAAGGATTGGTAATGGCGGGAGACTGATGAGTCAACGTGGTCATGGAATTAGTCCTTTCGGATAACTAAATCCTATATTAGCACTCCTGCATAAAGAGTGCTAATCCATGATGAATTTGTGGGTTAACCCTAGGTTAAGAGCTTGTATATGTACTGTGTTTTTTAACATATACTGAAAATAATTACAGTATTTAAGGAGACAGTTATGCCCCTCATGACCTTGGAGCGAATTGCAATTCAGTGCTGCAAGAGCTGTGCGCATGTGCTCCGTTCTGACTCATCCGCAACCCAGCTGCGATGTGGCTTGGGTTACTACCTGCAGCCGCCGCTAACGCGCAAACAGGGGCGCATGGACAGTTACCCCGTGGTAGCGGGACATGAGCGCTGCGGCCGTTGGCGTGACAGCTTGAAGGGCATATTGAAGCCTTAACCTTAGCGCTGACGGCCGTATTTGCTTTGTGTTGGAACAGCCGAGCTAACTTAGCCCAGTAGGGCTTCTGCAAACTCTTGGGCGTTAAAAGTTTCAAGGTCTTCTAATGCTTCGCCTACGCCGATGAAATACACCGGCACTGCCGCGCCGCCCGCCGTTGCACCGCTTTGGCCCCACAGCGCAATGGCAGCCAGCACGCCACCTTTGGCGGTACCGTCCAGTTTGGTGACGATAAGGCCCGTCAAACCAAGCGTTTCATCAAAGGCCTTCACTTGGGCGAGGGCATTTTGGCCCGTGTTGCCGTCAATCACCAGCAGTACCTCGTGCGGGCCTGTGGGTTCGGCTTTTTGCAGCACGCGCTTGATTTTTTTCAGTTCTTCCATCAGGTGTAGCTGTGTGGGAAGTCGGCCTGCGGTATCGACCAGCACCACGTCTTTGCCGCGAGCGCGGCCTGCGGTGACCGCGTCAAAGCTCACAGAAGCGGGGTCGCCGCCTTCTTGGCTGACGATTTCTACCGTGTTGCGCGTGGCCCAAACCGCCAGCTGTTCGCGTGCGGCAGCGCGGAAGGTGTCGGCGGCAGCTAAAAGTACCGACGCACCGTTGTCGCTCAAGTGGCGGGTGAGTTTGCCAATCGAGGTTGTTTTGCCCGCACCGTTCACCCCTGCCACCATGATGATGGTGGGCTTATGAGCGCCTATGGTCAGGGGTTTTTCCAACGGCTTGAGCAGTTCGGCAATGGACGTGGCCAGCAAAGCTTTGACAGCCGAAGGCTCGGTGGTGCCGGAGTCTTTGACGCGCTGCTTCAAGTCTTTCAGTAAATATTCGGTCGCTTGTACACCAGCATCCGCCATGAGCAGGGCGGTTTCGAGCTCTTCATACAGGTCGTCATCGATCTTCGTGCCCGTAAATACGGTGCTGAGGCTCTGGCCTGTGCGGCGCAGGCCTTGGCCTAAGCGGGCCATCCAGCTGGCGCGTGGCCGCTCGGCAGGCATCACGGTCGCAGTGATTGCTGTGCTTGATGTTGCTTCAGATGTTGCGGCGCTGGCGGGCGTGTCCGCAATGGCGGTGTTTGCCGCATTGTTGTACGACGTCTCGGTGGCAGGATGAACAGTGATTTTTTTCTTGAAGAAGCTAAACATGTGTGGGTGTTTCTAGAATCTGTCCATTCTATGAAAACCCGCACACCTACTCCTTACTCCCCAACCCCTGTCAAACCCGTCGTTGAGAAACGTCACAAAGGCGCTGGCGAGGTTCGCATCATCGGCGGCGAATGGCGCCGCACCAAACTGCCCGTCGCTTTGAAGCCCGGCCTGCGCCCCACGCCCGACCGCGTGCGCGAAACCTTATTCAACTGGCTGGGCCAATCGCTCTTGGGCTGGCGCTGCGTGGACCCATTTGCGGGCACAGGTGCTTTGGGCTTTGAAGCCGCCTCACGTGGCGCGGTCCATGTCCAGCTGTGCGAACTTGATCCCGCCTTGGTGGCGCAGCTCAGCACGCAAGTCAACCGCCTCAAGGCCACCAACGTACACGTGTTGCGCACCGATGGTGTGGCGTGCTTAAAGCAGCTCAGCGAATCAAGTGTGGATTTGATCTTCATTGACCCACCGTTTGATGGCGCTTTGTTTGAGCCCTCGTTGCACGCCGCAGGCAAAGCCGTAAAAGCCGATGGCTATGTGTACCTCGAAGCACCTGTCGTATGGACGGATGAGCAGCTAGAGCCAATGGGCCTGTCGCTACACCGTCACCTCAAGGCGGGTGCGGTGCATGCGCACTTGCTGCGCCGGATTGCATAATCAGTTTTGACTTTTAGAAACACGTAGGAGCGCCCATGTCCAAGCAAGTTGTTGCCATTTACCCAGGCACTTTTGACCCCATCAGCTTGGGCCATGAGGACATCGTGCTGCGTGCTGCGACCATGTTTGACAAAGTCATCTTGGCGGTGGCCACGGCGCATCACAAGAAAACCTTGTTCACCTTGGACGAGCGCATGGACATGGCGCGTGAGGCCATGGCCGCACACCCCCAAGTTGCAGTGGTGGCTTTCACGGGATTGGCCCGTGACTTTGTGCGCAGCCACAGCGCCACCGTGATGGTGCGCGGTGTGCGCACCGTGACCGACTTTGATTACGAGTTTCAACTCGCCGGCATGAACCGCGAGTTGATGCCCGAGGTGGAAACCGTGTTCCTGACGCCCAGCGCCAAATTCCAATTCATCTCCAGCACATTTGTGCGCGAGATCTCTTTGCTGGGCGCTGGTGATGATGGCCAGAACTTGGTGTCGGCGGGTGTGTACAAGCGCTTGCTGGCCAAACGTGCGGCGAAGTGACTGAGTTTCTTCTCATACGCCACGGTGAAACCTCATGGAACCGTGAGTTGCGTTTTCAAGGCCAGCTTGATGTGCCGCTCAATGACATGGGATTTGAGCAAGCCCAGCGTTTGAAAACCCGCATGGTGCAAGTCTTGGCCGAATGGCAAGTGCAAGGCCGTGTGCCCACCCGACTGATCAGCAGCGATTTGCTGCGCGCCCAACAAACCGCACAGCCCGTGGCCGAGGTGTTGGGCCACACCTGTATCTTGAACGCGGGTTTGCGCGAGCAGTGCTATGGCATGTTTGAAGGTATGCGTAGCCCTGACATTCAAGCCCAATACCCCGAAGCTTGGCAACGCTGGTTGGCGTTCGATGCTGATGTGGCGGTGGAGGGCGCTGAAACGACACGAGCCTTTCATGACCGAGTGATTGCTGCGCTGCAAGACTTAGCGCAGCAATACGCGGGGGAGCTGTTGGTGGTGGTCACGCATGGCGGCGTGCTCGACATGGTGTGGCGTCATGCACAAGCTTTGTCGCTGAGCGGTCCGCGTGTATGTGCCATTCCTAATGCAGGTCTCAATCAAGTGGCGTGGCGCGATGGTGGTGCGCACATTCAGTTGTGGGCCGATGCCGCGCACTTGGCCGATTTGCCTGATCAACCGGTCTATAGCCAAAAACGGTTATTGCAAGCGCGAGATAATTGAACCTTTAGCCTTGACGGATTTTTTATGGCCTTGATGATCACCGACGAATGCATCAACTGCGATGTGTGTGAGCCTGAGTGTCCGAACGAAGCCATCTTCTTAGGGCCAGAGATTTACGAAATCAACCCCGACAAATGCACCGAGTGCGTGGGGCATTTCGATGAGCCCCAATGTGTGCAAGTGTGCCCCGTTGCGTGCATTCCTGTGAATCCTGAGCGGGTGGAAGGGCGTGATGCTTTGTTTGCGAAGTTTCGGCTGTTGCAGCAAACGGCGCAGTAACCTAAGTTTTAGCCATACAACGCATTGCGCTGCTATTGGCTAGATGCAGATTCAGCAGGCACCGCTTTGGCGGTGCTTTTCTTTTTGGGCCTAGCCTTGTTTGCGCTGGGATTTACCGCTGTGAAGTAGGGGGTTTGAAATGTGCGGAGGTGTTTGCCTTTGCGTTGACCGCTTTGAGTTAGGTGCTCATGGCTTGTGGCGAAGGACGGTGATGTATTCGGTGTGCTGAGCCAAATAGGCGCTGATTGAGCGGCTTGATGCTCAGCTTGCAGTCTTTGTTTTTCTAGGGCTTGCGCCTCACGGAGGTCAATTGGAGCAGTGTTGTTTTTATCCTGCCCTGCGGTGGGCAGTACCGAGAAGGGCTTGACCTCTGCTGCTGCTGCGTGGGCGCACTGGCTTGACGGGCTATACGCATTGCCGCACCGGTAAACCGTGTCAGCGTGCATGGGCGCGATACACCACGCGTTCAGCGCGAGGGTAAGGCGGATGAGCCAGCGCGTGTTGCGCAGCGGCAACCTTTGCAAGAAATCAACTGGCGTCAGCCTCTTTGGTGTGAGTTTTTTCAGCATCAGCAACCCCTGTCTTCTCTGTTCCATGCTGCGTGACCGGCCGAGGTAGTTTGGGCCGGGGCGGCTTGGCGGTGTGAATCATTTGCGTGGCTTTCACCATATCGCCCGCAAGCAAATGCGGCAAGGCCAAGCTGGTGCGTGCGATGCAGCTTTCAATCTCAGCGCGTTGATCGGGGGCTGGTTTTTTCAGCACCCAATTCGCAACCTCTGATTTCACACCTGGGTGGCCGATGCCAATGCGCAATCGCCAGTATTGGTCTGTGCCAAGCTGCGCATGGATGTCCCGCAGCCCATTGTGACCAGCATGGCTACCGCCGAGTTTGAGTTTGGCTTCACCAGGCGTGATGTCCAACTCGTCGTGGACCACCAAAATTTCTTGGGGTTGGATTTTGAAGAAGCGTGCCAACGCACCCACAGACTTGCCCGAGAGGTTCATGAATGTTTGTGGCTCAAGGAGCCACACGTTCTCGCCTTTGACAGAGGTGCGGGCCAGCAAGCCGTGGTAAGCCCGGTCTGGTTGTAATGTGACTTTGAGGTCACGTGCCACCGTGTCTATCCACCAAAAGCCCGCGTTGTGGCGCGTGGCTTCGTATTCAGTGCCGGGGTTGCCCAGGCCAACGAGGAGCTTGATCATCTGAGGATTATTCCAAAGCAAAACGGCCCACCGAGGTGGGCCGTTCAAAGCAATTGCTAAAAAGAGAGATTACTTCTTCTTTTTGTTGTCGCCAGCAGCAGCCGCGGCTTCTTGAGGTGTAGGTGCCTCAGCTTTAGTTGCCACCACAGCCACCAACACAGGGTTGGACGTACCAGGAGCCACAACGGTCACGCCTGCGGGCAGGGTAATGTCTTTGGCGTGCAAAGAGTGACCTTTGGTCAAGTTGCTCAAGTCCACAGCGATGAACTCTGGCAAATCTTTTGGCATGCAAGAGATTTCCAATTCAGTTGCGATGTGGTTGATCAAGCATTGGTCAACTTTCACGGCTGGAGAGTTTTCTTCGCCAGAGTAGTGCAAAGGCACTTTTTTCTTCATCTTGGTGTTGGCATCGATGCGTTGGAAGTCGATGTGCAAGACGAGTTGTTTGAAAGGGTGGTATTGGACGTTGCGCAACAACACTTCGGTTGTTGTGCCAGCGTGTTCCATCTGCAAGACAGAAGCGTGGAACGCCTCTTTCTTCAGGGCATGCCACAAAGCGTTGTGATCGAGTTCGATCAACGCGGGTTCAGCGGTGCCACCATAGACGATGCCAGGTGTACGGCCAGTGATACGCAGACGGCGGCTCGCACCCGTTCCCTGCTTAGCGCGCTCAAAAGCGACAAATTTCATAATTAACTCCAGT
>CANFKQ010000120.1 GCA_947447405.1 Comamonadaceae bacterium | reverse complement strand
TCGAACTTCCCCGCCACAGGCGTGAGTGCGCGCACGATGTCTTGCGCGACCGAAGGTTTTTCGGCAATCACGAGGGTTTTGCTCATTTCAAAGTTCCTTAAAAACTGACCACTACAATTCGTTCTCTCGCGTGCGCACGCGCGCCCATGTGCGCGCACGCACATGCGTACGTATCAAAGTTAACAGAAAAATTCAGTGTCCAAAAAATCTCTCGCCCTAACTCCCGCGCCCATCAAAGGCCGCCGCATTCAAACTCGTCGTTCTGGTGTGCATGGCAAGGGCGTTTTTGCACTGACCGATTTTGCCAAGGGCGAGACCATCATTGAGTACGTGGGCGAGATCATCAGCTGGAAAGAGGCGCTGCGCCGCCATCCGCACGACCCCACCGATCCCAATCACACGTTTTACTTTCACATCGACGAGAAGCATGTGATCGACGCCAAGCACGGCGGCAACTCCTCGCGCTGGATCAACCACTCGTGCAAGCCCAGCTGCGAGCCTGATGAAGAAAACGGTCGCGTGTTCATCAAAGCCATTCGCGACATCAAGGCCGGCGAAGAGCTCAACTATGACTACGGCTTGGTCATCGACGCGCCCATGACCAAAGAGCTCAAGCTTGAATACCCGTGCTGGTGTGGCGCGAAGAAGTGCCGTGGCACTTTGTTGTCGTCCACGTCTGAATTTCCAAAAGACGAAAAGTCCAAACCGAAGAAGGCAGCCAAGCCTAAGGGGGACGCAGCCAAAAGTGACAAAAAGAAGTCAGACAAAAAGTCGAGCGCTAAAGCTGACAAAGACACTTCCAAAGCCAAAAAACGCTGAGTCGCATGATCTGGCCTGCTGAAGACCTCTGGCTTGCGATGGTTGCTTTGCAGCCAGGCTTGACGGTCGAGGTGCTGCCAGAGATTGATTCCACCAACACCGAGTTGATGCGCCGAGCCCGTGCCGGCCAAACCGAGCCGGTGCTGTTGGTGGCCGAAGCCCAAACCGCTGGCCGTGGTCGCCTAGGCCGCCCTTGGCATGGTGAAGTGGGCTATGCCCTGACCTTCTCATTGGGGCTCATGCTTAAACCGGTCGATTGGTCTGGCCTGTCGTTGGCCGTGGGCCTATCGCTGGCGCGTAGCCTAGACCCGCAGGGCGATCTGGGCGTGCGCTTGAAGTGGCCCAATGACTTGTGGGTGAAGCGCCCGTCTATGCCCATAGGCTGGGGCAAATTGGCTGGTATTTTGATTGAGACAGCTATGCCCGCAGGCATTGGCTACAGCAGTGACCAAGGACGATATTGCGTAGTCGGTGTGGGCATCAACATTGCCCCGCCTGTGGCCGAGGGCTTGTCGACCGCTCCATTGGGCCTGCAAGACTTGCAAAGCGACATCACAGCACCGGACGCCTTGATGAAGGTGGCCGAGCCCTTGCTGGTCACCTTGTTGGCGTTTGAACGCACAGGCTTTGCACCGTTGCAGAATGCCTTCAATGCGCGAGATGCATTGCGCGACTTGAACGTCACCTTGAGCAATGGCCGTCACGGTGTGGCAAGGGGCGTAGACGTGACCGGCGCGATGCTGGTGGACACCGAACAAGGTCAAGAGGCCATCAGCAGCTCAGAAGTGAGTGTGCGGCCTGCATAAAGCGCACAAGGTCGTCTGCCAAAGCCGGCATAACTTAAAGAACAAAGGTGGTGTTTATGAACTCGAAATATTTTTGGCGCAATGTGGTCTATGCCTTGGCTGCCATCAACCTTTTGTTTTGGTTGTGGAACGACGGGGGTTTGCGTTTCTTGGGCCTCGGTCCTAAAGCCGTGCAAGAGCCACACCGCGTAGAAAACCAAGTGGACCCAGAGCTGCTGACGATTAAGCCAGCGGCATCTGAGTCCAAGTGATGTTTAACTTACTGGCGAATCAAATAATCAAACGCTGACAAAGCTGCTTTTGAGCCCTCACCCGCTGCAATGATGATTTGCTTGTAGGGCACGGTGGTGCAGTCACCCGCGGCAAACACGCCTGGCATGCTGGTGTGACCTTTGGCATCGATCACGATTTCGCCAAACTTGCTCAGCTCCAAGGTGCCTTTCAAGAATTCGGTATTGGGCACCAAACCAATTTGAACGAACACACCTTCCAACTCAACGTGGTGGACAACATCAGTGGCGCGGTCTTTGTAGCTCAGGCCATTGACCTTGCCGCCTTCGCCGGTGATCTCGGTGGTTTGTGCGTTGGCGTGGATGGTCACGTTGGGCAAGCTCTTGAGCTTGTTGACCAACACGGCATCGGCTTTGAGCTGGTCGGCAAATTCAATGAGCGTTACGTGTTCGACGATGCCTGCCAAGTCAATGGCGGCTTCCACGCCTGAGTTGCCGCCGCCGATCACAGAGACGCGCTTGCCTTTGAACAAGGGCCCGTCGCAATGTGGGCAGTAGGCCACGCCTTTGTTTTTGTACTCGGTTTCGCCGGGCACATTCACATTGCGCCAGCGTGCGCCAGTGGACAAGATGACGCTCTTGGCTTTGAGCACGCCGCCGTTTTCTAAGTGCACTTCTGTCATGCCGCCGGTTTCTTCAGCAGACACAATTTTGCTGGCGCGTTGCATGTTCATGATGTCCACGCCGTAGTGGTGCACTTGGGCTTCGAGGTCGGCCGCGAGTTTGGGGCCGTTGGTCTCGAGCACAGAGATGTAGTTTTCAATTGACATGGTGTCGTTCAACTGACCGCCAAAACGCTCAGCCGCAATGCCGACACGGATACCTTTGCGAGCGGCATACACCGCGGCAGCTGCGCCGGCGGGGCCACCGCCCACGATCAACACGTCGTAAGGGGCTTTCTCGCTCATCTTCACTGCGTCGCGGGCAGCGGCGCCTGTGTCGAGCTTGGCTACGATTTCTTCCACGCTCATGCGGCCTGAACCAAACACTTGGCCATTCAAGAACACCATGGGCACAGCCATGATTTGGCGGTCTTCCACTTCCTTCTGGAACGCGCCGCCTTCGATCACCACGGTCTTGACCTTGGGGTTCACGATGGCCATGAGCGACAGGGCTTGCACCACGTCTGGGCAGTTGTGGCAGCTCAGAGACATGTAGACCTCAAAGTTGAAGTCGCCCCCATCAACAGGAGTTAAGCCCTTGATGCTGTCGATCACATCTTGTTCCACCTTGGGTGGGTGGCCGCCCGTCCACAACAGGGCCAACACCAACGAAGTGAACTCGTGGCCGAGTGGCAAGCCAGCAAAGCGCACGCCTTGGTTTTCACCTTCGCGCACAACAGCAAATGAAGGCTTGCGTGTATCCGTGCCCGAGGTGTCGAGCGTGACTTTGTCAGACAGGCCCACGATGGTGTTGAGCAACTCGCCCATATCTTTGCCGGTTTCGCTGTCGTCGAGTGAGGCGATCAAGCGGATGGGCTGGCGCAGCATGCCAAGGTATTGTTGAAGCTGTGCTTTGAGTGCGTCGTCGAGCATGGTGTTCTCCTGTTTCAGGGTGCAAAGACCCTAGGCCATGCGCTTGTGGCGCTGACCTTGGTGGTTGATTGGGGTGGGGTTCGTTGAGTACAGCGCACGCTGGGTATGCAATGTGCGCTGCGCTCAACGACCTGCGCTAGCAGGTGTTGATCTATAAACGCCCTGCGTGAGCAGGGAGAGATCTAAAAATTAGATCTTGCCGACCAAGTCGATGGAAGGAGCCAAAGTCTTCGCGCCTTCTTTCCACTTCGCTGGGCACACTTGGCCTGGGTTAGCGGCGGTGTATTGAGCTGCGGTCAACTTGCGCAATGTCTCAGACACGTCACGAGCGATTTCGTTGGAATGGACTTCCATGGTTTTGATCATGCCTTCTGGGTTGATCACGAACGTGCCGCGCAATGCCAAGCCGTCTTCTTCGATGTGCACGCCAAAAGCGCGTGTCAACTTGTGAGTTGGGTCACCGATCAATGGGAACTTGGCTTTGCCCACAGCTGGAGAAGTCTCGTGCCACACTTTGTGTGAGAAGTGTGTGTCGGTGGTGATGATGTACACCTCAGCGCCGGCTTTTTGGAAAGCAGCGTAGTTGTCAGCAGCATCTTCAATTTCTGTAGGGCAGTTGAAGGTGAAAGCGGCTGGCATGAAAATGAACACGTTCCACTTGCCTTTGAGCGTGGCTTCTGTCACTTCGATGAACTTGCCGTTGTGGAAGGCTTGGTTTTTGAAAGGCTGAACTTGTGTGTTGATCAAAGACATGTGGTTTCCTTTGGGTGGTTGTTAAAAACTATCGAATGAGTAAATCTCATTGATGTCAATGTTAGCCAAGAAACCGCGTGTCGGTCATTGTTTGTCTCAATGAGAGCGATTGAGGCAGCCTTCGGCGAGGCTACGTGCGTGTCATCACTTGGTCAAAATCAACTTGCCAAAGCGCGTGGTCTGTAGGCGGTACACCTCGCCCAAATGCACGATCTCCAGCACGCGCTGGCCGCCCATCAGCGCCGCACTGTCCAAGCGCAGTGGTGCCACAGGTGCAGTCGTCGTAGCGGAGGCTTGCCCATGTTGCGTGGCTAATGTGGCTTTTGAGGCCTTTGCGGGTAGGCGAGTGCTCATGGCTTTAGTGATGCGATATCAAGGCTTTTGCGCGATGAAATTCACCTTGGTCAGGCCGGAGCCTTGCAAGGTGCTGAGGGTTTGCAGCACGCGCTCATAAGGCACAGCGCGGTCGCCGCTCAGGTGCACCAGCGGTTGCGGGTCAAGCGTGGCGGCTTGTTGGGCTTGTGCTTTGAGCGCGTCGTCTTCCACGGCTGTGCCGTTCCAATAAATGTGGCCTTGTGCGTCGATGTCTAAGCGCACGGGCTCTGCGGGTTGTTGGGGTGCAGCGCTGCTGGCGCGCGGCAGTGTCAATGGCACGGCGCTGTGAATGGAGGGCACAGCCAAGATGAACACAATTAACAGAACCAACATCACGTCAATCAGTGGCGTCATGTTGATTTCGGTCATCACCTCGTCATCGTCGTAGGCGGGTAAGAACGACATGCTCAAAATCCTGCGCGGTCACGCTGGCCCACACGCGCACCTGTGACCAAAAAGGCATGCAGGTCGTGTGCGAAGCGGTTGAGTTGGCCCAAGATGAACTTGTTGCCGCGCACCAGCGCGTTGTAGCCCAACACAGCGGGCACAGCCACCACCAGACCCAAAGCCGTCATGATGAGCGCTTCGCCAATCGGGCCCGCCACGCGGTCCATGCCCACTTGGCCCGAAGCACCAATACTGATGAGTGCGTGATAAATGCCCCACACCGTGCCGAACAAACCGACGAACGGCGCTGTCGAACCAATCGAGGCCAATACAGCTAAGCCTGCTTGCAAGCGTGCAGTGGAATCGTCAATGGCGTTGCGCAAACTGCGCGTGACCCAATCGCTCACGTCCAAGCTGTCGTGCAGCTGCTCTTGCGTGGCGCGGTGGTGGGCCGAGGCTTCGTGGCCTTGTTTGGCCAAGCTGTAAAACGGATTGGCGTCGGTGGTGTGCATCGCTGCGCCATCTAAGGCGGCCAAGCCCTCGTCCAAATTGCTGCTGTGCCAAAACGATTCCACGTTGTGCGCCATGCGCTTCAAGCGCACGATGTCGAGCGCCTTCATGACGATGACGACCCACGACAAAACAGACATGCCCACTAAGAGCAAAGCCACGATGTGGGTAATGAAGTCGCCCTGTTGCCAAAAATTCAAAATGCCGGGTTGGTTTTCCATGACAGTTTCCAAAAGTTATTCCAAAACAAAATTAACGGGGACGTTGAACCACATCGCCTCGGGTGTGCCAAAGCGTTGACCTGGCACAAAACGCCAACGCATCACAGTGCGTAAGGCCTCTTGGTCGAGACGGTCAAAACCGCTGCTGGTTTTGATTTCGCCTTGTTGGGGCGCGCCGTCAGCAGCGACAAACACCCGAATGACGACTTGCCCTTGCTCATTCAAGCGGCGGCTTTGTTTTGGGTAAGCGGGCTTGGGATTGTTCAAGCCGTGGGCCTCGCTGCTGGGCAGGCTGAAAGCGGGGGCGCCTTTCGCTTGTCCAGATTGAGCGGGCGTTGCAGCTGGTGTGGCGTCCGCGCTCTGAGCTGCTGCTGCGCTGCTGTGGGTGGTTTGTTCAGCTTTTGTCGCGGCTGATTTAGGTGCTGCCGTTTGCGTGGCAACCGGTTGCTGCTGCGCTTTTGCTGGCGTGTGACTGACGGGTGCCAACACCATTTCCATGGCAACGCTTTGTTGGTTCTCGATATCCGTTGTGTTTGGAGACAGCAACAAAGAGGCGATGGCCAACACATGCAGCGCCACCACGCACAACACCACGATGGGTGTTGTGCGTGGCATCCGTGAGTGTGTCGGTGCGTAGGTGAATTGCAGCATCAGGTGTCTGCCCACATGCGCAAGAGGTTGTGATACACGCCGGTTTGCGTGACGGCCTCTGGCAGTTCGCCATATTGGTCTCGCAGGCTCAAGATGCTCATGTCTAGCTCGTACAACAAGCGGCGCTGGTCGTCGCTACGCACCAAGCTCTCAATCCAAAAGAAGCAAGCCAAGCGCTCACCGCGTGTGACCGGTTTGACTTGGTGCAAGCTCGTGCCGGGGTAGATGACGATGCTGCCTGCAGGCAGCTTGATGCTTTGCTCGCCATAGGTGTCGGCAATGGTCAGCTCGCCGCCGTCGTAGCTGTCGGGGTCGCTCAAAAACACGGTGCACGAAATGTCGGTGCGTACGCGTTTTTCGTGACTCAACATGCGGATAGAGCCGTCAATGTGTTTGCCAAAGTAATTGCTGTCGCCCGCGTAGCGGTTGATGCGTGGCGTGTAAATCTTCTTAGGCAAAGTAGCCGAGAAGAAGGTGGGGTTGGCGTTGAGTGCCTTGAGCACCATCTCTCGAATGTTGACGGCGGCGTCACTGGTCTGCGGCAATTGCTCGTTGTGTTTCACCATCGCCGCTTGGCGGCCCGCCGTGCCAAGACCGGGCTCCCACGGCGCGTCTTTGAGCCAAGCCCGTGCTTGGCTCAGCTGTTCGGGTGGCAACAAATCGGGCAAGGTCAGTAGCATGCGAATCTCCGTTTAGAACTTGTAAGAGCCCGTCACCTGTACCAAACGACCAGCGCCTGGGACATAGAAGCT
>CANFKQ010000119.1 GCA_947447405.1 Comamonadaceae bacterium | reverse complement strand
CATCTTGTCGCAGGTGACGTTTGGTATTGCTGTGCGTATGGCCGTGATGTCCATCGTGGCGGGGAATGAAGCATGAATATCCTGATTCAACACGGTCGTGTGATCGACCCAGCCTCTGGCTTTGACCACCCCGCCGATGTGGCGGTGGTCGATGGCCATATCGTGGCCATTGCAAAAGCAGGCGAGAAGTTGCCTGCCAACTTCAAAGCTGAACAAACCATCGACGCCAAAGGCTGCATCGTTGCTCCCGGCTTGGTCGACTTGCAAGTGCGCTTGCGCGAGCCCGGCCACGAACACGAAGGCATGCTGGCCTCCGAGCTCACCGCAGCTGTGGCCGGTGGTGTGACCAGCCTGGTATGCCCACCCGACACCGACCCCGTGTTGGACGAACCAGGCCTGATTGAGATGCTCAAGTTCCGCGCTGAAAAACTGCACTGTGCACGCGTGTTCCCGCTGGGTGCGCTCACACGTGGTTTGAAAGGTGAAGTGCTGACCGAAATGTCAGACCTCACCGATGCAGGCTGCGTGGGCTTTAGCCAAGCTGAAGTGCCGCTAGAAAACACCCAAGTGCTGCAACGCGCTTTGCAATACGCGGCCACCTTTGGTTACACGGTTTGGTTGCGTCCGCAAGAAATGCATTTGGGTAAAGGTGTGGCCGCCAGTGGTCCATTGGCCACCCGTTTGGGTTTGAGTGGCGTGCCTGTGGCCGCAGAGACCATTGCCTTGCACACCATCTTCGCGCTCATGCGCGCTACCCGCGCACGCGTGCACCTGTGTCGCATCTCCAGCGCCGAAGGGGTTGAGCTGGTGCGTGCTGCCAAAAAAGAAGGCTTGACCGTCACCGCTGATGTGAGCATCAACTCACTGCACTTGAGTGACCACGACATTGGTTACTTCGACAGCCGTGCCCGCGTGACGCCTGTGTTGCGCCAACAGCGCGACCGTGATGCATTGCGTGCCGCATTGGCCGATGGCACGCTGGATGCTTTGGTGTCAGATCACACACCCATCGACAACGATGGCAAGGCTTTGCCATTTGCCGAAGCCGAATCAGGTGCTACGGGCTTAGAGCTTTTGCTCAGCCTCTCACTCAAGTGGGCGCAAGACAGCAAGGTGAGTGTGCTGCGTGCCTTGGACGTGTTGACGGCCCAACCTGCCAAAGTGTTGGGCAAAGTGCAAGGCCAAAGCACCAGCTTGGGTCAGTTGCATGTAGGTGGCGTGGCCGACCTCGTGGTGTTTGACCCCGCAGTCGAATGGCGCGTCACACCCGATGCCCTGCACAGCCAAGGCAAGCACACGCCATTTGCGTTTGACATGACTGGCATGTCCTTGCCTGCTCGTGTCAAAGCCACCTTGGTGGCCGGTCGCGTGGCCTACCAAGCTGCTTGATGCGCAGCTTGCGCGCCATCGCCAAGTTTCTGCGCGTCATCGCGCAGGTCTTGCGTGGCTATTGGATGGTGCGCACCGCATTCCCAAAACTCAGTGACGCGCAACAAGCCCGCTCTGTCGAGGTGTGGGCGCGCGGTATGTTGGCCGTCATCGGCATCGAGGTGCGCGTCAAAGGCCACCCTGCGCAGGGTCCCGTGTTGATGGCGGCCAACCACATTTCATGGCTCGACATTTTGGTGATGCACGCCGCGTGTCACTGCCGTTTTGTGGCCAAGTCTGAAATTCGCGACTGGCCTTTCGTGGGCGTGCTCACCACCGGAGGCGGTTCGCTCTACATCGAACGCGGCTCGCGCAACGATGCCATGCGTGTGGTGCATCAAATGGCTGAAGCTTTGCTAAGAGGCCAAGTGCTAGCGGCCTTCCCTGAAGGGCGCACGGGAGACGGCATCAGCTTGCTGCCATTCCATGCGAATTTGTTGCAAGCGGCTATTTCGGCTGAGGCACCGATTCAGCCTATCGCTTTGCAGTTCATCGATACACAGACCCAAGAAGTCAGCCTTGCCCCGTGTTACCGCGATGACGACACTTTGATTAGCTCGTTGTGGCGCACCCTATGTGCGCCACCTTTGCTGGCGCAAGTGCGTTATGGCGACAAGCAATTAGCGCAAGGGCGCAACCGTCGTGAATGGGCGCAAGACCTGCAAGCGACAGTGGCTCATTTGTGCAAGTGATATCCTTTTCGAAATATGGCAACTAAAAAAACCACCCCATCCACTGTCAAAGCCAAGGCTGTAGTTAAGCCTGCGGCATCAAAAAAGCCAGCAGCCAAAAAGGCGACTGTACAAGCGGTAAAGACGTCCTCCAAAGCCGTAAAGCCTCAGCTCAAGGCAGTCAAAGCACCAACCAAGGTTGTGAAGGTTTCCGCTAAAACATCGAAAAAATCAGCAAATGCTGAGCTGGATGTGATGTTTGACTTGGCTGCTGAGACGTTCCGCGTCATGTCTGCGCCCATGCGTTTGAAAATCATCAATTGTTTGTGCTCTGAAGAAAAGAACGTGGGGCAGTTGTTAGAAGAAATCGACACCACCCAACCCAATATGTCGCAGCACTTGAATACCTTGTTCAAGTCAAAAATTTTGGGCCGCCGCCGCGAAGGTGTACAGATTTATTACCGCATCATCAACGAGCGCGTGGTCACGCTGTGCCGTGCTGTGTGTACGCAAATCGCGATTGACAGCGATATTGCACACGCTTAAACGCCTGTTGAACATATCAAAAAGGGCCGCTGTTGCGGCCCTTGGTCTTGGTGGCATCTCGGCCTCCATTCACACGCTTGATTCGTATCAGGGCTTGAGGTAAACGTAGCCCTCTTTGGCCTGCAAGCGCGCGACTTCGGCCACGCCCGACGGTACGATTTTGGCGTCCATTGACACTTTGTTTGAGTCAATGTTGCGCGAGGTCAGTGTGTTGTTACACACGCGAAATTGCACGCCTTTGCCTGCGAGGTCAGACACCACGCCGCTGAACTCACGGCCTTTGTTGTCTTTTGCGCCATCCAACAAAAAGTCAATGCCTGCACCGTGCGTGACCACCATAATTTTTGCGCTTGGGTCTGCGCTGAGGTGGTTGCGCACATTGCCTAAGATGCCTGCGGCTGTATCTACGCCCGTGTTGACGTGGTAGACCACCTTGATGTCTTGCGCAAATGCACTTGCGAAGCTGATGGCCAACAAGAGTGTGGCCACGGTTTGAGAAAAACGTTTAAAAATTGTCATTGGTGTTCTCACTTCAAAGTGTCGGCCCAAATGTTTTGAGCCCAGTTCCATGCGTAAATACCTTCGAGTTCGTTGGGTGCGCTAGACACGCCACCCGAGCCAGGTACGGTTTTGTAGGTTTTTTCTTGCGCATCGTATTGGTGGATAGACGCAACGTGCACCACCAATTTGTCATTCACAAAGCTGTAGCAAGTATTGCTCAGAAAAGGTGCAGGGTTAACCGGCATGTCTGACAGCTGGGCCACGATGGCCGCTGCTGTGACTTTGCCGTGCGAGTTGGCCATGTGTCCCGACTTCGGCATGAGGGGGGCGACCATGATCGAGTCACCAATGACGTGGATGTCTTTGGCTTGCGTGGACTCAAAGGTTTGGTAATGCACCGCGCACCAACGTGTGTTGACGTTGGCTAAATTCGATTGCACTGCAATGCCACCTGCGCGCATGGCGGGCAAGACGTTGAGCACATTGGCTTTGACATCGTTTTGCACATCAAATTTCAAGGTGTTCGTCTTGGCATCCACAGCTACCACTTTGTGCTGTGGCATGTATTCCAAAATGCCCTTGTAGTTGTCAGCCCAAAACTTCTTGAACAGTGGGCCTTTGGATGTGACGTCTTGGTTGGCATCCAAGATCAGCACTTTGGACTTGGGCTTGTGTTGCTTAAAGTAATGCGCCACTTGGCTGGCACGCTCGTATGGTCCAGGAGGGCAGCGGTATGGCGCTTCGGGAATGGTGATGGCGTATACGCCGCCGTCGTCCATAGCCTCGAGTTGCTTGCGCAGGGCCAAGGTTTCTGGGCCACCTTTCCATGCTTGCAAAATTTGGCCAGAGGCGTTGGCTTCCTTCAAACCTTCGATGGTGTTGAACATCAAGTCGATACCGGGCGACATGACCAGTTTGTCGTAACGAATGGTGGGTCCGCTGGACAGAGTGACAGTCTTCTTGACGGGATCGACGGTGGTCACATAGTCGCGCACGATATTGACACCATGTTTGCCCGACAGTTGGTCATAAGGCGTGGTGATGTCGGCCATGGTCTTGCTCCCACCGATCACCAAGTTCGAGATGGGGCAAGAGACAAATGCAGCATTGGGTTCAATCAAGGTGACATCAATTTGGTAGTTCGACAACATGCGCACGTATTTGGCTGCTGTGGCACCACCGTAGCCGCCACCCACGACGACCACGCGTGCTTTTTCAGGAACTTTGCCTACCGAGGCACAAGCCACCATGCTGCCCAGCGCACCAAAAGAACCCAGTGCCATTGAGGCTTGAACAAAACTGCGACGTTTCATGATGAATCCTTGATCAGCGCTTGGTAGCAGCGTAGTAACTAGAGATGGTGTCGACTTGTGCGTCGGTCAGCCCCTTGGTGATTTGATGCATCACAGTGGCAGGGCGCGTGCCGTCTTTGAAGGCCTTCATTTGCAACATCATGTAATCCTTGGGCATACCTACCAACGAGGGGATGGCCGAGCCCTCTGTGGTGCGGCCATCGGTGCCGTGGCAGTTGGCGCACATGGCGGCTGTGGCGCGGTTGTGCAATTGCGTGGTTTTGTCTTGTGCCAGTGCAACAACGCTGGTGCCCAGCATCAATGCGGTGGCGGCGAACAAACGCACCAAATGGGGAGATGTTGTTTTCATCGAAGCCTCGTTGAACGGAGTAAATCAATCAGTGATCGGTAATATATCCAGAATGACAAAACGCCATCACGGGGTTTACCCAATGATGGCGTTTGCGGATACGTTGAAAACTATACCGTATGAAATTGAAA
Source organism: Comamonadaceae bacterium (assembly GCA_947447405.1). Classification (GTDB taxonomy): domain Bacteria; phylum Pseudomonadota; class Gammaproteobacteria; order Burkholderiales; family Burkholderiaceae_C; genus Limnohabitans. Next base: position 2,320 of record CANFKQ010000119.1, on the reverse strand, counting down.
TAGTTAGTTCGATTTACGGCTGCATCAAGGTGGGCGCGCTGGCCGGCGGCGCATCCATCCAACAGTCAACCAAACCCGCGCCCAACCACATACCAATCAGTGCGGTCCACGCCGTGAGCGCAAAGATAGCACCGCCTGTCACGCCTGCACCTACGGCACAGCCGCCCGCCAACATGGCACCAAAGCCCATGAAAATGGCGCCCACGATGTAGCGTCGCATGGCATAGCCGTCTTTAAATCCTTCGAGTTTGAGTTCATTGCCCATCCATGCCGCAAAGAACGACCCCAAAAACACACCGGGCAACAAACCAAAGTCAAAGCCAATGGTCGGTGGGTTAGGAGCTAACACACGCATCAGCCACTCGGCCGATGGACCGCTGAAGGTGATGCCTTGGATGTGCACCACTTCAAACGACGCTTTAGACACACTGTACGAAAACCACCAAGCCAGTGCCACGCTCAAGCCCGTGCCAATGCCGCCCACCCACATCCACGCGCGCTGCGTGGTGCGGGTAGTGAAGTACAGCGCAGCCAACAGCCACACGCAGCCAATCATTAAGCCGGTGGTGTGGTTCAAACCCAGAATGGCCAGCAGGTCACGGCTGCTGCCACCTTCGACGGTCCACCAGTTGGTGATTTCTTGGCGCAAGGGTGAGAGCGCACCCGATAAAGCCGATTGCGCTGTGACAGCAAAAATCAAACCCGACAACAGGGCACGCAAATTTCCATTGGCAGACAAAACCAGCAAACGGCTGGCGCAGCCTCGGGTCATGATCATGCCCGCACCAAACAGCAAACCACCAACGAGTGCGCCAGACAAACTACCCCGCGTCGCCAGTTGGCGTGCAGTGCTGACATCGAGGTCGCCCATCACAATCAAGCCTTGAATGGCAATGACTGCGGCAGAAAACGTGAGCAACCACACCGAGAGCTTTTCACCAAACTGGCGATGCCAAAACTCAACCACTGCGGCCCGCAAACAAAATTTTGAACGTTGTGCGAAAAAACCAAACAACAAGCCAATCATCAAGCCACCCGTGGCCAAGATATAGGGTTCGCCATAGGCTTCATTGAGTGCTGTGAGGTTCATATGATTTAGTCTACGCTTATATTTGAACTATGCTAAGTGTTGTGGCTTGCGCAAAAATTGATATACATCAAGCCCTGACTCGTCTTGTTGTTTGAGGAGAAGTGATTGTGAAAGTACCTTGGGTTCGTCGCTGGTGCGTGGGCTTGTGGCTGAGTTGTGGGGTGTGTGCCATGTTGGCGCACGCTGAAAAAACTTTGTCATCCGATGTCGCGGTCAAGCCGCTGATGCAGGCCAAGCAAGTGGTGCCGAATGTGTATTACGTGCAAGGTGTCTCAGAGATGGGCTCGTCGGCCAATCAAAACTTCATCTCCAATGCTGGCTTTGTTGTCACGCCAGCGGGTGTGGTGGTGATTGATGCTTTGGGTTCTCCTGAGTTAGGCCGTCGTCTGTTGGCAGAGATTGCCAAGGTGACCAATAAGCCTATTCACACCGTGGTGCTCACGCATTACCACGCAGACCATATCTATGGTTTGCAAGTGTTCAAAGATGTGGGTGCACGCATCATGGCGCATGGGGCAGCACGTGAGTACCTCAACTCAGACACGGCGCGTTTGCGTTTGGAAGCTTCGCGCCAAGAGCTTTGGCCTTGGGTGGATGAGAAAACTCATTTGGTGCCCGCTGATGAATGGCTGCACGGCCCCAAAACTTTGACCGTGGGCGGCGTACGCTTTGACATCCAGCCGGTGGGTCCATCGCATACTGCGGAAGACTTGGTGGTGTATTTACCTCAGCAAAAAGTTTTGTTCGCGGGTGACCTCGTGTTTCGTAACCGCATTCCGTTTGTGGGCCAAGCTGATAGCCGTCATTGGATAGAGGCCATGCAAAACCTGCTCAAGTTTGACACCCGCTGTGTGGTCCCAGGCCACGGCCCCATTTCGAACGATCCCAAAGGCGACATGATCCTCACGCGGGACTACCTGCTGTATTTGCGAGAGGCCATGGGGCGGGCCGCTAAAGACATGGAACCCTTTGAAAGCGCTTATGCGAACACGGATTGGTCAAAGTTCGAGAAAATGCCACTTTTCAAATCAGCCAACCGTATGAACGCCTACAACACCTATTTGCTGATGGAGCAAGAAGTCAAGTGATGCACGTCACACGCCTCTCTCGACGCCAAGCCTTGCAAAGCTTTGCTTGGTGCGTGGCTACTGCGCCCGCGCTGAATGCCATGGCAACCTCTATTACCTTACCCAGCACCGAGTCATTGCAAGCCTCGCTGGCGCAAGCCTT
>CANFKQ010000118.1 GCA_947447405.1 Comamonadaceae bacterium | reverse complement strand
CGCACCATTTGGTCTTTGCTCAAACCTGAGTAGCTGAACATGCCGATTTGGGTGGTGATGAAGCTCATGTCTTGCTTCACGCCCGCAGCTTTGAGGCCGTCGACCAGCGTTTGACGCATGGCTTTGATGCGTACGCGCATTTCGCCCAATTCTTTTTCCCACAAAGCGCGCAGCTCTGGGTTGTTCAACACCGCAGCCACCACAGCGCCACCGTGGATGGGTGGGTTGGAGTAATTGGTGCGAATCACGATTTTGAGTTGAGACAACACGCGGCTGCATTCTTCTTTGTCAGCGCACAACACACTCAAAGCACCTACGCGTTCACCGTACAAGCTGAAGCTCTTGGAGAACGACGTCGACACAAAGAAGCACAGGCCCGCATCGACAAACTTTTGAATCACAGCGCCGTCTTCGGCAATGCCGTGACCAAAGCCTTGGTAGGCCATGTCCAAGAAGGCAGTGAGGTTTTTGGCCTTGACCACTGCGACCACTTGGTCCCATTGGGCCGCAGTGATGTCGTAGCCGGTTGGGTTGTGGCAGCAAGCGTGCAATACCACCACGGTGCCTGCAGCGGCGGCGTTCAACGAAGCCAGCATGCCTTCAAAGTTCACGCCGCGTTTTTCGGCGTCGTAGTAAGCGTAGGTGTCGACCTTAAAACCGGCGTTGGTGAACAAAGCACGGTGGTTTTCCCAGCTAGGGTCAGAGATCAACACGGTGGCGTTGGGGCTCAAGCGCTTTAAGAAGTCAGCGCCGATTTTCAAGCCGCCGGTGCCGCCAATGCCTTGCACGGTAGCCACGCGACCAGAGGTGACGGGCTCAGAGTCAGCACCGAAGACCAAGCCTTTGACAGCAGCGTCATACGCCACGATGCCGTCGATGGGCAAGTAGCCGCGCGCAGTGGGTGTGGCCATCATGGTTTTTTCTGCGGCTTGTACGCATTGCAACAGGGGCAGTTTTCCGTTGTCGTCGAAGTACACACCCACGCCGAGGTTGACCTTGTTAGGGTTGGTGTCGGCGTTGTATTGCTCATTGAGACCCAAGATAGGGTCGCGGGGTGCCATTTCGACAGCGGTAAACATTGACATCGTCAGTCCTTGATCACGGATAAAGAGAGGGAGGTTAGGTGAACACGTGCAGTCTGCGGTAGGCTTGCACGTTCGGCCTGAATTTTAAGGGTCAACCCGTACGGTTTTTTGAACCTCACGTTTTTTTCAAGCCATACAGTTTTCACCACCATGTCTGAAACCGCAGAAACACCTCCTGGCGCAACGCTTGCCGCCCAGTCCGCAGCCGCCAAAGATGCGCCAGAACAGCCAAAGGGCATCATGGTCAGCTACCCCGGCTCGCCGTTTGAGTTGTTTCAGCCTTACCCGCCTGCGGGCGACCAGCCGACGGCCATTGCCCAGCTGGTGGAAGGGGTGAACGATGGCGAGGTGTTTCAAACCCTGTTGGGTGTCACCGGCTCGGGCAAAACCTTCACCATGGCCAACGTGATTGCCCAGCTGGGGCGACCTGCCATCATCTTTGCGCCCAACAAAACCTTGGCGGCGCAGCTGTACAGCGAGTTTCGTGAGTTTTTCCCCAACAACGCGGTGGAGTATTTCGTCAGTTACTACGACTACTACCAGCCCGAGGCTTATGTGCCGCAGCGCGATTTGTTCATCGAAAAAGACAGCGCCATCAACGAGCACATCGAGCAAATGCGCTTGAGCTGCACCAAGAGTATCTTGGAGCGACGTGATGTGATCGTGGTGGCCACGGTCTCGGCCATCTACGGCATTGGTGAGCCGGAGAGCTACCACCAGATGATCATGACGCTGCGGGCAGGTGACAAAGTTGGCCAGCGCGACGCCATTGCACAGCTGGTGCGCATGCAGTACGAGCGCAACGACCAAGATTTTTCCCGCGGCAAATTCCGCGTGCGCGGCGACACGATTGATGTGTTCCCTGCTGAGCACTCAGAGTTGGCCATTCGCATTGAGTTGTTCGATGACGAGATTGAAAGCCTGCAACTGTTTGACCCACTCACGGGCCGCATTCGCCAAAAGATTCCGCGCTTCACCATTTACCCATCTAGCCACTACGTTACCCCTCGCGACCGCGTGTTGGCGGCGGTCGAAACCATCAAGGTGGAGCTGGCCGACCGTTTGAAAGAACTGGTGGGCATGAACAAGCTGGTCGAAGCGCAGCGCTTAGAGCAGCGCACGCGCTTTGACCTTGAAATGCTGAGCGAAGTGGGCCACTGCAAAGGCATTGAGAACTACACGCGCCATTTGTCTGGCGCACCTGTTGGCGCACCGCCCAGCACCTTGACCGATTACATGCCAAAAGACTCTGTGATGTTCTTGGACGAAAGCCACGTCATGATTGGCCAGCTTGGCGGCATGTATAACGGCGACCGTGCGCGTAAAACCACCTTGGTGGAATACGGCTTCCGCTTACCCAGTGCCTTGGACAACCGCCCTCTCAAGTTGGAAGAGTTTGAAAAGCGCATGCGTCAAGTGGTGTTTGTCTCAGCCACCCCCGCTGACTACGAAAAGACCCATGCCAGCAAAGTGGTGGAGCAGTTGGTGCGCCCCACAGGTTTGGTCGATCCCTTGGTCGAAGTCCGCCCCGCCACGCACCAAGTGGACGATGTGTTGCAAGAAATTCGCATTCGTGTGGAGCTGAACGAGCGCGTGCTCATCACCACACTCACCAAACGCATGGCCGAGCAGCTGACGGATTACTTGACCGACAACGGCGTGAAAGTGCGCTACATCCATAGCGATGTAGACACGGTGGAGCGTGTCGAAATTTTGCGCGATTTGCGTTTGGGCACCTTCGATGTGCTGGTGGGGATCAACTTGCTGCGCGAAGGCATCGACTTGCCCGAGGTGTCGCTGGTGGCCATCCTTGATGCTGATAAGGAAGGTTTCTTGCGCTCTGAGCGCAGCTTGATTCAAACCATTGGTCGTGCCGCGCGTAACTTGAGCGGCAAAGCCATTTTGTACGCCGACCGCATGACCGAGTCGATGAAAAAAGCGATTGGCGAAACCGAGCGTCGCCGCAATAAGCAAATCGCGCACAACCTCGAGATGGGCATCACGCCACGCGGTGTGGTCAAAGGCATTCGCGATTTGATCGATGGCGTTTACAGCGAGAAGGCCGGCAAAGAAGCGCAAGAGCGCGAGTTGCAACGCGCCGCCATCAAAGACATGAGCGAGCGTGATGTGGCGAAAGAAATCAAACGCTTAGAGAAGCTGATGATGGAGCATGCCCGCAACCTCGAATTTGAAAACGCCGCCCGTGTGCGCGACCAGTTATCTGGCTTGCGCGAGCAAGCCTTCGGTGGAGCGGGGCACGACAACGTGGCGGTATTGGCCCCAAAAGCCTAACTGTCAACCCTTGAGCCTTGTCATCGACAAATAGGGTTATTGACTGAGTACCCGAGCAAATTCGTGGGGATTGATTTATACTTGACCTAATTAGTCGACAAAGCCCAACCCTCAAGGAGCTTGCCATGCGTCTCACCACCAAAGGCCGTTTTGCGGTCACTGCCATGATTGATTTGGCCCTGCGTCAAAACACAGGCCCAGTCACTTTGGCGGCCATCAGCCAGCGCCAACAAATCTCGTTGTCTTACCTCGAGCAGCTGTTCGGTAAGCTGCGCCGCCACGACTTGGTGGAATCCACCCGTGGCCCCGGTGGCGGTTATTCGCTGGGGCGTAAAGCTGCGGACATTACCGTGGCCGACATCATTTTGTCGGTGGACGAGCCCATCGATGCCACCCACTGCGGCGGCAAAGAAAACTGTTTGGGTGAAACCGGCCGCTGTATGACGCATGAGCTGTGGGCCTCCCTCAACCAACGCATGGTTGAGTTTTTGGACTCGGTCACCCTGCAAAAGCTGGTGGACGAACAAATCGCCAAAGGCGTGGAAATTGAAAACAAGCCTACCTTGAAGCGTGCCATTCAGCCCATGCCGCTAGTCAAACCCATTCGCGTCAACGCGCCCAATTCTGTGTTTGCCTTGGGCAATGCCTTTGCCAAAAATTAAACAACGCACCTTTTAAATATTGATTGAACCATCATGGACATGACACCCCATTTCCCCATCTACCTCGACTACGGCGCCACCAACCCGTGTGACCCACGCGTTGTGGACGCCATGATTCCTTGGTTGCGCGAGCACTTTGGCAATCCCGCATCACGCAGCCATGCGTGGGGGTGGGAGGCAGAAGCCGCGGTTGAAAAAGCCCGTGAAGATGTAGCTTCTCTCATCGGTGCCGATCCACGCGAAATCGTATGGACCTCTGGTGCAACCGAGTCGAACAACCTCGCCATCAAAGGCGCTGCCCATTTTTACAAGTCCAAAGGCAAGCACCTCATCACCGTGAAGACCGAGCACAAAGCCGTACTCGACACCATGCGAGAGTTGGAGCGTCAAGGCTTTGAGGTGACTTACCTCGACGTGCAAGAAGACGGCATGCTCAGCATGGACTTGCTTAAGGCGGCCATTCGCCCCGACACCATTTTGATCAGCGTGATGTTCGTGAATAACGAGATTGGCGTGATCCAAGACATCGCTGGCATCGGCGCGATGTGCCGCGAAAAAGGCATCATCTTCCACGTCGACGCTGCTCAGGCCACCGGCAAGGTTGAGATCGACTTGACCACCTTGCCTGTTGACTTGATGAGCTTGGCTTCACATAAAACCTACGGACCCAAAGGCATTGGTGCTTTGTATGTGCGCCGTAAACCTCGCGTGCGCTTGGAAGCGCAAATGCACGGTGGTGGTCACGAGCGCGGTATGCGCAGCGGCACCTTGCCGACTCACCAGTGCGTGGGCATGGGCGAAGCGTTCCGCATTGCAAAAGAAGACATGGCTAAAGACTTAGCCAAAGCCAAAGCTCTGCAACAGCGTTTGCTCGACGGCTTCAAGGACATGGAACAAGTTTTCATCAACGGCAACATGGAACACCGTGTGCCACACAACTTGAACATCAGCTTCAACTATGTGGAAGGCGAGTCCCTCATCATGGGTATCAAGGGCTTGGCGGTGTCGTCGGGCTCAGCCTGCACGTCGGCCAGCTTGGAGCCTAGCTACGTTTTGCGCGCCTTGGGCCGTAGCGACGAGTTGGCACACAGCAGCTTGCGCATGACGATTGGCCGCTTCTCCACCGAAGATGAAATCGACTACGCGATTGAAACCATTCGCCTCAACGTGGCCAAGCTGCGTGAACTGAGCCCCTTGTGGGACATGTACAAAGAAGGCATCGACATCAGCACCATCCAATGGGCTGCTCACTAATTTAGGAGATTCACCATGGCTTATTCTGAAAAAGTGGTTGACCACTACGAAAACCCCCGCAACGTGGGCTCCTTTGACAAGGGCGACGACTCTGTGGGTACCGGCATGGTCGGCGCGCCCGCATGCGGCGACGTGATGAAGTTGCAAATCAAGGTCAACCCTGTGACGGGTGTGATCGAAGATGCGCGTTTCAAAACCTACGGCTGTGGTTCGGCGATTGCGTCGTCTTCACTCGTGACTGAGTGGGTCAAGGGTAAAACTTTGGATGAAGCTGCGGCTTTGAAAAACAGCGAAATCGCTGAAGAGCTGGCGCTGCCACCTGTGAAAATTCATTGCTCCATCCTGGCTGAAGACGCCATCAAGGCGGCTGTGGATGATTACAAAAAGAAACACGCAGCGGCTGCCTAATCAAAGAAGAACACCATGGCGATCACACTGACTGAAGCCGCGGCACGACACGTGACCCGCTACCTCGCCAAACGTGGCAAAGGCGTGGGCGTGCGTTTGGGCGTCAAGACCACGGGCTGTTCGGGCTTGGCTTACAAGCTGGAGTACGTGGACGACCAAGAACCTGAAGACGTGATCTTTGAAGACCACGGCGTGAAGGTGCTGATCGACCCCAAGAGCTTGGCTTACATCGACGGCACGCAACTCGACTTCGTGCGCGAAGGCTTGAACGAGGGCTTCAAGTTTTTGAACCCGAACGAACGCGACCGTTGCGGCTGCGGCGAATCGTTCCGTATTTAAATCTCAATAGCTTAAAGCGGGGCGCCACGTGAACGAATCGGCCAAGCCGTTGTCTGCGCAGCTCGCGGTCAGCGACTTTGAACTCTTTGGCGTGCCTCAGCAGTTCGCACAAGACCGCGCCCAGCTTGACGCACGTTGGAAAGACCTGCAACGCGAAGCCCACCCCGATAAATTTTCCTCTCAAGGCACCGCCGCACAACGTGTGGCCATGCAGTGGTCGGTGCGCATCAACGAGGCTTACCAGCGGCTCAAAGATCCGATGCGCCGCGCTGCCTATTTGTGCGAGTTGGGCGACGCACCCATCCAAGCCGAGAACAACACCGCCATGCCCGCTGCATTTTTGATGCAGCACATGGAATGGCGCGAAGCCATGGACGATGCCACCGATGTGGCCGCGCTTGAAGCCTTGTTTGATGATGTGCAGCAAGCCCACAAAGCCGCTTTACAGCAATGCGCGCAACTCATCGACACCGCACACGACCTGTCCGCAGCCGCGCAGCAGGTGAGGGGGCTGATGTTCATCGAGAAGTTTTTGCGCGACATCGAAGCCCGAATCGAAAAACTAGACGCCTCCTGAAAGCGACAATACACACCTATGGCGTTGTTACAAATTTCCGAACCTGGCCAAGCGCCAGACCCACACCAGCGACGCATCGCGGTGGGCATTGACTTGGGCACCACCCACTCACTCGTGGCCTCTATGCGAAACGGCTTTGCAGAGTGCTTGCCTGATAGCGATGGCCATGTCATCTTGCCGTCGGCGGTGCGCTACCTTGAAAACGATGGCCGCCAAATTGGCCGTGCTGCGTTGGCCTCGCAAGCCGAAGACCCACAAAACACGCTCGTGTCTGTGAAGCGCTTCATGGGCCGTGGCGTCGCTGACATTGCCAACCGCGACCAATTGCCTTACGTGTTTGTCGACAAGCCCGGCATGTTGGCCATTCAAACCCGTGTAGGTGAGAAGTCGCCCGTTGAGGTAAGTGCCGAAATTTTGGCCACTTTGCGTTTTCGCGCTGAAGACACCTTCAATGATGATTTGTACGGCGCGGTCATCACCGTGCCCGCGTACTTTGACGACGCCCAACGTCAAGCCACCAAAGATGCCGCGCAACTCGCAGGCATCAACGTGCTACGCCTCATCAACGAGCCCACGGCTGCTGCCATTGCCTATGGCTTAGACCAAGCCAGCGAAGGTGTGTACGCCGTTTACGACCTCGGCGGCGGCACGTTTGACATCTCTGTG
>CANFKQ010000117.1 GCA_947447405.1 Comamonadaceae bacterium | reverse complement strand
CTCACTTTCGCCGTCTTGACCGCCTTGGCTGGTTTTTCACCTTGCTTGGCCAACAAGGCTCGGGCCTCCTTCTCGTGCGCTTTCACCTCGTCGAGGTTGGCAAGAATTTCCGCCATTTGTGCTTCAAGCTCGCGCTTGTGTGCGTCGAGCACCACCAAGAACTTTTGCAGTTGCGGCCCGGTGTCGCGTGGGCTGTCGTACATGTCGATCAGGTCTTTGGCCTCTGTAAGAGACAGGCCTAAACGTTTGGCACGTAAGGTGAGCTTGAGGCGCGTGCGGTCGCGGTGGCTGTACACGCGGTTGCGCCCGCCGGGCCCTGAGCGCTCGGGCTGCAACAGGCCCATGTCTTCGTAAAAACGGATGGCTCGCGTGGTGAGGTCAAACTCACGCGCTAAGTCGCTGATGGAATAGGTGGTCGCCATGATTTCCTTGTTTACGTTTACGTAAACGTCAATTATGACGGGAAATCTCCAATAACCAACTCAAGACCACGGAGGTAAGGGTTCATCCTTAAGCACCCGCCGTCGCTGGGCGTAGTCGGGCATGACGCTTTGCACAGTTTCCCAAAAGCGCGAGCTGTGATCCATCACGCGCAAATGGCTGAGCTCGTGAGCCACCACATAGTCAATCACATCGCGCTTGTGATGCACCAGACGCCAGTTGAGGCGAATCGCGCCATTCGCACTGGCACTGCCCCAGCGCGTGGCCGCGCTGCTGAGCGACACACGCTGCCACTGCACACCGAGCTGCGGTGCGAAGTGGTTGAGCCGCTCAACAAACAAGGCTTTGGCTTGGCGCATGAGCCAGGCCTGGACAGCATCGCGAATTTGTTGGGGTTCTGCGGTGAGAGGTAGTCCAAGACGCAGGATGTGGGTCCCCGTGCACGCAGGCTCAAACTGTGCGCTGTTTTTTTTGAGCATGCTGGACGAGTCGAGCACGACTTGCAAGTTGTCGCCCAAGTAAGGCAGCAGCACACCATCTGTCCACACGATGCGGGCAGCACCGAGTTGCTGTTGACGCTCTTGCATTTCGACCAGCTTGCGAGCAATCCAATCGGCTTTTTCGTGCAAGGCAGACTCCACCTCGCTCACCGTGACCCAACGCGGCGCACTCACCTCTAGGCCGTCGGGGCCAATTGCCATGCCGATGGTGCGGCGCTTACCGCGTCGAAAGGCATAGGCCACGTCGGTATTGCCCAGCTGGATGCGACGCGTGGCGCGAGGGTGTGCGTAATGCGCTTTGGGCAACACTTGACCCAATGGCTCTGACGGCATGTGCGGGCCTTGCAGGGCTTTGGTGGTCACCCCATCGAACATGTCGAGCACGAGTTGCAAGAAGCGGCTCATGCGTGTGGGCTCAATCCTGGCCGACGTAAGCCTCGGGGTCGAGGCGGTGCATTTCGGCTTCGATCCAAGTTTCGACTTCGCGCATCAGCTCATCGGCATCACGGCCTTCACTGGAGATGGGTTTGCCTATCGACACATCCACCACGCCTGGGTGTTTGATGAACGCTTTACGCGGCCAGCATTTGGCCGAGGTCACAGCAATTGGAATGACCGGTGCGCCCGTGGCAATGGCCAGTCGTGTGCCGCCGCTTTTGTAGCTGCCTCGCTCGCCGCGTGGAATGCGCGTGCCTTCTGGAAACATGATGACCCAGACGCCCCGATCCAACAAAGCTTTGCCCTGCTCCACCACTTTGGCAAACGCTTTAGCGCGCTGGCTGCGGTCGATGTGAATCATGTCCAAGCTGCCAATGGACCAGCCGAAGAAAGGCACGTACAGCAGTTCTTTTTTGAACACGTACGCTAAGGGGTGCGGCATGATGGCGGGCATCAAAAACGTCTCGTAGGTGGACTGATGCTTGACCAACAAAATGGCGGGGCTGGTTTCGCCCACGGGCAAGTTTTCTTGGCCTTGAACTTGGTAACGAATGCCCATGATGACGCGAGCGGAATCGACGCTGAGCTTGAGCCACTTTTGCGCAATTGCATAACGTGTATCGCCCTTGCCGCCCAAGATACGCACCAGCAAAATCAGCAAGGTGTAGGGAATGACGGTGACAAACATAAACGCCATGTGCAGCGTTGAACGGAGCATGGCCATCATGGGGGCGTTCCTGCTTTGTTGGTTTTGGCCGCTGGCTCTGGTTGCGCGATCAGCCAGTCGGCAAATGCACCGAGGTGGCAATGGGCTTGCGTGCCTTGCGGAAACTCAGTGGGTAATATCTGGCCTTTGAATTTTTCCCCTTTGCCTGTGTACACCAAGTGTGTGGCACACCCCACGGCAGCCCCAGCTTGCAAGTCGCGCAACGAGTCGCCCACGGTGTACACGCCTTTGAGGTCCATCCCGTAGCGCTCGCCAATTTGCTCGTACAAGCCGGGCAAGGGCTTGCGGCAGTTGCACGTTTCTTCTGGACTGTGCGGGCAATAAAACACGGCATCAATCCGTCCCCCTGCAGCAGCCAATAGTTTGTGCATCTTGGTGTGCATGGCGTTCAATGCAGCCACATCAAACAAACCACGGCCCAGGCCGGATTGGTTGGATGCCACCACGACGCGCCAGCCTGCGTGATTCAAACGCGCAATCGCTTCGAGCGCGCCTGGCAACGCAATCCACTCATCGGCAGACTTGACGTAGTCGTCGCTGTCTTGGTTGATGGTGCCGTCGCGGTCGAGGATGACGAGTTTGGTTTGCATCGCTGGGTTTTGGCGTTAAGAAGCGAGTGCGGACAAGTCGGCCACGCGGTTCATGGCCATGTGCAAGCATTTGAGCAAGCCTTGACGATTGAGGCGCAAATCCATCTCTTCGGCGTTGACCATGACGTCGTCAAAGAACGCATCGACGGGCGAGCGCAAAGTAGCCAAAGTTTGCAACGACGCGGTGTAGTCGCCCGCATTGAACTGCGCCTCGGACTCGGGCAACAGCTTTTGCATGACGGCATAGAGCGCTTGCTCGGCATCTTCTTTGAACAAGGCGGTGTTGACATGTGCGTCAACCTCGCCTGCTTTTTTGAGCACGTTGCCGATGCGCTTATTCGCCGCCGCCAAGGCCGGACTTTCTGGCAATGCGGCGAAGGCGCGCACAGCTGTTAGGCGCTTTGCCACATCGCTCAAACGCTGTGGACGTAAGGCCAACACGGCTTCGACTTCTTGGGCGGAGTAGCCGTGCTCGCGCAGGCCGCCTGAAAGTCGGTCGTAAATGAACGAGGTCAATGCAGCTGCAGGGTCGGTGATCTTGTCGCCAAACGCAGGGACAGCTTGTGCTATCAAGGCGTCTAAGCCCACATCCAAATTGGCTTCGCTCAACATGCGGACCACGCCCAAGGCGTGACGACGCAAAGCAAAGGGGTCTTTGTCGCCGGTTGGCAAATTGCCAATGCCAAACATGCCAACCAAGGTCTCTAACTTGTCAGCCAACGCAACCACCACGCCCACGGTGTTGCGTGGCAATGCGTCGCCTGCGAAGCGGGGTTTGTAGTGGTCCTCAATGGCTTGTGCCACATCCTCGCCCAAGCCATCGTGACGAGCGTAGTAGCCACCCATGATGCCTTGCAACTCCGGAAACTCGCCCACCATGTCGGTGAGTAAATCTGTTTTGGCCAGTTGTGCGGCAGTGTCGACGGCTTGCATGAATTCTGTGTTCACGGCAGCGTCTTTGGCTTGCGGCAACAAAGCAGCAATGCCTTTGGCGATGGCGCGCACGCGGTCGGTGCGCTCGCCTTGGGTGCCAAGTTTGTTGTGATACACGACCTTAGCCAAACCTTCCACGCGCGAAGCGAGTGTCTTTTTGCGGTCTTGGTCAAAGAAGAATTTGGCATCGGCCAAACGTGGGCGCACAACGCGCTCGTTGCCGCCTGTGACAGCTGATGCGTCATCAGGCGTGATGTTGCTGACCACCAAGAACTTGTGGGTCAACTTGCCTGCTGCATCAAGCAGCGGGAAGTATTTTTGGTTGGCCTTCATCGTGAGGATGAGGCACTCTTGTGGCACGTCGAGGAATTGTTTTTCAAACTCGCACACCAACACGTTGGGGCGTTCGACCAGTGCTGTGACTTCATCAAGCAAGGCAGCATCTTCGATGGCCTTCACACCGCCACCAACTTTGGCTGCGGCTGCTTCGAGTTGACGCGCAATCTCGGCACGACGCTCGGTGAAGCTGGCGATGACAGCGCCGTCTTTGGCGAGTGTGTCGGCATACATGTCGGCATGGGCTAGCACCACGGGAGACACACGGGCTTCAAAGCGGTGGCCTTGTGTGCTGTTGCCAGCAGTGAGGCCCAATGCTTTGACTGGCACCACGGTACTGCCATGCAAGGCGACCAAGCTGTGCGCAGGGCGCACGAAGTTGACGCTGCTCCAGCCAGGCAATTCACAATCGGTCTCAAGCTGGTAGCTCATCACTTTCGGGATGGGCAATTTGACAATGGCTTCGCTCAACGCTTTTTGCAAACCATCGACCAAGCTCGCGCCTTTGGCAATGCTGTCGTAGAACAAGGCTTCAGCTTTGCCATCGGGTGCGCGCTTGAGTTGCGCGACGGTCTCAGGGCCAGCGCCCAAGGCTTGCAACTTTTTCAACAAGGCGGGGGTGGCGTTGCCATTGGCGTCCAAGCCAACTGCGACAGGCATGAGTTTTTGTTGTACTGCCTTGTCAGCAGCCAACGCAGACACTGCGGTGATGTGTGCGGCCAAACGGCGTGGCGATGCGTAGGCTGTCACAGCCGAATCAGCAGCCGTCAAGCCTTGGGCTTTGAGTTGCTCAAACAACACGCTAGAGAAAGCGTCTCCGAGTTTTTGCAAAGCCTTGGGAGGCAGCTCTTCCACGAAGAGTTCGATGAGTAGGTTTTGTGTCGTCATGTTCTTGTGTCCTACGCTCAAGCCGTCTTCTTTGGCATTTGTTCGACCCACTCGCGCGGGGCCATGGGGAAGCCCAAGCGCTCGCGACTCTCGTAATAGCTTTGCGCCACAGCGCGTGCCAAGTTACGGATACGGCCAATGTAGGCAGCGCGCTCGGTGACGCTGATGGCGCCACGGGCATCTAGCAAGTTGAAGGTGTGTGCGGCTTTGAGCACTTGTTCATACGCAGGTAAGGCGAGTTGTGCGCTCATCAAATGCTGTGCTTGTTTTTCATGCGCACCAAAGGCGGTGAACAAGAACTCAGCATCGCTGTGCTCGAAGTTGTAGGTGGATTGTTCGACTTCGTTTTGTTTGTAGACGTCGCCGTACGTTAGTTTGTTACCTTTGAGGTCGTCGGTCCATGTCAGGTTGTAGACGTTGTCCACACCTTGTAAGTACATGGCCAAGCGCTCTAAGCCGTAAGTGATTTCGCCTGTGATGGGTTTGCAGTCAATGCCGCCGACTTGCTGGAAGTAGGTGAACTGCGTGACTTCCATGCCGTTCAACCAAACTTCCCATCCCAAGCCCCACGCACCCAAGGTTGGATTTTCCCAATCGTCTTCCACGAAGCGGATGTCGTTTTTCTTGAGGTCAAAGCCGAGCGCTTCGAGCGAGCCCAAGTACAGCTCTAAGATGTTGCTGGGCGCAGGCTTCAACACCACTTGGTATTGGTAGTAGTGCTGCAAACGATTGGGGTTCTCGCCGTATCGGCCGTCTTTGGGGCGGCGGCTGGGTTGCACATAGGCAGCCTTCCAAGGCTCTGGCCCCAAGGCGCGCAAGAACGTAGCGGTGTGCGAGGTGCCTGCACCGACCTCCATGTCGATGGGTTGCAATAAGGCACAGCCTTGCTCGGCCCAGTAGGACTGGAGTTTAAGAATGATTTGTTGAAAAGTCAGCATGCAAAGTGGCCAGCAGATGCTGGCAAATTAGGCTGCGGGTCAAGACGCCCGCAAACCTCTGATTTTACGGGCCGAAACGCCTCTGGCCGTGCCTTGATGCGTGCGCCATGGCTGCCAGGATCAATAAGGTCAATATTGCCAAGCCCGCCAGCGGCCAAAGCCCCCAAGCAGACACCCAACGGGCATAGGGCGTGACGGGACCATGCTCGCCATACACCTCGGCAGTCAGCGTTCCCTGCACTGAGCTAGGCAAGCGATGTGTGACCCGCCCCTGTGCGTTGATGATGGCGGTTGCGCCCGTGTTAGTGGCTCGCAACATGGGGCGGCCTAGCTCTAGGGCTCGCATGCGTGAGATATTCAAATGCTGGTCAATTGCCACGGTATCGCCAAACCAAGCAATGTTGCTGAGGTTGACCATCAAGGTTGGTGCGTTATCTGGGTCGGCAAAGCTGCGAGCGAGTTCTTCGCCGAACAAGTCTTCATAACAAATGTTGGGGGCAATGCGCTCTCCTTTGAACGCCAAGCCGGGTTGTGGCAACTCGCCACGCGAAAAATCTCCCAAGGGAATATTCATCATGTGAACGAACCACTGAAAGAGTGGCGGTACAAATTCGCCAAAGGGCACCAAGTGGTGTTTGTCGTATTGGTAGCTGGCCGTCGATGACGGGCTGCTTTGAGGCATCAACGCGATGGCAGAGTTGCTGTATTGCAGCTGGCCCTGCTCACTTCGCTTAGTAAGAGGTAACCCAATGAGCGCGGCTTGTGAGCCTTTAGAAAAGTGGTTTTCGAGCTGACTCCAATAGCGCTCAGGCATTTGCTGTGGAATGAGTGGAATGGCAGTTTCGGGAGTGAGGGTGAGGTCACTCGTGCTGCTCAGTAATGCATCGCGATAGTTTTTCAACGCGCGATTGACGCCTTCGCCAAACTTCAAATCTTGTGGGATGTTGCCCTGTAACAAGGTGACGCTGATTGGTTTTTCTGAACGCAGCACATCGTCCACATTTCGAGAGGGTGATGTGAACCATGTATAGCCAAGTAGCGCGAGTAACACGATGACGCCCGTCTGTGCGAAGCGTGAGCGTGGACGGCTGTCTTGACGTTCGGCAGCAAGTGTCATGGCCATCAATGCAGAGAGCGCACACAAGCCATAAACCCCCATCCAGGGGGCCCAATGTTGGAACACGCTGTCAATGTGCGCATAGCCAACAGCGCCCCATGGAAAGCCTGTCCACAACGTGCCACGCGCCATCTCGGCCAAGACCCAGACGGCCGCAAATGCGCAAACACGCGCGCTTGCGCCTAAGCCTGAGCGGGTGACGATGTGATACACAGCCCCTGAGGCTGCATAAAACAAGGCGAGCCCTGCGGCAAGCAAGCCGACAGCCAAGGCCGCCACAGGCGCAGGCAAACCACCATAGGTGTTCATTGAAATGAACAACCACCAAATACAGCCAGTCAGCCAAGCCAACGCGAAGACCCACGCCTTTGCGAATGCTTGCATCACAGTTTGGCTTCT
>CANFKQ010000116.1 GCA_947447405.1 Comamonadaceae bacterium | reverse complement strand
TCGCCCTCTTCCAGGTAGACGATTTGATCGGTCACACCAGCCAAAGCCATCGCATCGCTGGCAAGGAAGTTTTCGCTGTGCTCTTTGCCCACGCCCAAGATGAGCGGCGAGCCTGCGCGTGCGCCAATGACGCGGTGTGGTTCGTCTTTGTGGAACACAGCAATGGCGTACGCGCCGTGCAGCTGAACGATGGCAGCTTTGACCGCTTCAAACAAATCGCCGTTGTAGAGGCTGTCCACCAAGTGGGCAATGACCTCGGTGTCGGTTTGGCTCAAGAACTCGTAGCCCTTGGCTTGCAGTGCAGCGCGCAGCTCGTCGTGGTTTTCGATGATGCCGTTGTGCACCAACGCCACACGGCCTAATTTGGCTGGCGAGCCGCCTGTGTAAACACCCGCGCCAGCGCCCGTGCCATGGCTGAAGTGGGGATGCGCGTTGTGCACAGCAGGCGCGCCGTGCGTAGCCCAGCGTGTGTGTGCAATGCCTGTGCCGCCTTCGATGTGGTCGGCTTTGACTTGGTCCATCAGCTCAGACACACGGGCCGTGCTGCGTGCGCGCTGCAAGCCGCCCTGCTTGGCACCTAGACTGGCTGAATGCACCGCCACGCCACAGGAGTCATAACCACGGTATTCCAGCCGTTGCAAGCCTTGCACGAGGATGGGAACGATGTTGCGGGTAGAAACGGCGCCGACGATGCCACACATAAAGAGCACTCCTAAATTGGTTGCCTAGATATTAAGCAGCCTTAAAAGAAATTTCTTGTTTATTTTTTCTATAATTTGAATGAAAATTCCATCGTTAACTTAATTTGGAATTTAATTTCAATTAATTTTGATTTATGAAACAAGAATTTCTAGACGAGACCGATCTCAAGCTGCTCGACGCCTTGCAGCACGACGCCACGCTCAGCAACGTGGCCTTGGCTGAGCGCTTCAAGATTTCGCCACCCACCTGCCTGCGCCGCGTCAAGCGACTGACGGAAGAAGGCTGGATTGAGCGACAAATCGCGGTACTAAGCTCCGATAAATTGGGCAATGCACTGGGCCACGGGCTGACGGCAATGGTCGAGGTGACGCTAGACGCGCAAGGCACAGAGCACCTAGACGCTTTCGAGCAACGGGCCGTGGCAGACGACGCCGTGCAGCAATGTTGGCGCGTGTCGCCGGGGCCTGACTTTGTGCTGGTGGTGCAAGCGGCCGACATGCCCGACTATCTGGCCATCACGCAACGCCTGCTCACACAAGATGCGAATGTGCGCAACGTGAAAGCTTTTTTTGCAACCAAGCGAGCGAAGTTCACCAGCACTTGGCCGGTGTTGAGGGCTTAGCCCTTGGGCTGCTTCTGAGGTCGCTTCCAGTTGGCAATGCTCACTTGCTTGCCACGCCCTACGCTCAACGCACCGGGTTCGGTGCTCTTGGTGATCGTCGAGCCGCCACCCACCGTGCCGCCTGCGCCGATGGTGACAGGCGCCACCAACACACAGTTGCTGCCCACATGCACATCGGCTTCAATGACGGTGCGGTGCTTGTTGGCACCGTCGTAGTTGGCGGTGATGCTGCCAGCGCCATAGTTGACGCGTTCGCCCACGGTGGCATCGCCCAAGTAGGCCAAGTGGTTGGCTTTTGAACCCTTGGCCATCGTGGAGTTTTTGACTTCCACAAAGTTGCCAATGTGCACATCAGCCGCCAGCTGTGCACCGGGGCGCAAGCGGGCAAATGGACCAATCAGCGCGTTTTCGCCCACGGTCACGCCCAGCTTTTCGCCGTCGATGTGGGTGAAGGGGTGAATGACCGCGCCAGCTTCGATGGTGCAATTGGCGATGACGCAGTTCGCACCAATCTTCACGCCTTGGCCGAGTGACACAGCCCCAAGGAAGATGCAGTTCACATCAATTTCGACGTCTTGTGCATAGCTCAAGTGGCCGCGCACATCAAAGCGTGCAGGGTCGATGATGCGCACGCCATCCGCCATAAAGGCGTGGGCTTGGCGCAACTGAAATGCGCGTTCTAACTCGGCCAATTGCGTGGGGCTGTTGACGCCCGCAACTTGCGCGGCATCGCTGATTTTGTGAGCTACCACGGGCACGCCATCGGCTTCGGCAAACTTGACCACATCGGTCAAATAAAACTCTTGCTGCGCATTGTTGTTATCCAGTCGCGCCAACCAAGGCTTGAGCAACTTGGCGGGTACGGCCATGATGCCGCTGTAGACCTCGTTGATTGCCAACTGTTCAGCGTTGGCATCTTTGTGCTCGACGATGGCGTGCACTTGGCCGCTGGGACTGCGCACGATGCGGCCATAACCCGAGGGGTCGGTAAAGTCGATGGTAAGAAGTGCCAGTTGTTTGCCATCACACAAATCAAGCAGGGCTTGCAGGGTGTCGGGCTGCGTCAAAGGCACATCACCCGACAGCACCACCACCACACCGTCATCGGCCAACAAAGGGACCGTTTGTTGCACCGCATGGCCTGTGCCGAGCTGCGGCATTTGGCGGGCAAATTGCAAGTTGTCAGTGACGTTGGCTGTCAACAAAGCGGACTCCACCTGCTCAGCACCATGGCCAGTGATCACGATGGTGTGGCGGGCCTTCAGCGTGCGAGCGGTGTCAATCACGTGCTGCACCAGCGCCTTACCGGCGAGTCGGTGCAAAACCTTAGGCATACTGCTCTTCATACGGGTGCCTTTACCGGCAGCCATGATCACCACATCCAAAGCCTTCATGTCATTCTTCCTTATCTTTCGCAGAATTATCCGCCATGCCCCTGTCTGGCTGGCACTGGCCGCGCTCTTGGGGCTAAGCGCTTGCAGCACCATCAAAGTGGTCTACAACAACAGCGAAGATTTGATGTATTGGTGGCTCGACAGCTACGCAGATTTACAAGGCAGCCAAAAGCAATTCACCCGCGATTCGCTGGCTGATTTGCAGCGCTGGCACCGCCAGCAACAGCTCCCCGAATACGTGGCCTTGCTCAAACGCATGCAGGCCATGGCGCCCAACGACATCACGCCCGCGCAAGTGTGTGCCGTGACAGAGGACATGAAGACCAGCTTTGTCACCCTGCTGCGTTTTGTAGAGCCGGCCAACACCAAGCTGGCGTCGCAGCTCAAACCTGAGCAATTGGTCAGCATCCGCCAACGTTTTGACAAAACCAACAAGACGTGGAAAGAAGACTGGCTAGACCCCAACGCCGAAGACCGCTTGCGGTATCGCACCCAACAAGCCACCAATCGTTTGGAAGATTTTTATGGACGCCTCGACAAGCCCCAGCGCGACACGCTACACAAGTGGCTGAGTGAATCCATCTTCGACCCCAAGCTAAGCTACGTCGAGCGCGAACGCCGCCAAGCCGACAGCTTGCAAACCTTCCAACGCATGATCCAAGAAGGCGGTGCCACAGCACAAGCGCAAGCTTTGTTGCGCGGCTTGACCGAGCGCAGCTTTAATTCACCCAATGAGCGCTATCGCGCGTACAACCGAGAACTGTGGAACGAGAACTGCGAAGGCTTTGCCAAGCTGCACAACAGCACCACGGCCGCACAACGGCAGCGCATGGTGGAAGCGCTGCGTGGCTACGAACAAGATTTCAAAACGTTGATGAGCCAGAAATAAGCGGCAAACGCGTGTGGCTTAGCCCATCGGCCAAACTACCCCGTTGTCGTTGAGCAGGGCATCCAGAGGCATATCGTGCGGCTCTGGCATCAGGTCGGGTAAGAAGCCGTGGGTAAAGCCCAAACCTGCCGTGAACGGTTTGGGTTGCAAGGTGGCCAAGGTACGGTCATAAAAACCACCCCCGTAGCCCAAACGAAAACCACCAGGTCCGTAGCCCACGCAGGGCACAAACAACAAAGTGGGCACGATCACTTCGGTGTCTTTGGGCTTAGGAATGCCATAGGCGTCCTCTTCCATCGGGCAGCCGGGATACCAAGCATGAAAGGTCAGTGTTTTGTGCGCTTTGTCCACCACGGGCAAGCCGATGCGCCTGCGTTGTGGCTGGTCTGACAGCTCACCATCTTCTTTCCAGCGATGCAAAGCAGGTAAGGGGTCAAACTCACCTTTGATCGGCCAATAAGCACCAATCACCGTATCGGGACGGTTGAACAACCAAATACGCATCACGCGTTGCAACAGATCAGCCCGTTCCAGCCGGTCGGGCAAGTTCAAACGCTCTTCAATGAGCTGCTGGCGCAAGGTTTTTTTGTCCACAGATAATCAAGCCATGAAATTTCGAGTCATTGTGTCATTGTTTGCCAGCGTTTTCCTTGCGCTTGGCTTAGTTCCACCCAGCGTTGCTGCGCCCTCGGCCAGCAACACACAGGCTGACGCCGTCATCACCGACATGGCACAAGCCTTCAAGCGTGGTGACCGCAAACGCCTGACCGCCCTGCTGCCCCAAGCCAAAGGCCATGCACTGGAACCTTGGGCTGCATATTGGGAACTCAAAGCCCGATTGGACGAAGCCTCGCAGCAAGAAGTGCGCGCCTTCTTTGCCCGCTACCCCGCCACCTACCAAGAAGACCGCTTGCGCAACGACTGGTTGCTGCTACTGGGTCAACGCCGTGACTGGACCACCCTCAGCGACGAACATCCACACTACCGCATGCGCGATGACCGCGAGCTGCGCTGCTATTTCTTGACCGTGGAGCTGCTGGAAAAAGGTCCACACGCCAGCGCATCGATTGCCGACGAAGTGCGTAAAAACTGGATGGGCATGAAAGAGGCTGACGACGGCTGCACACTGGCTGCTGACCGTCTGTTTTTCAACAAACAATTCACCGCGCTCGACATTTGGCGCAAAGCCCGCTTGATGGTGGAGCACAACCGCCCACGCACCGCCCGCAACGCGGTGCAAATCGTCGCCCCCGATGCGGCCAGCGTGGTGCCCGAAGCCATCAACAATGCCGAAAAGTTTTTGGCCATGCACATCGCTGCACCACAAAAAGTGCGTCAAGAATTGGTGGTCCTCGCCCTTGTCAAAGTGGCCTCGACGGACCCCGACAAAGCTGACAAGTTGATGCGCAACAAGTGGCAGCCCTACCTCACCACCGAAGAACGCCACTGGGTGTGGGGCGTGATTGGCCGCCAATCGGCCATGCGTTTGGACGACGATGCCCTCAGTCACTTTGCCCGCGTGGCACACGACAAAGACCTGACCGACGACATGCTGGGCTGGAAAGCCCGTGCGGCCTTGCGCGCTGGCAACAGCCCGAAGTGGCCCGTGGTGGAAAGCAGCATTGCGGCCATGAGCGCGGATGCGCGCAAAGAAACCACATGGGTCTATTGGCACGCACGCGCTTTGTTGGCCCACAAAAAAGTGACGCCGCAAGTGCAACAAGAAGCCAACGCGATGCTTGAAAGCATTGCGGGCGTGCGAGGCTTTTACGAGCAACTCGCGCTTGAAGAGTTGGGCCGCAAAGTGACCACCCCTGCTCGCCCACCCGCCCCCACCTCCGATGAAATGGACGTGGCACGCCACAACCCTTCTTTGCAACGCGCGCTCTACGCCATCGGTATGGGCCTGCGCAGCGAAGGTGTGCGTGAATGGAACTACGCCACCAACCTCGTGGATGCGCAAGGCAAAGCCGGCCTGATGAGCGACCGCGAACTGCTGGCCGCTGCACAACTCGCCTGCGACAACCAAGTGTGGGACCGCTGCATCAACACCAGCGAACGCACGCGTGTGGCCATGGACTTTGAACAACGCTTCCCCATGCCGCACAAAGATGCGGTCGTTGCACGCGCCAGAACCATCAACCTTGACCCTGCCTATGTGTACGGTCTGATTCGTCAAGAAAGCCGCTTCGTCACCGACGCTCGCTCAGGCGTGGGTGCCTCGGGTCTCATGCAAGTCATGCCCGCCACAGCCAAATGGACGGCTAAAAAAATTGGTCTGAGCGGCTTCACTCCAGACCAAATTACGGACCGAGACACCAACATCGCCATTGGCACCGGCTATTTGAAACTGGTGCTTGACAGCTTTGAAGGCTCCATGCCCTTGGCCGCAGGCGCGTACAACGCAGGCCCCAGCCGTTCACGCCGCTGGCGTGCGCCCAACGATGGGACAGGGCCCGTACTGGAAGGTGCCATCTGGGCTGAAAACGTACCCTTCCACGAAACCCGCGACTATGTCAAGAAAGTGCTGTCCAACACCACCAACTACGCCGCGCTGATTACGGGTCAGCCGCAATCACTCAAAGCCAAACTGGGTCTGGTCGGACCACGTTCGGCTTCGGCACCGGCTGAAAATTTAGAACTGCCCTAAGTTCTGGTTTGGCAATAGCCCCTGACAACGGTCAGGATTGGGGTTAACCCTATACTCAACCCTTACCAAAGCCTGACACCAGGCAAATAAGGAATTTGATATGACCACGTTCGTCAACCTCAGCTACACCACAAGCCACCCCGGCGTTACCCGCTTTGAACGCGCTTACGCTTCCGGCAAGAACGTGATTCAACGTTTGCAACAAGAAAGCACCTACGCCGCAGCCCTGCTGATGTTTGGTGCTTTGAGCTTGATCGCTTCTATTTATGACATCGTCGATGCGTCTCAAGAAGGCCAAGAACTGGGCGCGTGGGTTATTTTGTGGACGGCCATTCTGGTCGGTTTGGTGGGCGTCAGCAAATACTGCAAGCGCCAATTTGTGGCTTGGCTCAAAGCCGACCGTGAAGCACGCATGTGGAACACCGCCTTGACCGACTATCGCGTCATGGCAGACATCCGTTGCGCTCAAGACCGCAGCGAGTGACGACACAAACGTATGGCGCCATGCGCCATATCCATTTAAAAGCACCGCTTAGTCGGTGCTTTTTTCATGTCCCTTGCACTTGAAATCCATCCAAATGGCCTAAAATTAGCACTCAATGGCTGGGAGTGCTAACAGCGCCTGGCCAGTACCTATTTCAACCCTTAGCTCTTATTTGGAGATGCAATGAAACTTCGTCCTCTCGGCGACCGCGTGATCGTGAAACGTATCGACAGCGAAACAAAAACTGCCTCAGGCATCGTGATTCCCGATTCAGCTGCTGAAAAGCCAGATCAAGGTGAAGTCTTGGCCGTCGGCCCAGGCAAGACCAACGACAAAGGCGAGATCAAAGCCTTGTCCGTGAAAGTTGGCGACCGCGTCTTGTTCGGCAAGTACAGCGGCCAAACCGTCAAGGTGGCTGGCGACGAACTGTTGGTCATGAAAGAAGAAGACCTCTTCGCCGTCGTCGAATAAGTTTTCACTGATTCAGAAATTTAAGGAAATATCAAAATGGCAGCAAAAGACGTAATTTTCGGCGGCGAAGCCCGCGCACGCATGGTTGAAGGCGTGAACATTTTGGCCAACGCGGTCAAAGTGACTTTGGGCCCTAAGG
>CANFKQ010000115.1 GCA_947447405.1 Comamonadaceae bacterium | reverse complement strand
TGACGTGGTCATCATCTTGGGCTTCTTCGCGTTCTTTCAGTGGGAGTTCTCGCTGCCCGTGTTGGCGGCGGTGCTCGCAGTGTTGGGCTACTCGGTGAACGAATCGGTGGTGATCTTTGACCGTATCCGTGAAAACTTCCGCCGCTATCGCAAGATGCACACGGTCGAGATCATCGACAACGCCATCACCTCCACCATCAGCCGTACCATCATCACTCACGGCTGCACGCAGCTCATGGTGTTGTCGATGTTGCTGTTCGGTGGTGCGACGTTGCACTACTTTGCGCTGGCGCTGACCATCGGCATTTGCTTTGGCATTTACTCATCGGTGTTCGTGGCGGCTGCGATCGCCATGTGGTTGGGCATTCGCCGTGATGACCTCATCAAGCATCACGCGAACAAAGTGGTGGGCGATCCTGATGATGAGAACTCGGGCGCCGTGGTCTAAGCCACCCTTTTGCCAATTAAAAAAGCCGGTTTTCGAGCCGGCTTTTTTGTGTCTGTTTGGCGCGGTGGTCAGACCAATTTTTGTCGTGCAGGTGACTGAGAAAAGGGTTTACCCCTTTGCCGCTGAAGCGTTCGATGCTTAGCATCTGCGTCTTAGACATACGGACTTTCATTGAAGGCATTAGGTTTGACAAGCAACGACTTCATCTTAGAAACCAAGCAGCTCACACGCGAATTCAAAGGCTTCATTGCGGTTGATGGCGTGGATTTGAAAATCAAGCGCGGCTCCATTCATGCTTTGATTGGCCCCAACGGTGCGGGAAAAACCACAGTATTCAATTTGCTCACCAAATTTTTACCCGTGAGCTCGGGGCAGATTTTTTACAACGGCCAAGACATTACCGCACTGAAAGCCGCCGAGGTGGCGCGCATGGGCATGGTGCGTTCGTTTCAAATTTCAGCCGTGTTCCCGCACCTGAGCGTGTTGGAAAACGTGCGTATTGGATTGCAGCGCAAGCTCGGCACCAGCTTTCATTTCTGGAAGTCTGAAGACACGCTCAATAGGTTGAACGAGCAAGCCATGCACCTGTTAGAGCAAGTGGACTTGGGCAGCTTTGCGCAAACGCAAACGGTGGAGCTGCCTTATGGTCGCAAGCGCGCCCTAGAAATTGCCACCACCTTGGCGCTTGACCCCGAGCTGATGTTGTTGGATGAGCCGACGCAAGGCATGGGCCACGAAGATGTGAGCCGTGTGGTGGACTTGATTCGCAAGGTGTCAGCCAACCGCACCGTGCTGATGGTGGAGCACAACATGAATGTGATCTCTGATTTGTCCGACACCATCACCGTGCTTGCCCGCGGCAGCGTGTTGGCCGAAGGTCCTTACGCCCAAGTGTCCAAAGACCCCCGTGTGCTCGAAGCCTATGTGGGTACCGCCGAGGAGGCTGCATGAGTAAGCCTCTTTTGAAAGTCGCCGGTCTTGATTCTTGGTACGGTGAGTCACACATCTTGCATGGTGTAGATTTTGAAATTCACGAAGGTGAGCTGATCACTTTGCTGGGTCGCAATGGCGCGGGCCGCTCCACCACCATGAAATCCATTCTGGGTTTGACAGGTCGGCGTACGGGCTCGGTGCAAATTGATGGTGTCGAAACCATTGGCATGCAGACCAACCAAATCGCTCGTTTGGGCTTGGGATATTGCCCCGAAGAGCGCGGTATTTTTTCCACGCTCAGCTGCGAAGAAAACCTCATGCTGCCACCTAAGGTGGGTCCGGGCGGCATGTCGGTAGAAGAAATTTACGAGATGTTCCCCAACCTCAAAGAGCGCCGCCACAGTCAAGGTACGCGCCTCTCGGGTGGTGAGCAACAGATGTTGGCGATGGCGCGCATTCTGCGTTCAGGCGCACGCATATTGTTGTTGGACGAAATTACCGAAGGCTTGGCCCCCGTGATCGTGCAAACATTGGGCCGTGTGATTCGTCAACTCAAGGCCAAGGGCTTGACCATTATTTTGGTGGAACAAAACTTCCGCTTTGCTGCACCGCTGGCAGACCGGCACTACGTGATGGAGCATGGCCAAATCGTGGCCACGGTTCACAAGAATGAGCTCGATAACAAAGCACAAATGCTGAACGAGTATCTGGGCGTTTAAGCCCTTTTTCAACAGGAGCAAACTATGAAGCGTTATTTCGTGACCTCGGCGATCGCTGCAGCAACAGCCGTCTTTTTGGCAGGTGTTTCCACCAGCGCAATGGCTCAGGGCAAACTGTCTGGCGACAGTGTGAAGATTGGTGTGTTGACCGACATGTCCGGCGTGTACGCCGACTACGGCGGCCCCGGTGCTGTGGCTGCTGCCAAGATGGCGGTGAAAGACTTTGGCGGCAAAATGTTTGGCAAGCCCATTGAAGTGGTCAACGCCGACCACCAAAATAAACCAGACGTGGCCAAGAACGTGACCCAGCAATGGTTTGACCGTGACGGCGTGGACATGACTGTGGAGAACTTGAACTCTGCCGTGGCGTTGACGGTGCAGGCTTTGGGTAAAGAGAAAAACAAAATTACCATCGTCACTGGCGCGGCAACTGCACGTATGACCAACGAAGACTGCGCGCCTGGCACAGGCGTTCATTACTTGATGGATACCATTGCCCTGAGTAACGTGGTGGGTAAAGCCATCGTGAAAGACGGCGGCGACAGCTGGTTCTTCTTGACGGCTGACTACGCATTTGGTCACTCGCTCGAAAAAGACACAGGCGATGTGGTCAAGGCCGCAGGCGGCTCAGTCAAAGGTGCTGTGCGTCACCCTCTGTCAACGGGTGACTTCTCTTCTTTCTTGTTGCAAGCGCAAAGCTCAGGCGCCAAAGTGGTGGGCTTAGCCAACGCGGGGGGTGACACCGTGAACAGCATCAAGGCCGCCGCTGAATTTGGTTTGACCAAGAAACAAAACTTGGCCGCTTTGTTGATGTTGATCACCGACGTGCACGCGATTGGCTTGAACACCGCTCAAGGTTTGTATTTGACTGAAGGCTGGTATTGGGACTTGAACCCCGAGACCCGCGCTTGGTCACAAAAGTACGAAGCTGAGATGAAGAAGAAGCCCAACTCAAATCATGCGTCTGTGTATTCATCCACCATGCATTACTTGAAGGCGGTTCAAGCGGCTGGCACGGACGACACAGCCGCCGTGATGAAGAAGATGCAAGAAATGCCCATCAACGACATGTTTGCCAAGAACGGCAAGCTGCGCGCTGATGGCCGCATGGTGCACGACATGTATTTGTTCCAAGTCAAGAAGCCTTCCGAGTCAAAAGGCCCATGGGACTACTACAACTTGAAGGGCACTATCAAGGGCGAAGAGGCATTCCAGCCTTTGGCTCAAAGCCGCTGCCCTGCATTTGCGAAGAAGTAATGAGCTGACACAGCGGGCTGCATTGTGCAGCCCGTTTTATTGAACCGGATTTATGACAGAAATTTTTGGCGTACCCATACAAGCGTTGATGGGGCAACTCATGCTGGGTTTGGTGAATGGCTCTTTTTATGCCATCTTGTCGTTGGGGCTTGCCGTGATTTTTGGCATGCTCAACATCGTCAACTTTGCGCATGGTGCGCTCTACATGGTGGGTGCCTTCTTTGCATGGATGCTGCTCAACTATGCTGGCATCAACTATTGGATGGCTTTGGTCATTGCCCCGATTGGCGTCGCATTGATTGGCGTGGTGATTGAGAAAACCATGTTGCGTTGGTTGCACCAACTCGACCACCTGTATGGTCTTTTGCTCACATTTGGTTTGGCGCTGATTTTGGAAGGCGTCTTCCGCGAGTTTTATGGCTCATCCGGCTTGCCCTATGAGTTACCCGATGTGTTCCGTGGCGTGTTTGACTTGGGCTTCATGATGTTGCCCAAATACCGCCTGTGGGTCATTGCGGTGTCCATCATCATGTGTTTCTTCACATGGTTTGTGATTGAGAAAACTAAGCTCGGCGCCTACTTGCGCGCTGGCACCGAAAACCCCAACATGGTGAAAGCCTTTGGCATCAACGTGCCATTCATGGTCACACTCACCTACGCATTTGGCGTGGGCTTGGCGGGTTTGGCTGGTGTGATGGCCGCACCGATTTATCAAGTGAGCCCCTTGATGGGCTCCAACATCATCATTGTGGTGTTTGCGGTGGTGGTGATTGGCGGCATGGGTTCGATCTTGGGCGCCATCGTCACCGGTTTGGGTTTGGGCTTGATTGAAGGTTTGACCAAAGTGTTTTTTGCAGAAGCCTCGTCCACGGTGGTTTTCATCATCATGGCGGTTGTGTTGTTGATCCGGCCAGCGGGCTTGTTCGGGCGGGAGAAGTGATGAGCAAACGTTTGATTTACGGCGGACTTTTGCTCGCCTTGTTGGCCGCGCCCTTTGTGGGTTATCCCATGTTCTTGATGAAGGTGTTGTGCTTTGGTTTGTTCGCCTGCGCCTTTAACTTGTTAATTGGTTTCACCGGCTTGCTCTCGTTTGGCCACGCCATGTTTTTTGGTTTTGCCGCCTACGTGTCGGGCCACGCGGCCAAGGTGTGGGGGCTGACACCTGAAGTGGCCGTGCTGTCGGGCACGATGGCCGCCGCCTTGATTGGCTTGTTCACCGGTTGGTTGGCCGTACGTCGTCAAGGCATTTACTTTGCGATGGTTACTTTGGCTTTGGCGCAAATGGTTTATTTCATTTGCGTGCAGTCGCCCTTCACTTATGCCGAAGACGGCATTCAAAGCATCCCACGCGGCAAGCTGTTAGGTGTACTGGACATGAGTGGTGACACCACCATGTACTACATGGTGCTCGCTATTTTTGTGGCAGCCTTTGCGTTGATCTACCGCGTGGTGCACTCGCCATTTGGCCAAGTGTTGAAGTCCATTCGTGAGAACGAGCAACGCGCGTTGTCACTGGGTTACAACGTGGACCATTACAAACTGGTGGCCTTTGTGTTGTCAGCGGCGTTAGCAGGCTTGGCAGGTGCGACCAAAGCTATTGCCTTTGGCTTGGCTACCCTCACCGATGTGGGCTGGCAAATGTCGGGTGAAGTGGTGTTGATGACCCTGCTGGGCGGTATGGGCACGTTGATTGGGCCAGCAGTGGGTGCCGCCGTCATTATCACGATGGAGAACTACTTGGCCAGTTTGGGCTCGTGGGTCACCATCATCATGGGCTGTACGTTTGTTACGTGCGTGCTGATCTTCCGTCGCGGTATCGTGGGAGAGATTGAGCACCGCTTTGGCCGCAAGGGCTAAGCCGTGCAGAGGTGCTTAGTGCGCGACGCGGTCTGCGTCGTCGCACAGCTCGTCGAGCACCAATGAGTCCGGCTCTAAGCCGATGCTCCAGTACACCATGAGCACGATGATTTTGAGGTCGTCCAAACGGATGGGACTACCGGGAATGGCCATCGCGCGATCCAGCACGATCTCGCGCATGTGTGGCGACAGCACATCGGCAGATTCAAGGAAGTTGATGAAGCCCAAGCAAGCAGCACCCAAATGGTCTTGTTCGGCCACCGAGTACACGCGCATGCTGTGGGCAGATTCGGTGTGGTGCTCGCGTTCGGCTTGGCTGATGTCGATTAGCTCAGTTTTGTGCGATGCCAAGTTCAGCTCGTCGAGCCACGACAGAGCTTGTTGGATGTCTTCTACGTTAAAACCCACGGCGTTGAGTTTGCGGCCCAGCTGCTCTAGCTCGGGACACGCATCGCCTCGCCAGTAGTTTTCATAGACGAATACGAGCACTTCAAACATGAACCCAATATACATGTTTTTTGTTTCTATACGCCTGCGAAACATGGGTATTCACCCTTGATCATGCCGAGCCAGTTGCTGAAACAAACCTCCAGGCAATCGGCCTATAACACCGTCAAGCTCTAGTGTGAGCAGTTGTGCTTGTAGCGTGGCGGTGTCCAGACCGCAACGGACCTGCAGGACATCTAGGCTCACGGGGGCGTAGCCCATGAGGGCAAGCCATGGATGGTGGGAGTCGTCACTCGCTATATCGTCATCGCCACCCAGCGCATCGGCAAACAAGTTGACTTGTTGCTGTGACGCCAGCTGCAACTCTTCCAACACGTCTTGTGCGGTCTCGACCAACTTCGCACCTTGACGAATCAGCGCATGGCAGCCGTGAGATTGCGTGGCATGGATGGAGCCAGGGATGGCCAGTACCTCTCGGTTCAAATCGAGCGCCATCTTGGCGGTGATGAGAGAGCCAGACTTCAATGCGGCCTCCACCACCAAAGTGCCCAGTCCCAAGGCCGCGATGATGCGGTTGCGTTTGGGAAAGTGATGTGCGAGTGGTGCCGTCCCTAGGTGGTATTCGCTGATCAGTAATCCGTGCATCGCTATTTCGCCCGCCAGTGTTTGGTGCTGACGCGGGTATACGCGGTCAAGTCCCGTGCCCACCACAGCGACGGTGTGCCAATGTTTGCCGTCGTCTGTAGAGCTTGCACGACCACGCAGTGCCCCTTTGTGAGCCGCACCATCAACACCCAGCGCGAGACCCGACACCACGCATAAGCCAGCGGCACTCAACGCTTCGCCAAACAGCTCTGCCGTTTGAGCGCCCTGTGGCGTAGGGTTGCGGCTACCGACAATCGCCACTGCATTGCCCAGCGTGCGTTCGGTTTGGCCCATCGCATAAACCATCAGCGGTGGGTCGGCCAGTTGCATGAGCTGGGGTGGGTAGTGCGGGTCACCGAGTGTCCATAGCGCGTGGGTGTGCGTGTCGGGTTGGTGCATCAGCCATTGGTGTGTGCGCACGCATTGCACGGCTAACTCGTTGGGCACCGTCAGCAAGGCTTGCGCTTGCTTGGGCGTGGCCACTTGGCACAGCGCGGTTTCGGTTTGTTCAAACACGGTTTGCGGACTACCAAAGCAACTCAGCAGCCGACGTGCGGCATCGTTGCCCACGCTCTCTGTCATGCTCAGGCGCAGCCAAGCGCGCAATTCGTTTTTGTCCATGTGCCCCTCCCGTTTGGATGTGGGCTACACGCTATTCGCAAACTGACCGATGAATTCCTACATTTGATTCATAAAAACTCACGGTCAGCTTGCGATCCCAACGGGCTTAGTGGTTGTGCATCATCGGCATGTCTTGTGCCGTATCAGCGCCCTGGCTCAGCAGCGATGGGTCGAGCATGCCGGCAATCATCGCGACGTGACCAAACACCAAGAACAAGGCTACGCAAATGGCGTGCACTTTGCGTTTGTTTTCGGCCGATGCGCCTGCGTTGACCCAACCCAGTTCTAGCAATGCGATGTAGATGAGAGGCAGCCCGCCTATCAAATAGCACCCCACAGCAACCACATCAATGATGGTGCGCCACTCGCCCGCTTGGGTAATGGGCAGTACGGCGGTGTTCATCAAATAGATGATCACGCCCACAAAGTAAATGCCGACGGTGATACCTGCTGCGCGGTTAAGGCTGTGCACCCAACCCGTGAAGTTGCGGGTGAAGAGCAGGTACAGCTCGGTGATGGCCAGCGTCTCGGCCAACACCAC
>CANFKQ010000114.1 GCA_947447405.1 Comamonadaceae bacterium | reverse complement strand
TCGCCAGATTCCAGAGCTTTTTCCAAGCTCATCCACGATGCCAAACGCTTGGCAGTGTCGCGGCTCAAAATGGTGTCGCCGTAGCCGTTTTCAACGCTACCGATCGCAACTGACACGAAGTCACCAGCTTGGACTTCGAGCTCGCCCTTGTCGTTCTTGAATTCTTCGATTGGCACGTAGGCTTCAGACTTGAGGCCAGCGTTCACCACAACGTGGTTGTGCTCGATGCGGATCACTTCAGCAGTGATCACTTCACCTGTACGCATTTCGGAGCGCTTCAGAGATTCTTCAAATAGGGCGGCAAAAGATTCAGACATTTATTTCCTTTGTCTCATCACGGGAAAGAGGGCAGCGGAACTGCTGCGCCACATGGGCCTGCGATAAGCGGTGGTTTTGTGGCGTGAGCCACGGGTTAAGTTTTAGATCCGTTGGGCCAGTGCGCCAATGTGCAGCGCGAGGGGAGCCAAACGGGCCAGGTTTTGCAGCCTGTTTCAAAAATTTAAAACGGCTGCTTTGCTTGCCACCAAGCCAACACGTGATCTACCGAGGCTTCGATAGAGAGCGATGAGTTGTCGAGTTGGTAAGCATCTTGTGCCGCTTTCAAGGGCGCCACGCTGCGCGATGAATCGCGTGCGTCGCGGGCCTCTAAATCGGCGCGAAGACTGTCAAGTGTAGTCGAAATACCCTTTGAAATCAACTGCTTATGACGACGTTCGGCGCGTTGCGCGGCACTGGCAGTCAAAAACACTTTCAAAGGTGCATGAGGAAAGATGACCGTGCCCATGTCGCGGCCATCGGCCAGTAGGCCGGGGAGGCGCTGGAAGCTGTGCTGTAGGGCCACCAAAGCGGTACGCACGGCAGGAAAAACAGATACTTTAGAAGCATTCATGCCTGCTTGTTCGGTGCGAATGGCGTCGCTGACGTCTTCTGTGCCCAGCCACACCGCTTCGCCTTCAAAGCGAACGGGGAGGGTGCGGGCGAGGTCAGCAATGCCAGCTTCGTCTGCTGCTTCGAGCGTTAGGCCTGCATGCAATGCGGCATAAGCCGTGACGCGGTACAACGCGCCTGAATCGAGGTAGTGGTAACCCAAAGCCTGCGCCACACGGCTAGCCAAAGTGCCTTTGCCGGAGGCAGTGGGGCCGTCGATACAAATGACGGGAATGTCTTGGGTATTGGCGCGTGACACCGAGAACAAAGCCTCAAAGTAGTCGGGGAAAGTTTTGGCCACGCACTTGGGGTCTTCGATGCGCACGGGCACTTGGGTCGCATTGAAAGCAGCGAGCGAGAAGCACATGGCGACACGGTGGTCGTCGTAGGTATGAATGCTGGCGGCTTTCCAGTTGCCTTTCGGCAGTGGGTGAACCGTGATCCAGTCTGGGCCTTCTTCCACGGTTGCACCGAGCTTGCGACATTCGGTGGCCATGGCCACGATGCGGTCGGTTTCTTTTACACGCCAACTGGCGATGTTGCGCAGCGTGGTGGGGCTGTCGGCGTACAGCGCCATCACGGCCAAGGTCATGGCCGCATCAGGGATGTGGTTGCAGTCCAGTGTGATGCCTTTGAGGGGCCATGCGCCGCGGTTGATTTCGAGCCAGTTGGGGCCGCTGGTAATTTTTGCGCCCATTTGAGTTGCGGCATCCATGAAACGAATGTCGCCTTGAATCGAGTCAGCCCCGACGCCTTGAATGCGGATACCGTCACCCTTGGCAATGGCACCCAGCGCAATGAAGTAGCTGGCCGACGACGCATCAGCCTCCACGTGAATCGTGCCAGGCGACTGGTAGCTGCAGCCTGCAGGAATGGTGAACCGTTGCCAATCATCGCGTTTGACGGCAATGCCGTAACGCGCCAACAGGTTGAGCGTGATGTCGATGTAGGGCTTGCTGATAAGTTCGCCCACGACTTCAATCACGATGTCTTGCGTTTTGGCAGCCAAGGGCAGTGCCATCAACAACGCGGTGAGAAATTGGCTAGACACATCGCCGCGCACTTGGATAGGGGCATCCACTTTGAGCAATGGTTGGCCAATGTGCAGCGGTGGAAAGCCGTCATTGCCCAAGTAGTCAATCGCACAGCCGAGCAAGCGCAGCGCATCGACCAAGTCACCAATCGGACGTTCGTGCATGCGCGGCACACCTTTGAGCGTGAAGTCGCCGCCCAATACGGCAAGCGCGGCGGTGAGTGGGCGCATGGCAGTGCCCGCGTTGCCCATGAAAAACTCAATTGCGTCGTGGTGTTTGAGTTGGCCACCCAAACCCGTGATGGTCACGGTCGTGCCTTCAACTTCCACGCCGCAGCCGAGTTGGCGCAGCGCAGCCAGCATCACGCGGGTGTCGTCGGAGTCCAGCAAGTCGTGTACGACGGTGGTGCCTTGGCACAGTGCCGAGAGCAGCAGCACGCGGTTGGAAATGCTTTTAGAGCCGGGCAAGGTAACGGTGCCAGAAGCACCTTGCAGTGCGGGGAGGTCGAGGAAGGCGGTGGAGAACATTATTTGTCTTCAGAAGCTGTGTTGCATGCGTTGCCCGCTTGCAGTGTCCAAGCTGAGCGCACATGGCTGGCTTGTTGAATCAGGTGCTGTAGCGCGGCGGTATCGCCCGATTTCAAGGCGGTTTCAAACTGGTCGAGGGCTGCGCGAAAGTGCCTCACTTGCGTGAGCACTTCTGTATGGTTGGCATTCAAGATGTCGCGCCACACCGATGCATCGCTGGCGGCGATGCGTGAGAAGTCTCTAAAACCAGGCCCCGCCATGTCTAAAAACGCAGCGCCTTGTGGCTGCGCCATGAGCGCATTGACCGCGGCAAATGCCAGCATGTGTGGCAAGTGGCTGACTGCTGCAAATGTGGCGTCATGCGCTTCGGGGGTGAGGGTGCTGACGTGGCTACCAATGGCGGTCCACACATCGTGTGCGACTTGTAGGCGATGGATCCCTGTTTTCGGTAGTGGCGTAAGGATGGTGCGGTGGTCTTGGTACAGACGCGATTCAGCATGCTCAATCCCCGCCATTTCTTTGCCTGCAATCGGGTGGGCTGGCACAAAGCAACTCAGACGTTCGCCCAAGGTGGCCTGTGCAGCAGCAATCACATCGCATTTGGTAGAGCCCACGTCCATCAGCAAGGTGTGGGGCTGCAACGCATCGCGCATGGCTGCAAAGCTGCTGTGCATCGCGCCCACGGGCACGGCCAGCAACACAAGGTCAGCCCCTTGCACGGCTTCGGACACACTGGCGCAGGCTTGGTCGATGACCTTAAGTTCCACGGCGCGTTGGCGGGTTTTGTCGGAGGCGCTAAAGCCAACGATGGTTTGCACCAGGCCAGCTTCGCGCAAGGCGAGCGCAAACGAGCCGCCCATCAGGCCACAGCCGATGAGGGCAAGCCGCTGAAACTTCATTCGGAGACGGGGTAAGAACCCAAGACCTTGTAGAACGCGCACAAGCCTTGCAGCTCTTGCAGCGCTGCTGCCACTTGGGGTTGGCTGACATGGCCCGCAATGTCGATATAGAAGTAGTACTCCCACTGGCCCGATTTGGCGGGGCGTGACTCGAAGCGCGTCATGGACACGCCGTTATTTTTGAGGGGCACCAACAGATCGTGCACCGCACCTGGACGGTTGGGCACCGACACCACCAAGCTGGTGCAGTCGTTACCCGATGCGGGCGGCGTGGCCAAGGTTTGGGGCAGCGCGATGACGGCAAAGCGCGTGCGGTTGTAGGCCTCGTCTTGGATGGCATGGTGCACGATGTGCAGGCCAAACTGGCTGGCAGCACGTTCGCTGGCCAAAGCAGCCCAAGCGGGGTTGCTAGCAGCCAAGCGCGCGCCTTCTGCGTTGCTGGCGACAGCGCGGCGCTCCACATGCGGCAAGTGTTGCGACAACCAGCCTTGGCATTGGGCCAAAGCCTGGGGGTGTGCCATGACCACTTCGATGCCTGCATCCGAGTTGCTCTGGCGCATCAGGTTGTGGCGCACGAGCAAGCTGATTTCGCCCACTACATGCACGGGCGAGCGCAAGAACAAGTCGAGTGAACGGGCCACCACGCCTTCGGTGGAGTTTTCCATGCCCACCACGCCGTATTGGGCGGTGCCTGCGGCAGTGGCGTGGAAGACTTCGTCGAAGTTGGCACAGTAAATCAGGTTGGCGGCGCTACCAAAAAACTCGATCGCGGCTTGTTCGCAAAACGTGCCTTGAGGGCCGAGCACGGCCACACGTTGTGGTGCTTCGAGCGCCAAACAAGCCGACATGAT
Source organism: Comamonadaceae bacterium (assembly GCA_947447405.1). Taxonomy (GTDB): domain Bacteria; phylum Pseudomonadota; class Gammaproteobacteria; order Burkholderiales; family Burkholderiaceae_C; genus Limnohabitans. The sequence goes on along the minus strand of CANFKQ010000114.1, from coordinate 3,248 downwards.
TTCGCGCCAGATGGAGGCGATGTGTTCGTTCTTCAGTGGACCTGGATTAGCTTGTGTGATTTTCTCAATCACCTGAGCTACACGATCGGGGCGAAAGAACGGCGAGCCTTCGGCGCGTTTGATTTCACCGACCTGCTCTGCCACTTTGGCTCGGTCGTTGACCAGTTGCAGCAGTTGTTTGTCGAGCGCGTCGATTTGCACGCGCAAGGCGGCGAGGGCGTCGGACTGAATAGGTTGTTGGCTCATGGTGTTGTTTTAAGCCTGTGTTTTTTCAAACGCTTGCATGTAGCTCACCAGCGCTTGCACGCCTTCGAGAGGCATAGCGTTGTAGATGCTGGCGCGCATGCCGCCGACGGACTTGTGGCCTTTGAGTTGCAGCAGGCCTGCGGCTTTGGCACCAGCCAAGAAAGCGTCGTTGCGCGATTCGTCGGCCAAGAAGAAGGGCACGTTCATGCGTGATCGGCAATCGTGCGCAACCTTGTTGCTGTAAAAACTAGAGCCGTCCAAAAAGTCATACAAGAGTTTGGCTTTGGCGATATTTTGTTGCTCCATCGCAGCAACGCCACCTTGGCGTCTGAGCCATTGGAAAGTCAGACCTGCCATGTAGATGCTGTACGTGGGCGGCGTGTTGTACATCGAGCCGTTATCAGCCACGGTTTTGTAGTTGAACGCGCTGGGGCAAGCTCTGAGTGCATGGCCCAATAAGTCTTCGCGGACGATAACCAAGGTCACACCAGCGGGGCCAATGTTCTTTTGCGCACCACCAAATGCCAAGCCCACTCGTGCCCAGTCCACACTGCGCGAAAGCACATGCGATGAAAAGTCAATCACCAACGGTGCGTCAGAGCCCAAGGCCTTGAGGTCGGGCAGGGTATGAAACTCCACGCCGTGGATGGTTTCGTTGGTGCAGATGTGGACGTATTGCGAGCCAGCGCTGAGTTGCCATTGCGCAGGGGTGGGCAGGGTGGTGAAGTTTGTTTCAGCGCCTGTTGCTGCCAAATGTGGTGTGCAGTATTTGTTGGCTTCTTTGAACGACTTCTCGCTCCAGCTGCCTGTGACTACCAGATCAACTGTTTCGCCGCGTGAGAGGTTCAAAGGCACGATGGCGTTTTCTGCCAAGCCACCCCCTTGCATGAACAAGATTTTGAAGTGGGCAGGCACGGCCAACAGCTCGCGCACATCGGCCTCGGCCTGTTCGTAAATGCTGATGAACTCTTTGCCGCGATGGCTCATTTCCATCACGCCCATGCCGCTGCCTTGCCAATCGGTCATTTCGGCAGCCGCTTGCTGCAACACCTCCAGGGGCATGGCCGCTGGACCTGCAGAAAAGTTAAAGGGGCGGTTCATGCCTCGATTAACCTTCGCTAGCGGCGTCAGTGTTGCCTTCGGCGCTGTCGTCTTCTGCGCCTTCGCTGAAGTGCGCGTTGGCATCGTTTTCGACAATGCGTTGCAAGCCGCTGAGCTTGGCGCCTTCATCCAAACCAATCAAGGTCACGCCTTGCGTGGCGCGGCCCATTTCGCGGATTTCGGCCACACGGGTACGCACCAGCACGCCGGTATCGGTGATGAGCATGATTTCGTCGTCGGCTTGTACCAAGGTGGCTGCCACGACCTTGCCGTTGCGCTCGGATTGCTGGATGGCAATCATGCCTTTGGTGCCACGGCCGTGGCGGGTGTATTCGCTGATGTTGGTGCGTTTGCCGTAGCCGTTTTCGGTGGCAGTTAACACGCTGGCGCGTGCCACGGTTTCGTCGGTCAAGGCGCTTGGGTCTTCTTGTTCAGATACCAACATGGCGATCACGCTTTGGCCTTCTTCGATCATCATGCCGCGAACACCGCGGGCACTGCGACCCAAGGGGCGCACATCGTTTTCGTCAAAACGCACAGCTTTGCCGCCATCGCTGAACAACATCACGTCGTGCTTGCCGTCAGTCAAAGCTGCACCAACCAAGAAATCACCCTCGTCCAAGTTGACGGCGATGATGCCGCCCTTGCGTGGGTTGTTGAACTCGTCGAGCGAGGTCTTCTTGACCGTGCCCATGGATGTGGCCATGAACACAAATTGGTCTTCAGGGAAGGTACGGGCTTCGCCCGTCAGGGCCAAGACGACGTTGATCTTTTCGCCTTCTTGAAGCGGGAACATGTTGACGATGGGTCGACCACGTGAACCACGTGAACCCGCAGGCACCTCCCACACTTTGAGCCAGTACAAACGGCCACGGTTGGAGAAGCACAGCAAATAGTCGTGCGTGTTGGCGATGAAGAGTTGGTCCACCCAATCGTCTTCTTTGTTGGCTGTGGCTTGTTTACCGCGACCGCCGCGTTTTTGCGCGCGGTATTCAGATAGGGGTTGGCTCTTGATGTAGCCGCTGTGGCTGAGCGTGACCACCATGTCGGTGGGGGTGATCAGGTCTTCGGTACCCAAGTCTTGGGCGTTGTGTTCAATCACGCTGCGGCGTGCGCCGAGTTTGCTTTGGCCGAACTCGTTTTTCACCACGTTCAGCTCGTCACCAATGATGGTGGACACCCGTTCTGGTTTCGCCAAGATGTCGAGCAAGTCGTCAATCTCAGCCATCACGTCTTTGTATTCGTTGACGATTTTGTCTTGTTCCAAGCCGGTCAAGCGTTGCAGACGCATTTGCAAAATTTCTTGGGCTTGGGTTTCGCTCAAGCGGTACAGGCCATCGTTGCCCATACCAAACTCTTTTTCCAAACCATCGGGGCGGTAGTCATCGGCATTGATCACGCCACCATCGGCACGGCTGCGGGTGAGCATTTCTCGCACCAGTTGGCTGTCCCATGACTTGGTCATCAACTCTGCCTTGGCCACAGGGGGTGTGGGCGCATTGCGGATGATGCGGATGAACTCATCGATGTTGGCCAATGCCACCGCCAAACCCTCCAGCACATGACCGCGTTCGCGGGCTTTGCGCAGGGTGAAGATGGTGCGGCGTGTGACCACTTCGCGGCGGTGACCCAAGAACACAGCAATCAAGTCGCGCAAATTGCACAGCTTGGGTTGGCCGTCAATCAAGGCCACCATGTTGATACCGAAGGTGTCTTGCAGTTGGGTTTGTTTATAAAGGTTGTTCAAGACCACCTCAGGCACGGCGCCGCGCTTGAGTTCAATCACTAAGCGCATGCCCGACTTGTCGGATTCGTCTTGGATGTGGCTGATGTCTTCAATCTTCTTTTCGTGAACCAACTCGGCCATGCGTTCTTGCAAGGTCTTTTTGTTCACTTGGTAG